>QQVN01000003.1:0-311405 GCA_003352285.1 Thermoproteota archaeon | reverse complement strand
CACCAAATAAAAGCAAGACAATTGCAATGTCAGAGAAATTATGAAGTATTGAAACGTCATCTATCAGGCTAAATGGGCCAAATGGTCCAATCAGAATTCCTGCAACTAAAAATCCCAATACCAGTGGTTGTCTTAATAGGTAGGCAACAATGCCGACACCGGCAGATATAATCAGCAGATACCCTAAATCTCCTATTAATTCTGCCCCAATCTCCAAGATGACTCTTTTTGCTTCTTTCTGGCAGCAGATTATTGGGATATCTAGTCAAAACTCTTTGCCAAAGTCAGTATTTTTTTAGTATGCCAAGCATCTTAACTCAAAATTCATCATCATAAAGTACATCATTTGTGGTGTTGACTCAGAAACATTGCTGCTAAATTTTGACTCAATCAGTGGTTTAGTTAAGAGAAAACTCAGTCAATCTATGCATAAAAGTTAGTCGAACTAGTATTGTATAATTTAGAAATGTGTCAAGAATGATTTTGATTTTAAGAGCCACTCTTTGGAGTTGGCTCTATAACTATTTCATCAATGCTGAATTTTTCTGCAACTGATGATTTTATTTTCTCTACAATTTCATAGACATTATCCAAAGTCATTTTTTGATCTAAAATCACATGTATTTGAGCATAAGAGCCGTGACCTAGTGGCCGAATTTGGACATCTTGTACATCAACGTTGAAACTTGTTGTAATGTGTTCTTTGATTTCATCATGCAAGTCAGGGTCTTTGACAGCATCAAGTAAGACAAGTGAAGATTCCTTGATTGCAGTATATGCCATGTAAAAGATGTAACCGGCTATGATTATTCCTCCAATTGCATCCATGTATTGGATTCCAAAGTATCCAAGTAAGACACTTCCAAAACCAACAAATGATGCGCTACCATCTTTTATGGAATTTTTTGCATCAAGTGTTAATGAGACAAGATTGAATTTTTTTGCTACTCTTCTAACTTGAAATGCACGATATAGAGAAATGCTTCCTGCTGCCAAAAGGGTAACCATTGTAATTTCTGGATTGGTGGTTTCAGATGGATGAATGATTCTCTCATATGCATGGTACACAATGAATGCACCTAAGATCAGAATAGCTATTGCAGCAATGAATGCAGCTAGACTTTCGATTTTTGCATATCCAAAATGAAAACTATCAGAACGAGGTCTGTGAATCATTCTAATTCCAAACCAGACAATAAATGAGACTAGACCATCTGCAATAGAATCAAGTCCATCGGCAAAAAGTGTCAAACTGCCAGTAAACGTAGAAATGAGAATTTCTGCAACGCCAATACCCGCCAGAACCCATATTGAGCCCCAGGCTATTTTTCGTGCCTCTTCAAATGCTTTGGACTTGTCCAAATGTATGGATTTAAAATTATTCATAAATGATTAACGTTATTGGGACCCATCAGAATTCGTCTATTATACTTAATTGATTCAGATTTTAGAATATTGCGCGGTTGTGCTTAAACCTAATTTGTCGGGAGTTTTAACACTCAGCATACTAGGTTAGAAAAACATCAAAAAACATCCCAGAATTTCTAAATAACAGGTTAAGTTAATTTTTCTTGTTTCTCATTTTTTTGTTTTCTTGCTCGGATAATTGATGCAGTAAAGGTAACTCCCAAAAGTGAAAAAACCACAACCAATGAATGTATGACCTCAATATGAATAAATTCAGAAAGGAGCATTTTTACTCCAATAAATCCAAGTATGATTGTCAAGCCATACTTTAGATAATACAGTTTTTCAATTCCAGAGCCAACAACAAAGTACAGACTTCGAAGACCTAGTATAGCAAAAATATTTGAGGAAATTATGATAAAAGAGTCCCGTGTAATTGAAAGAACTGCGGGAATTGAATCCAGTGCAAATACAAGGTCTGTCATCTCTACTGACAATAAAGCAACTAAGAGAGGGGTGACGACAAACTTGCCATTAACTCTCTTGATGAATCTGTGATCATTTGATGTGGAATCAACGGATGTAAATTTATTTAAAATTCTTACTACAATGCTTTTTTCAATCTCTAACTTTTCCTTTTCTTTTTTTGTAATCATTCTAATGCTAGTAAAAATCAGAACTGCCCCAAGCACATACACCATCCAATGAAAAGATTCCAGTAAAGATACACCGGCAAGAATAAAACCAATTCTCATTACAATTGCACCGATTATACCCCACATCAAAACACGATGTTGATGAATGTGGGAAATTCCTAGGGATGTAAATATCAAAACAAAGACAAGCATGTTATCAACACTGAGTGATTTTTCTAGGGCATAACCTGTAGCGTATTCTATTGCTTTTTGAGAACCCATTACAAAATAAATCAAAACTGCAAAGATGCCACCAAGTCCAATCCAGATGATTGTCCATATAGAGTCAGTCAAAAATGGCTGTGATGTTTTGCCATCTTGTAGTTTTTTTCTTTTAAAGAATCTATGAAAGTGGTCTGAAAAAAGATCTATTGAAAGAGTTACACTGACTATGGCAATGAAGATAATCCATAAACTCGTTGGAGCGGTACTTGCTTCCATGTAGGCTTAATCGATGTCCAAGATGATACCATGTATTTAGACATATTGAGAAGAATTGAGGACAGGTATCACTCATTTTTTAAGCAGTCTATCTAGTTTTATCCCAAAAGATAGGCAAGGTGGAAAACAAGGTAAGCAATGGTTTGAATTAAAAAGGAAATTTTTATTTTTTTATCATTTTAGACATTTTGGAAAATTTTTCATCTAACATTTCGGTGGTATTTTGTAATTCAGTTATTTTGTCCTCGTTTGCCTTTTCTCTTAGATTTTTTATTACTTTGAATGCAAATTCGTTTCTATCAAATGGCTTTAGAAGAAAATCACATGCCCCGTATTTTATCGCATCCTGTGTATCATTTTTAGAACCAGACAGACTCATCATCATTACTTTAACGGATGGATCCATTTTTTTCATTAGTCTTAATGTCGTGATTCCATCCATCTCAGGCATTTGTAAATCAAGTAGAACTAGATCTGGTAGAATTTTCTGGAATTTAGTTAATGCTTCTTTGCCATTTTTTGCATCAAAAACATAGGGAGTAATATCGTTCATATCTATTAATTTGTGAAGCAGTTGCCGCATTGAAAGACTATCATCCACTATCAAAATTCTAAAAAACCCTTCCTTAAACTTCATTTAAGAAAATTTTAGAATTTTTGGTAGATAAGAAAATAGATGTTTAAAATACACAAGTAATATTTTCATATTTTGCCTAAAGTTTTTGCCAAAAGACAAAAATTCAGATTATCATTCGTGATTTTTTAATCAATCTTAATATTTGAATCTCAAATTGGTTAATGTATGATATCACACATTTTGGTTCCCTATGATTTTACAAATTTTGCAGATTTAGCATTTGAGAAAGCAATCGAGATTGCAAAGAAATTTGATTCAAAAGTAACATTGATTACTGTTCTTGGAAGCGATACAGACACATCGGGGATGTCGTTTTCTAGGGCACAGGAAGCCCATGATGAAGCAGAATCAAAGGCAAAAGATGGTCTTAACAAAATGAAGGATGCAAAGAAGATGGAAGAAATAGAGATTTCAGTGAAGATCATACATCATTCATCATCAATAGATGGAATCCTCGCCTATGCTGAATCAAACAATGTAGATTTGATTGTTATGGGCTCACATGGAAGATCCGGATTTAAAAAATTGGTTCTAGGAAGTATAGCGTCTGGAATCATAACAAAATCAAATTGTCCAGTTATGATAGTAAAAAAACCAAAAAAACGCTGAACGTAAACCAATTAGAATTGAATTTCAAAAACACATAATTTGTAAACAAGATCTAAAATGAGGCCAACGCATCAAACAAGGAAAATCGAATGAATTTTAATCTGAAAATTGCAGGGATGATTTTAGGTCCACTGCTGTTTTTTATAATTTTACTAATCCCCACACCCGAAGGAATGCCAGAAACTGCAAAGCCAGTATTGGCTATTTCCGTATGGATGATTGTATGGTGGATAACTGAGGCCATTCCGGTTTATGCAACCGCACTACTTCCACTAGGATTAATTCCTCTGCTAGGAGTACTACCCGTAAAGCAAATTGCATCAGAGTATATGCATCCAATCATTGTCTTGTTACTTGGAATGTTCATGATAGCACTTTCAATTGAAAAATCAGGTCTGCATAAAAAAATTGCATTTGAATTAATTTCAGTATTTGGATATTCTCCAAGGCGAATAGTCTGGGGCTTTATGATAACAACTGCGTTAATTTCTACAGTTGTAATGAGCACCACAGTTGTTTTGATATTATTGCCAATTGCAGGGATTATTTTATCATCTTTAGCGAAAACAAATTTTGTAACAACAAAGTTCAAAGTTGTTTTCATGTTGTCTATAGCATATTCGTCTTCAATTGGTAGTGTGGCCACTTTAATTGGAGCCCCGCCAAATCTACTTTATGCGGCAACCGTTATGGAGATGTTCTCTCATAGAGTTACATTTGCAGAATGGTCTATGCTTGGAACTCCCTTAGCATTTTCAATGTTGGTGCTTTGTGGCATGTACATGAATTCACAAATTGGAAAAGGATCTCCCCAAATTACATCAGAAATTAGGCACACTATACTATTAGAAAAATCCCAAATAGGAAAGATCACAGTAGAGCAAAAAACTGTACTTGGAGTTCTTTTAGGAGTGTTATTGCTAATGTTTACAATCCCGTTGTGGCAATCAGAAGGTTCATTGATTACAAATTCAGTAATTGCAATTTTGGGAGGAATATCACTTTTTATTTTACCAAAAACTCGCTCTGAGAGTTTGATGAATTGGGCAGGAATTGAAAGACTTCCATTTGGTTTGTTATTCTTGCTAGGGGGTGGATTTGCATTATCCTTAGCATTTGTGGATTCTGGATTAGCAGATTGGATTGCCCATTCATTGTCATTTGTCAGCAACTACCCATTTGAGTTAATAATTATAATTCTAGTTGCAATGATTATGTTTCTAACTAATGTAAAATCTAACACAGCTACAGCAGCAATTTTCATTCCAATTGTGGGAACTATGGCGATGCTAAATGGATGGTCGCCATTACCAGTATTGTTTGCAATTACCGTTGCAACATCATTTGCCTTTTTGCTCCCGATGGGTACACCTCCAAATGCTCTAATTTATGAAAAAGCACAGATTCCAATAAAGGCAATGATCAAACATGGCATAGTCCTAAACATGATTGCAATTGCATTAATTTCTGGAGTCACGATATGTATCTCCAGTAAAATTCTAATCTAAATTTAGCACATCTTTAATCTTAATTTTACACATGCGTCAACCACTAGATACATCATATTTATCGTCAATGGTTAATGAAAGAGTATTTTTCTCCGCATTTTCCACATCTGTCATGGGAGCCCTTTGCAGGTTTTGATACACCACAAAGACCACAGTATCGCATTATTCCCATCTCAATAAGATTTCTTGAACAGTTTTGTTTTTCTTCTGAATCATGATCTGCCCGTGGTTTGGTACAAAACTCACAAATTTCATCTGCTTCCATTTCCATGTTCTTTGACTCAATCATGAACAATCGAAGATAAAAGAGTAGATGTACAAAGTTTTACTTTAATCGGTAATACACCTTCATGAATTCTGCTGCTTTGTCACTTGCTGTAATCTTTTTGATATTTTTTATTTGTTCATTTTTTAATGACTTTTCAGTTTGATTAACAATTTCTTCCTTACAGACCTCACTGCCGCATACCTTATGGTAAGTTTTCTTCCCAAAATCATTGGTAGTAACTCCTTTACTTTTTTTCATTACAAGAAAACCATCTGGAGTAATGAGATATGCCCAGGCATTAAAAGTGGGAAAAACCAAGGACAGTGCAAGAATCATTGCCGTAGAGGTCAAGAGAATCTTTTTCAAAATGGTCACCGTATAGCTACTTGTTTTTTCTTGTACTTTGATAATCTTTCATAAAATTATCAAAGTGTTCAATCTCTTCTAGTGGAATGCCTTCTAGCTTATCCCATGCTTTTCTAACAGAATATTCTGTTTTTATTTTATTTTCATACATGAAATAACTAGAACTGATAAAGTATTAGGAATAACTAAGAAATTGTGGCATGCCTATTTTTGGTAAATTTGCCAAAAAAGTAGCAGTTGATTAGAATAACCCACGAGATTTCAATAACTATAATCCCAAGAGGGAATATCCAGTAACTATAGCAACAAGGAAGATAAGGCATATTCCTATGGCTTTATTGGTATCATCCATGATTTCGTTTTTTATTTAGCATTAATTAATTTTGATTTCAATTCTATTTGTGTAATTATCAATTTTTGTTGTGTCTAGATTTTGACCTATTTGCAGGTTACTTTAATTATCAATTAGAGTAATCAGTCAGAGCATGGTTAAGCTTTTCAAAAAATCAGGCAGAAAACCAGGCAGTGCCCCAGGTACAATCACTCATCTTGGCAAAAAAACAGATGTTACAAAAATTCAGATTGTAGATTTTGATAAAAAAGAGTTATTAGAAAAAGAAGTCAAAACCATTGAAGAGTCTTTTCCATTTTTTGAGAATCCAACCATCACATGGGTCAACATTGTCGGATTACATGAGGTTAAATCTATCGAAAAAATAGGAATGCGTCTTGGAATACATCCACTAGTTTTAGAAGACATTGCAAATACAGACCAGCATCCAAAGGTAGAAGATTATGATGAGTTTATCTTTGTTGCACTAAAGATGTTTGAGTTTAAGAATTCTAATAGCGAGCTTGAGATGGAACACATTAGCATAGTTTGTGGTAAAAACTACATTCTATCATTTATGGAATCTGCAGATGATGTCTTTGAACCAGTGTGCGTAAGAATAAGAGAAGGCAGAAAAACAATGAGGGAAAGCAAGTCAGACTATCTTATGTATGCGTTACTAGATGCAATTGTAGATAATTATTTCATAGTACTTGAAAATATGGGAGAAAAAATAGAAGATTTAGAAAAGAAGATTGTTCAAAATCCAAAGCAAGTTTACCTCAACACACTACATAAAATGCAAGACGAGATGTTAGTTATCCAAAAATCTCTTCAACCGCTTCGCAAGTTTATTCCTACACTAGAGCATCTCAAAACTCCACTCATTTCCACATCCAGTGCAATTTTCTTTAGAGACCTCAGTGATCACATTATTCAGATAACAGATACTATTGATGCTACAAACAACAAGCTTTCTACAATGAACAATCTTTACCTATCAGTTCTAAATCAAAAGACAAACGATGCAATGAAGATATTAGCATTGATTGCAACCATATTCATTCCAGTGACGTTTTTGGCAGGAGTGTATGGTATGAACTTTGAGTTTATGCCAGAGTTATCATCACCCTTTGGATATCCAATTGTGCTTGGAGTTATGATTGGAATAGGTGTTTCCATGATTGTTTATTTTAAGAAAAAGAAATTACTTTGAGGATTTTTCTTCCAAGTATTTTGTAATCTCTTTTTCCAGAATGCTTTTTTTGCTTCTAATTTCCTGATGCACTAGAAAAAGAAACTCTTGTCCCCAAGCTTGTCCATACTTTTTGCGATACCCTTCTGAGTACTCACCTTCCTTGCTTCCAAGAATCCATCCAAGGATAAAATCAGACTCATTTTTTGGGTTCCATGAGCTTCTCAGCATCGGGTAGTAAACTTCCAAGAATCCATTTAGATCACTTTCAATTCTTTTTAGA
Organism: Thermoproteota archaeon; assembly: GCA_003352285.1. Lineage (NCBI taxonomy): Archaea > Thermoproteati > Thermoproteota > Thermoproteota archaeon. The sequence continues at coordinate 303,665 of QQVN01000003.1, read as the reverse complement.
TCATACTTGATGTATTCTAAAAATTCTTGATCATTCATGTCTTGGAATAATATGACCTAGTATTTTTCTCGAATCTTTTTTTCTAAAACGTCAATGAGTTCGTTGACAAGAAAATCCCCATCGCGTGCGTGATTTATGCCAGTAATCTTCTCCATACGTTTCATCGTCTCATTTGAAATTTGAAGCTGTACCATGCGTAACCTAATCATCATAGTAATATAAGTTGGAGATACAGTTTTGCTCCAAAATTAAAAAATTTTTCCGATTCTGATTCTAAAATTTTGTAATAACAATAGACCTTTTACCGTGGATTTAAGTAACATGAGGACATAATTATAGAGTGAATTTTAGAAAGTGTGTTCATTGTGGCAGGGAATTTCAAAGCATGTTTGATTCCCCAGTATGTTCAACAAAGTGTTCTGTTGAGATATCCTGATAATCTGGGTTTTGTACGTGTTTTAAAAAAAATATTGTTGCTAGCCAAATAAACCGCTAGCAACAAAATATGCTCCTGCACCCATTCCCATAACTGCACCTAATGCCATGCAGATGAGGTCAAACTTTACGACCTTTTTGAATGGGGCGTGAACCATTTTGTTCCATGTGTTTTGAGTGTTCATACATATGCTACACAGAAGAATTAGATAGATTTTGGTAAGCTGTATAGCTGACCAGAATTTATGATCTAGGATTACGTACATAACAAATGCGAGAACAGCTTTTTCCCAGACCAGACAGGAATGACGAATTGGCATTCACAATGTTCTCGCATAATTCACTTAGGAGGTGTAATGATGTATCAGATTAAACAAAAACTAGAGCAAACGCTACCACGTCACAAAAAAGCATACTATGGAATTTACGGAATTTCAATACTTGCAGTAATTATGTTATCATTAACTCTATAGGTTATTGACATAAAGAACTACAATCACAAAGTTGGTTTAGAATCTTTTGTGTGATCAGCAATTCGCTGCTCACTAGGCTTGTGCTTTCCAGTAACGATGTAGTTTATTGCATCACTCATAAACACAGCATGATCACCTATTCGCTCTAGGTATCGCAATAGAAGAGCTTCAGCTAAAGCACATTTTGTATTTTCTGATTCAATTAATTTTGGTAATCTCTCTTTGTAGATTTTATCTATGAAAGCTTCGTCTTCCTGAATCTTGACTGCTTTTCTAACATCAAGCTCTGCAAATGACAAAACGGCTTCTTTTATCATGTGTTTTACTTTTTTTGTAATTTCAAACAGTGATGCGTTTGTGCATTCAGAGATATCACCAAACAAATCTCGAACTTGTGTAATATCATATGCATATCTTCCAAATCTTGAAAACGCATAGGAAATTTCAGTAGAGGAGCGAATCAATCTAAAGTCATCAGCTACTGGCTGATACTTTAGTAACATATCAAAGATCAAATCTTCAACTTCAAAGTATTTGTTACGAATTGAATCAGATAGTGCTCTAACCTTATCTGTAGTATTTTTTCCTTCAAGATACGAATCAACTGCAAGAGATATGCATTCAATTGCCATATCCCCCATCTCTGACATTATCAGAGATAATTTTTCAAGTGAAGGATCAATTAGACGCGGCATTAACCAAACTGCCCCTGAACATATTTTGCGGTTAATTCATTTTTTGGATCAGTGAAAAGCTTCTTTGTTTCTCTAAATTCTATCAAATCACCAAGATACATGAAACCAGTATAATCAGAAACGCGTACGGCTTGTTGCATGTTATGGGTAACGATAATTATCGTAAATTCCTTCTTTAATTCAGTAATAGTTTCTTCAATTTTCTGAGTGGCTATAGGGTCAAGGGCAGATGCAGGCTCATCCATCAAGAGTACTTCAGGCTGAATAGCTAGTGCTCTAGCGATGCATAATCTTTGTTGTTGTCCTCCGGAGAGCTCTATTGCAGGCTTTTTGAGATTGTCTTTGACCTCATCCCAAAGATAGGCCATTTTTAGAGAATCCTCTACAATTTCTTCTAGAATTTTTTTGTCTTTTACGCCATTTAATCGAAGACCTGCTGTGACATTATCATAAATTGACATTGTAGGAAACGGATTTGGCTTTTGAAAAACCATTCCAACTTTTCGCCTATGATAAATTGGGTCGATATTCTTAGAATACAGATCAATTCCATCAATCATTACTTTGCCTACAACTTTGGCATTTTTTGTCATGTCATGCATTCTGTTTAAGCATCTCAGGAAAGTAGTCTTTCCACATCCGGAAGGTCCAATTAATGCAGTTACAGATTTTTCTTTAAACTTCATTGTGATGTTTTTTACTGCAGCAATTCCACTGTAACTGATCGTAACATTTTCAGCAATCATTTTGAATTTTTCATTTGATTCATCAATATGTTTTGAAGTTGATTTTTTTGCTTCTGAGTTTGTTGCTTTCGTAGTCAATGTACTCATTGTTTTACACCTCTATCCTGTTTGATCAATCTTCCAACTAGGCCTCCACCTTGTTTATTTAGAACAAAGTATCGAACACCAACATTTACTGCAAGAATAATCAAAATCAAAACAAGTGCTGCTCCCCAACCCTGTAGCTGTGCGCTATCATATGGAAGTAAAGAAAGACGCCATATTCTTAGAGGTAGTGCATCCATAGGTGTATCAAAGTCACTGAAGAATTGACTGCTTCCGAGAATTGTCATGATTAATGGAGCAGTTTCCCCTCCGATTCGAGAGACAGATAACAAGACGCCGGTTACCAATCCACTTTTTGCAGCTGATAAAACAATTCTCATGATGACAACCCATCTTTTCAGTCCTAACGCCATACCAGCTTCACGGTATGTCACTGGAACCATTTTGAGTGATTCTTCAGTGGTTCTAGCTACTATTGGAAACATGATAAGGGATAATGCAAATGCACCAGCCCATACTGAAAAGTGACCTAGTACCAACACTATAACCAAAAAGGCAAAAATACCGAGAACAATAGATGGAAATTCCATAAACACATCATTAAAAAATCGAATAGATTTTGCCAAACGATTATCTCCAAATTCAGACAAGAATACACCTGAGAGAACACCTATTGGTACGCCAATTAGGCTTGCCATGCCAATAATTATCAAAGTACCCTGAATTGCAGGTCCAATACCGCCATCCCCAGTACCTATGGAACCTGGAACTTGAGTAAGAAATTCTATGCTAATAGCTGCTGCACCATTTTTAAAAACTTCAAGCAGTATGCTGCCAAGTGGAACTATAGCAGTAATAACACACGCGATAACTATCAATCTTACAATTTTATCAACAATTAATCTGCGTTCAACATTTTGTTTAAAGAGAGTTCTATACTCTTGTCTTCGTTGTATGCTAGTCAATTGTTAATAGCTCCCTCTTTGATTTTTAACATTCGCGATACAAGAATGTGTGCTACAATATTGATACAAATTGCAATTCCCAAAAGAACGAGGGCAATTCCAATTAATGCAGGAAGATGTAATGATGCCGGGGATGCTTCTACAAATTCATTTGCAATAATACTTGACATGGTTTGACTTGGTTTGAATAATGAAGATGGAATTGCACTTAATCCTGTTGCATTACCAATTAACATTGTTACAGCCATTGTCTCGCCAACTGCTCTTCCCAGTCCTAAAATTGATGCACCGATTAATCCTGTTTTTGCATATGGGAATACAGCAAGTTTGAACATCTCCCATTTTGTTGCACCAAGCATGTATGCTGCTTCCTTTTGCTGTTGTGGTACTGCCTTCATTATTTCTCTAGACACTGCAGATACGGTAGGAATGATCATTATTGCTAAAATTATACTTGCAGTAAAGATATCCAAACCAAATGGAGTACCTGAAAAAAACCAAATAGTGTCACCAAATGCTGAGTGCAATGGTTTTTCAATAAAATCACGAAAATATTCTCTAAATACAAAAAGTCCCCACAAACCGTAAATTACACTTGGCACTGCTGCAAGCAATTCTACAACAAAGCCCAAAGGATTTCCAATTTTTGGAGGTGCGTCTGAAATGAACATTGCAATTCCAATACTAAGTGGAACTCCAATTGCCATTGCGAGTGCTGCTGTAACTAGTGTTCCTAAAATATACGGCAACGCTCCAAATGATTCTCTTCCTTCTACGGCATTCCAATCAGTGCTAGTAACAAATGAAAAGCCTTCTTCCTCCCATATAGGATACGATTCTGCAGTAAGTTGAAAGATCATCAATGCAATAATTACTAAAACATAGACTCCAGCTATGGTAGCGCCAATTTTGAAAATTTTATCTGTATTTAGTCTCCTTTTTGGGGGATTACTTACGACTTTAGCCACAAATTAAAGCGTCAAAACATGAGTTATCTAAAAAACGGCCATAAATTACATAGAATATGAACAGAATATAGTTCTATATAGAATATGTTCTAAAACAGTATAATCAGAGTAACTAATCATTAATCAATTGCAAAAGACAAACAATGGGAAACAAACACGAAGATTACAAATTGTCGGAGGTTCAACATATGTCGTTTCTCTTCCAAAAAATTGGATCATAGAAATGAATCTTAAACAAAACAGCACAGTTTCCCTTGTAAAAAATCCCAACAATTCCATTACAATATACCAAGAGGAGGGAATTAACAAAGAATCTAGTCAACCAATAGTGTTTATTGGTAAAGATGACTCCACAGAATCAATTAGAAGAAAAATTATTGCAATGTATCTTTCTGGATATAACATCATACAAATAAAAACAAGAGGAATAAAAATTCCGATAACACATTCAAAAGTCATAACAGAATTAGTAAGAAATACTCTTATCGGTACTGAAATAATTGAATCTAGCTCTGAAAAGATTACTCTTCAAGTACTAACTAGACTCTCACAGTTATCGTTTGGAATCGCATTAAACAGAATGTATGATACTACATCAAATATGCATCGTGAAGTAATGGATGCATTAAAAAATCAAGATTTAGGATACGCACAAGAGATTATCAAAATGGATGATGAGGTAGATAGATTTAGCTTATACATGAGAAGAAATCTTAATTTAGCTTTACAAGACGTCCAAGTGTTATATGACTCCGGATTAGAAAATCCTGCAGAGTGCATAGGACATAGAACTGTTGTAAAATGTGTAGAAAGAATTGCAGATCATGCTGCATTGATTGCAAAAAAGATAAAATTTCTTGAGGGCCCATTAAATACTAAAACACTAAAAGAAATTGCAGAAGCAAGTGAAGCATCAGTTAAAGTTTTTGAAGAATCTATTCAAACGTTAATTAAAAGAGATTATGAAAAGGCAGAAAATATTGCATCAAACATTCAAAATATCATTGAAAAAGAAAAAATGATAATGAAAAATCTAAGTGACTCTGATCCAAATAATGCCACTACAAAATTGATTTTAGAAGATATTAGAAGAATTGCAGAATACACAAGAGATATTGTCGAAGTTGTTATTGATGAGAACATCAATAGTGTAATATCAAAATAAAAAAAGAAAAAAAATTATTGATTGTATAGTTGTTCCCTAAGGGTTTGTTCCTTTTGATACTCTACACTACTCTTAGTCTTGGCTACAGGATGACCATTTGTGATTATCTCATAGACAGGATTTACTGGAGAATAGTCATAGCATGAAAACTCAAATTGTTCCAGGTGGGCAAATCCTTTGTCAGAATTCCAACCTTCCTCTTTGTCATATAGAGTCTCTATCTTGTAGTCAGTGATTTTACAGGTTTGATAAGAAAATGAGCGTACAACATCATCATGTTTTATGAACAATACGTCAATATCCATCTTGTTTGATTCTTCTGATCTAGTATTACTTTGGCCTACAAGATTGTGAAATTCATCAGCGTGCTTGTACAGATAAGGAGAGTTATCACTCACAATTTTTTCTAGCTTAAAGATCGGAGGCTTTGTGTTATCAAAGGATTGCATTTGATTAATTGCCTCAAAAGAAACCTGTTCTTCAATACCGTTTTTGTATGTAAAAACAGCTAAAAGTTGTGTTCCTTCAGCAAATGTGTATCCTTTGTCTTCTCCTTTTTCTGCAACGATTTCATTTAATTGAAATCCTGCAATCATAGTTACAGAAAGAATTGCTGCAACACTAAGAGTTATTGCTTTTGTTTTGATTGAAGTCATTGAGTACAATAAAAGAATTTTTCATAATAACTTGTGTGATCATTTTTTTTGTAAAGAACAAAGTGTTACATTAATTCATAGTTCTATATAGTGAAAACAAGAAGCTGGAAAAAATAAATAAAAATTAAAAAAATAATAAAATTAAATTTTGATTATTCCTTGTGATATCAAATACTGAATACTTGCAACATATTCTTCATTTGATATTTCTCCATCAGCCCATAGCTTTGCTACGTTCTTAATCCATTCAGGAATTTCAAGTGAGCTTTTTGCTTGTGCAGCTTGATAATCAAAGAGTTTAGTATCTTTGTATTTTACCATAGCTAGTCCTTGCTTTCCTAATTCCACAACAGAGTCAGACAATGGAACATACAGTAATGAGGGCGAGAAACTTTGTCCATCAGTAATCATCCAGTGTATCATATGAATTACGGCTTTAGCCTCTTCAAGAGATTTTGTAGTCTTTGAAATATCATCATAGACTAGCAGATACGTAAAGCTTGCAATAGGATACGAATTTTTACCAGGTGCATTTACTAGAGTAACTTTACTCCAATCTCCAGCGGGAGAGGGCAAACTCTTTGCAACACCAGCTGATGCAGCAGATATAGTATCCAACGTTGGCTCTATGAATGCAGTCTTGTCTCCATTTTGAATAAATGCATATGACATTCCAGTTTGAAATGCGTATGCAAGCTCTATGTAACCAATTGAATACGGAGTGCTTCTAACAATTCCTGCGACTCCTTCGTTTCCAGCAGCTCCAACACCTACAGGCCATGGAACACTTTTACCGCTACCAACCTTTTCATCAAATTCTGAACTAACTTTTGTCAGATAGTCAGTAAACACAAATGTTGTACCAGAGCCATCAGAACGCTTTGCTACAATTATTTCAGCATTAGGAAGTGTTAAGCCAGAATTATGTGCTGCAATTCTTGGATCATTCCATTTTGTAATCTTGCCAAGGTAAATGTCTGCGATTTCATCACCAGTAAGCTTTAGTCCTTTGTTAGGAACTTCTGGGATATTGTATGCCACTACAACACCGCCAATTGCTTCTGGAATATGTAATGTTCCAGGAGCCAAATCACTCTCTGATTTTTTTAGTGGTGCATCAGAGGCGGCAAAATTTACAGTTTTTTCGATGTGTTGTTTAACACCCCCACCACTACCAATGGACTGATAATTGAGGTTAACATTTGGAAATTCTTTATTGATTTCTACCCTCCATAGATCAATTAGTGGAAATGGAAATGTTGCACCTGCAGCATTGATTTGAAATTGCTTTGATTGGTCAGGAGCATCAGGCTGTGTTGCAGCATATGCTTGTGGCAACAAAACTGAAGCTATGATAGTCGTTAGGATAAGCAACGATGTCTTTGTTTTCATTAATTCAAGTCACTCTATGATTTATTTACAAATGTTAGGCATAGATTATGTATTTTCTATATACTATATAGAAATCAAAATCATTTTAGTGATTCAATATCGATCAAATTGACAGGACAGGTTACGTTTTCTACGATTTTCCTTGAAACACTACCTAGTGAAAAAAGTTTTTTCATTCCTTTGAGTTTTCTTCTCTTTGCCATAACAATTAGATCTACATTGTCATTTGCCACAGCATCAAGAATCTTTTCTGCAGCATCACCAACCTGAACTCTTACTTCGCAAGTAACATTACTCTCCTTGCATTTAGCGATTCTTTTTTCCATCTCTTTTCCCATTTCTTTCCGAATTGATTCGTTTGCATCACGTATACCAGATAGAAGCTGATTTCTTTCAGATTCAGCCAAACCAAATGTCATTGGGTGCTGTATCTCTTCAACCACATGCAGTAGAATAATTTTTGCAGAAGTTCCTTTTGCTGCATGAATTGCATGTTTTAATGCTTCATCACCTGCAGGAGTTCCTGCGTGAGGTACTAGAATGGTTTTGTACATAAGTAACAGATACAGGTTTAGATAATAAACAGATACCTTGCTTATCAGATCTGATAGAAGTAAGCTTTCAAGCTTACCAAGCCTTTTGATCAACACAAAGATATGACATTGCATGAAAACACTCAGAATGGAAGGTAACGAACCGAGTAAAGTTCCAAATTCTGTGAAAAATATTGTTAGTTATTCAGCCTTTGTTCTTGTAATAGTTTACCTTGTAGGACTGATAAACCTAGAATACAAGGCAATTGGTTTAGAGCATCCCTTTTTGACAATTACAGACAATTACGTTCTCATTTTAGATGTGATCTTCTGGGCAATTGTTGGCCTGTTTAGTGTAGAGTTGTTCATTAGTTATCTCAAGGTGCGAAACTCCAAAGAATTTCTAAGAAAATACTGGTTAGAGATTATCATGCTGGTCTTAATGCCAATTTTTGTTGGTTTTAAGTTACTAAAGATAACATTGAAGATTGTAAAACAGATCAAAATAGGAAAAACAGTCTTCAAAATAATTCATAAAATAAAAAAATAGAGTTTTGCTGATTTACATTCCGGCAAATTGACTGCCAAGTAATGAATCAAGCAAACTCGTTATCTCTGGATTCTGTCCTACGTATAGGACGATTATCTTGCCTTGTGTGTAAAAGTGCGGAGTATCCATCCAGCGAATTACATTATTGCCGATTTGGGTGCCGTCTGAAGAAACTGTTTTGCTTGCCATTTGTGCATCTTGTTCTGTTTCAAACTCATAGACATGTGTTTCAATACCACTAATTGAGAGTGTTTTCATTGGGACAGAAAATGAAGAGTCATCAACTGTCTCGATTAGCTCAAAAGTTAAACCTCGTGAGTTAATTGCTTCAAGAAATGTCACATAGTCATTAACTATGCCATCAAAATATTGAACGGGTTCATTACTTGATGGAAGTTTTTTGAGTATGTATTGGTGGTTGAGCTCATCCCATGTTTCATCAGTAACTGCAGAAATTACTTGTCCTTCAGTTACTAGGATGCTCATCACATGTGGTGTAATCACTTGTGTAAGCATTTGTCCATCTCTGTTTCCAAACCCACCCTGTGAGGATTCAAATGCAACCTTAATGTGGTATTGAACTGGAAGTGACTCCAGGACATCCACTGAAATAAGATCCAGTGTTCCATCAATTCCATCAAAAGAGTAGGTTGGACTAGAGCGCACAAATTTTTGGGCAATCTCAATTGCTTTTTCTTCGTCTTTGTTTGCCGTTACAACTAGTTCTGAGGTTTCTGTGCTTAATGCAGGAACCGCATAGAGACCAATTGCAAGTGCAGCTATGACACTAACGCTAGCTGCTATCAAGGCTGGTTTTTTTCGTCTTTGTATTTGTGACATATTTTTGGTCAATTGGCAGATATCGGGTGAAATTATAACCTTTGATTAAATCAGAATTTAACCTTGAGAATGAAAATATCGCTTTACCTTCTCAAACAGATAGTCCTCATCTAACATGGATAGGATAACTACAAGGTCTGCAGAGGAGATAACTCCAAGGATACTATCGTTTTCCAGCACAAGCATGTGATGTGTATTAGTTTTAGTCATTTTTTCAGCGACGCTAAGAATTGATTCTTCTGGACCAACAGAGACTAGCTTTGAGGACATTATTTCAGATATTTGTAAGTTGGGCGATTTTTCAAAATTTGTTACCGCAATTGCGATATCAGTGTATGTTACTATTCCAAAAGGTTTGTTATCTTTGATGATTATTGCAGAGCTGATATTTTTTGCGTACATTTTTTTGCAGACGTCTTTAATGGTGTCATAAGATTGAACAGTGATTATCTCCTTTATCATAAATTCCCTAACAGGAACTGTATTTGACTTGGAATCAGTACTCAATGTCGGTTATTTAATGAGGTACACGGGTATATGGGATTTGTGTAAAACATAATTTGAGACACTTCCCAGCATGTCACCTTTTGCAGAACCTGTTCCTGTTGTACTCATAACTATATGATCATATTTTCCACTCTTTGCAATCTTTACTGTTTCTAGACCAGGCCAACCTCGTACAACTCTAGAATTAAATTTGATTCCTTTCTTGTCTGCAATCTTTTTTGCATTTTGTGTGATAATTTTTCCTTCCTGTAAAAGCTGCTTATCATATGCCTTTGTTCTTGGTCCACCTGCAGGTACATGTGGAATTACATGTAATCCAGTAATTACTCCATCGGTAAGACTTGCAAGGTTTAGTGCATTATCAAATGCCTTTAATGATTGACTAGAACCATCCAAAGGAACTAGAATTTTCTTAAATTGATTTGCCATGACATCATGCAATTATTCCCAATTATTAAGATGACAGCAAATTTCACAGCTGGTAATCAGCTGGTGTTTTTTATAATGTAAAAAAAATGTCAGTTCATCTTGTCCACAGTTAATGATCTAATGAAACCACCTATCACAATTAAAAAAAGTGCAAACTGCTATGACGCAATCAGGGCTTTACTTGATAAAAAAATCAGTAGACTGCTAGTTGAGGATGAAGATAACATCACAGGGATTGTTACACAAAAGGACATTGGGTTGTTTCTTCTAAAAGATACAACAGATAGGAATCTTGAGCAAATACCCCTCAAGGAGATCATAAAGCCACTAAAATCAATTCAAAAATCAGCCAGTATTAATGAATGTGCTCAATTTATGCTCGAAAATCAATTTGGCTCAATTGGAGTTTCAGATGGAACAAAAATCATAGGAGTCATAACAAAAACAGACCTTGCAAGATACTTTCAAGAAACTTATTCCCAGAGAAAAATTGTTGGTGAGTATATGTCACCATATTATGCCTGGGCATATGATGACACTCCTCTATACATAATTGTAAAAAAGATGATTGATGAGAAGATCTCAAGAGTAATCCTTCGTGATCATAATGAAAATCCTGTCGGAGTATTGTCATTTAGGGACCTATTTAGAACAGCACTGCTAGCAGGACAAGAAAAAGACGTACTTGATAATGCAGATCCTGCAATATCTGTGGTATTTGCAAGAAAGGGATTTCTATCCGAAACAGGATTTGGAGGAACTACAAATGCAAAAGAGATAATGAAAGATGAAATCATCACGGTAAACTATGATGATGACCTTGCAAAAGCATGTTCTGTTTTAAATGAAAACAGAATTCATGGTGTCGGAGTATTGTCGAAAAACGGTTCGTTGATAGGAGTGCTAAGTAAAACAGACATTATCAAGGCACTAGCGTTTATTGACTAAGATATCATTTTTGAATAATTGTTAGATCTTCGGATGTATCAATCTCGCTAAATTCTGATTGTTCTTCAAATGGCTTTGTTTCGTTTTGATTGTTAGTAAAGCAAAATACTTTGGATTCTATCCAGTTTGCTTCATCAAGGCTAAATTTTGAACCGCATTTACTACATATAAAATTCTGATGTGGGATTTGAAATCGTTGATCACATTCATTGCAAATGTAAAAGTCATTCATTACGCGATAATCACCACCAATAATTTTGATTCTTTTATTACACTTTGGGCATTGCTCGTTATCGTATGTATCATGGGTGCTGATGTTTCCACAATCATAGTGCTCAATCAAGGTATCCCTCCGAAAATTTTGTCCATCACATGAATCACATGAAAAGAGAGAAATGTTATTTACAGAATTGCAGTCTCTGCATCCAATTTCCCTAATCTTGCTTACTTCGTAAATGACAGATTTTTCTTGTTGTCTTCTCAAAAATGGAAGTAAAGATTTTGGGTCGTAGCTACAGTATTCTGCAAGTCTAACCACGCTTGCCTTTTTTAACGAACGTAGCATTTCTAAGACTCGTCTTCCATCAATTCCAATGTTGTTAAATTCATCAACCTCTTTTTGAATGGTTTCTAAAACGTGATTCACGCTTGATAGGCGAAGTGGTTTTTGCAGATAATGAAATACGCCCATTGAGAATAATTGCCTAATCTTTGGATCCTTCCTATCCAACGAAGTTTCAATTATAATTTTGACGTCAGGTGCTATGGCAAATAGCTTGGAGATCAATCCAGCAGCAGTATTATCTGGTAAGTGATACCCAAGAAAGACAATAGGATCTCGCTTTTCTAATGCCAATCCTTCAAATGTCTTGATTCCCGATTCGGCCGTTTCGCATACAAGGATTTTGGAAAACCCCATTCTTTTCAGATACTGTGTGAGTAGTAAGTTTACGGGAATACTGTGCTCTATTATTAGAACATTTGAATCGGTGATAGACAATCACTCTTTTGATTTTTTTAGATTATTTATGGCGGATTGGTTACACAATAAACGAGCTAATTTTATCAAACTATATTAGATGATTTTAATGATTTTGGAAATTTTCATATTATCATATCTGGAAATTGTGAGTTTGTATTTATTTAAAAAAAACAAGTATGAATCACATGGAAGAATCAAAGTCAAATTTACAGTTAGTCTGTGACAAACTGCTAAAGAGCAGAAGCATTAGATTTGCAGGCTTTCTGGATTACATGGGAAATCTTGTTGCAGGAGGATTCAGAAAAGATGTGGAACCACTAAAGGATGACGCTGAGCGCAAAAAGATGTTTATCGAAGCAGTACTAAGGGTCAGGACTAGACAAGACTTTGATGAGAACTTGGGCCCAGTATCATATGCTGCTGCAAGAAGAAAAAATGTTGTAACAATGACTCTTCCTTTTAAGAAACACGTATTGTTTCTATCACTTGAAGAAGACATCAATATTGATCAAATGGGTCAAAAGATAGTGCAGGCTTGTAATGAGAGTCAATCATGAGATGGCATTTTCAGGATTTTATTTATGGTTCAATTGATGGCGCAGTAACCACATTTGCAATTGTTGCAGGAGTAGTGGGAGCGTCATTATCGCCAAACATTATACTAATTCTAGGGTTTGCAAATTTGTTTGGGGATGGTTTTTCGATGGCAGTATCAAATTATCAAGCATCAAAGGCTCACAAAGAGTACATTGCAATGATGAGAAAAAAGGAAGAGTGGTCAATTGATAACTTGGAGGAACAAGAGAGACAGGAAATCAGGGATATTTACTCAAAAAAAGGATTCAAGGATGAGCTTTTAGAAGAAATTGTTAGAATGATCACATCAAGAAGAAAGGTTTGGGTGGATACTATGATGAGAGAAGAGCTGGGCCTTGTTGATGATGATAAAAAACCTCTTGATTCTGCTCTTAGTACATTCTTTGGCTTTAATGTAATAGGATTGATTCCGTTATTGCCATTTGTTTTCTTTTTAATTTTAGATTGGCAAGTTGACGGGTTGGCATTTTTGGCTTCAGTGATATCTACAGGAGTTGCTTTTTTTCTAGTAGGCATGATTAAAGGAAGAATAGTCAAAAAATCAATCTGGAGTTCAGGGTTGTTTACTTTGTTGATTGGTGGAAGTGCGGCATTTGTTGCATATATTGTAGGATATGGATTACATCTTATTGTAAAATAAAAAAATGATTATGGAATGGTTGCTCGAAGCATCCAAGCCATCTTTTCATGGTTTTCCATAAGACCCGTAAGAAAGTCACTTGTTCCCATGTCGTTGAATTCTTCGTCACATCTTGCAAGGTCTTTTCTTAAGGATTGAATGATTGACTCGTGATCAGTAATCAAATTCTTTACCATCTGAGTATCAGAAGGATAAACGCCTGGCTGTTCTTGCAATCTTGAATGAGACTTCATCTCTTCCAATGTTCCAATTGCTTTTCCGCCAAGTTGTCTGATTCGTTCTGCCACATCATCTATGAATACTGCAAGCTGATCATACTGACCCTCAAAGAATTTGTGATAGTCATTAAAGTGTGGACTAATTACATTCCAGTGATAGTTTCTAGTCTTTGTAACTAAAACGTATTCGTCAGCTAAAAGTTTTGTCAGCATTGATATCACTGCTTCACGGTCGTTTTCTTGCAGTCCGATGTTTACGTCATCTTCAATCATTTTGTCTATTTTTTGTGCCATAATGTACTAGCTGCAATTTTCATATTTATGCATTATATGAAAACAATCTAGTGCTAAAAAAATTAATAATAAATTCTGTCTTGTAACATTGCTTTACCGTATTTTGATTTTTTAATTATTTCAAAAAGAAAATCCATCTCGTTGGGCTTGAAGATTACAGCTACAGGTTCATAACGAAGAATTTTTTCTGCAAGTTGCATTTCATGATGGGCAGTAACTACAATTATTTTTGCATCAGGATCATAAGTTTTTATTTTTTCGATCCCGTATCCACCATCAAACTTAGGCATCATGATATCCATAATTACAAAATCAGGCATGGATTTTTTATAGAGACAAAAGGCTTCATCCCCATTTCGTGCATGGCCCAAAACATCAAAGCCTTTTGCATGAAATAGCTGTTCCCATGTTTCAGTTATGGCAGGTTCGTCATCAATTAGTATCACACTAGTCAATGAATCGAATTAAGATTTTAAAATAATATCTAGATGTTTGTAATTCGATTACATACATAAAATTGAAAAAATTAGGTATTAGATGGGTTTCCCACGATACTGATGTCGGATTACTTTATGGAATAGATTATGTGAGGCAACAACTGTCAGTGAAGCTATTGCGATTCCAATAAAGTTCCTAATTGTCATCATTTCATTTGGTTGTTGAGCTATTAACGACATTTGAAAGACGACATAATAGTTATCAAACAACCAAAATGCCAACGTAACCCAAGACAAGACACCTGCAATAAAATAGCCAAGCCTAGTTTTGTTTCTAACAAAAATTATTGCTGCAATAATTGTAACATACCAGATTGTAGAGCCAAGCAGCCACATTGGATTAAAGACATCTGCCCTGTCATCTAGCCAATAATAACTTGAGCCAACAATTGCAAGTGCAATTAGGGAAACCACAAGAATGTTTTGATTAATCTTAAAACTGGAACGCTCTTCAATTATTTCAGCAGTTGGAGGATTTTTTGCCATATCCTTTGTTGCAATATCTATAGATTCACGAACGGATTTTAGACGCAATGGGATAATTTTGGTAATAGAATCATCCTGAACGACAGTATCGTGAACAAGACTATCAATTAGGGGCCTTGCCAAAGAAGCCTTTACTGGAGTAATCAAATCCACCCAATAAGATGAAAGTCTTGTTGTTAAAAATGGAATTTGAATTACAAACAAGTTTTTGTTCAAATACGCAGAGTATGATCTCATTATTTCCTCGTATGTCATCAAGTCAGGTCCACCAATCTCGTAAATCTTTCCTGCAGTTTCAGGATGCTCCATACATCCAACTAAGTAGGATACCACATCATCTACTGCAATTGGCTGTGCAAGTGATTTTACCCATTTTGGGCAGACCATTATTCGAAGTCGTTCGACTAAATATCGCAGCATTGCATATGAGCCTCCACCGGCCCCAATAATCAAAGACGCCCTAAGCTCAGTTACAGGAATGCTTCCAGATGCTAAAATTTCCCCTACTTCTTTTCTACTTCGCATGTGAGGGGACAAATCAAGACTGTCATTTACAAGTCCACCAAGATAAATTATTCTTTTTACTCCTGCACGAGTTGCAGCTTTTAGAAAGTTTTGTGCTTGAGTTTTTTCACGTTTGATAAAATCCATCCAATCAGATTTGCTTCCCTCCATTGAATGAAGCAGATAAAATGCAACTTCAATTCCTTGCATAGCACTTGTTAGAGAATCAATATCAAAGACATCTGCCTGTACATACTTTACATTTTTTTCATCAGAAAGTTTTCTTCTAGACATTCCCTTGACGGTATAATTATTTTCAGAAAGAGATTTGATGAGTCGGGCACCAATAAATCCAGTTGCCCCAGTAACAAGAATGTTGTAAGGCTTTGTTTGCATGTGTTGCTGGGTAGACTGTAGCTCCATTTTTATCTCATCGCATCAAGTTTTGCAATCTTTGTTTTCCTAGCCTTTAGTCCTAGACCAGCAGTTATTCCACCGATTACTAACCAAAGTACTCCTCCGGTTTGGAATGCAGATATTAGATTGGGATCAAATGCTCCTGCAGCAAAAAAGCCTGCGCCAAGTCCCAAGAGTGCAGTTCCAGAGCCAATTAGCATCTTGTCCATCTAAATTTGCCCCCCATGTTTAGTCAGAGGATTTTTTTGGATGTGTTTTTGTTTCATGGATGAAATTTTGCGTTTATTTTATATAAACTAGTGCCAATAAATGTATCTAGTGCCTAACTAATTAGGAATAAAATCGGAGATATTTGTCTTTGAAACATTCAATCCAGGAATTGTTTTATCAATGAATGATGCAACAAGCCCCAATGAGGATTTTACTCCATCAGTCTTTTCAGGATCTGTCCTAGGGTACAAGCGTACAGTGGTCTTTTGCTCATTGGTTGAAATCTCAATTAGAAAATCCTGGTGCTTTTCATCAATAACAACAGTTGGAAGAAGCATCTTTCGCTTTTCATTATCAATATACATCTCTGTAATTTTTATCAAACATGGTTCTTTTTGCATTATGGGGTTAAATTTTTCAAATAGTTCTTCTAGGTTAATTTTTTTATCAAATACTACATGAGGCAATACTTTTCACAACCTTTCATAAAGAATCTGGGTACTTCATAGTTTTAAAATAATTTGTTAGGAATTCATGCTGCCAACAAAGTAATGAAACTAAAAAAATCAGGAAGAAAAAATCATCAAGAATTATTATTTTGGCACTAGTGAAAAAATTGATTCTGTTTTAAATAAATGAAAGAGCATTATGGAAGTATGAGCACGTCACATGTTTTCGCACAAAAATACGATGATGAGGATCATGTTGTTGTTAACAGATCTGTAAAAATCTGTATCAATTGTGGATATGACGAGGTGGACAAAACAGAATTTAGTTTGTCGTGTGAAAACTGTGGAACGACTATGTTTTTTGAGTGAGGCAAAAAAATGATTCACAAAGAAGACTGTGGCAGATTAGAATTAATTACAGATTACGGTACAGGCGAAGTCAACTGTAAAAACTGTGGCTCTGTCATTAATGAAAAGCCTATGGAAGTAATTTCTAGTTTTAAAACAAATGATGATGGAGTTGAAATAAATCAAACCGGTCCACCCACAAGTATTAAATTTGCAGATATGGGACTTTCTACATTAATTGGGAGTGTAAATAAAGACTCTACTGGAAAATTTCTTAATGGAGAGAATAAAAGAATATTTCACAGACTAAGAATTTGGGACAAACGCTCAGTCAGTAAATCACATAACGCATCATACTCTAAGGCATTTACTCTTTTAGATTCACTCAAGACAAAATTATCACTCCCAGAGTCTGTTGTCCAGAAATCTGCCCTCATGTATCGAAAGAGTGTTACAAAAAAGATACTTGTTGGAAGATCTACTGCAGAGATTCTTTGCTCGTTGGTATATTTGGCCTGCAGATTAAGCAATACTCCTCGCTCTATTCAGGATATTTCTGAAGCCGCAAATATCAAGAAGAAGTCATTGCAGAGAATATACAGAATGCTACTAAGGGAGCTTGACATCAAACCAGAGACTTTTAGTCCAACTGACTTTGTCAACAAAATATCCTATCAGGTAAACGCATCAGAGCAATCAAGAAGACTTGCAATAGACATCCTAGCAGAGTCAATGAAATTAGGAATGTGTGAAGGCAAAAACCCAGTTGGACTGGCCTCAGCTTCGGTGTACTTGGCTACTGCAAAATATGCAGAATCAGTATCCCAAACAGATATTTCAAATGCATCTGGAATAAGTGCAGTAACAATTAGAGAGAGAGCTAAATTACTAAAACAAGTCGCAGATAAAATGGAGGCAAGGAATTGACAGATATAATTTGGGGAAATGTTGTAAAAATTTTGTCAGACAATACTTTTGAGCTAAATGTGACCCATCAAAAAGACTCTAACAAAGAAGGTTACCCGGAAATTCAGATAGTAGAAATTGACAAGACAGATATTGTAAGTATTCCTGTTGAATCAGATCAGAGATCCGTTGCCACTTTAGAACAAAATCTGATGAACCAATTTGTAAAATGTGAAATAAAAGAAAAGAAAGACAATTTACTTGTTGCAGATGTGTCACATTCCGGACAAGGCGGATACTAGAATTGTGGAATCCCATAATTCAATCGATGGATGATGAAGACTCAGAAAGAGCATTATGCCTAGTGAAAGAAGGGAAAACTCCTGCATTGATTCTAAAAAATTTTTATTCAAAAGAATTGTGTGATATCGTTTCAACTAGAGTTTTAGATCATTTTTCAAAAAAGAAATTTTATAATAGTAAAATCGGGGTATCGTTGGTTTCTTTACGTAATGATAAAGAAGAATACTTTAGGAGAGCAGATTCTATTCGGAATTTAATTCAAAGTATTTTTGAAGGCATTGAAGATCCTAGAAAAAAAATCCATGAAGAAATAAAAAAAATTGGCAAAATCAACAGCATAGACATTGCAAAGGAAAATGATTCAAAATATGCATGTGGGATAATTAGGACTCATAACAATGAATCAAATTCATCCCTACATAGAGACAATGTAAGTTTTGAGGCACCGGGATTTGATGTATGCAGTCTTGAAAATCAAATATCATTTGTTTTACCGTTTCAGTCATCAGATAAAGGAGGAGAATTACAAGTATTTCATCAAAAGTGGGAAAAAACAGATGAAAGGTTCAGAAAAATAGATTTTGGATACTATGATAGAGTCATAAAACCAAATACGGGATCAGTCAAAATCAAACCAATCAAAGGAGATTTGATAATTATCAACCCAAATTTCTATCATAGAATACAGCCAGTATCAGGTAAAAAAACACGAATTACTTTGAACATGTTTGGTGGATTTTTACCGGGAAAAAATGAAATTTTAACTTGGTCATAAATTATTTTTAAAATGCTTTACCAAGTTCTTTGAGTTTTTTCAAATCTGTGATTTCAATGTCTTTGCTGAGTGTAACAATTCTTGCAAGCTTTGGATTTGCCTTTTCCCCTAATCTTAAGACCAAATCACCCTTGTATTTTATATCCAAAGTAACCTTTTCTTCACGTAGTTTTTTTGCAAGGCTTTTTGCTTCGCTTAATTGCTTTATTACACCGGGCTTTCCCGAGACCTTAATCGGGATATCAAGAATATCAATTGTTCTGATATTTTTTGAAGATGAAAAATTAATCGCAGGTTGATCATCACACTGAATTTTGAGATCACCCTTTGATAGAGATATCAAAAAATTGGCTTGGAGATTAGATTTTGTCATTTTCTCCTTCACCTACTTTGTTGTAATAGTTAGCTTCCCTTTGAGAGAAACTGTTCCTGTTGGGACATGTTTGCCTCCGCGCTCTACCTTACCTGACATCTCAAGATCATCAAATACGTAGGTGATAGCGGCATGTTTCTCAGTTAGTTTGTCAAAAACTTCTGCTAGCAAATTTGCCCACTCTTGTTCTTCTGCCATGGTTTCAAAAAGAATTTTTCAATATTTAAGAAAAGGAATGAACATAGACTAGTGCTAATTTGGCACTAGATGTAATATTGGTCACCAGTATATATGCAATGAAAAATGCACAGATGTATGCAAAAACAAAAAGAACCAATAAGTGGAAAGAAACTCTTTGGAGTAATTGCAGCAGTTATGATTGGAACTCTAATTGCTGGCCTAGTGTTATTTACAAATTTTTTGTAGGTACACGGTAATTTTTTTTATTTCAAAAACCCAGGAATATAAAATGAAAAATTTTAAAAAAACACTTTTTCTTTTTAGAAGGGATCTTAGACTGGATGATAATACAGCTCTTTTGGCAGCATGCAAAGAATCAGATTCCGTATTACCATGTTTTATCTTTGATACAAAAATTTTGAAGAACTTTAAAAAATCAAGGTTCAGATTAAGATTTTTGATAGAGTCGTTAATTGATTTAGATGCTCAGTTAAAGAAGAAAAGAACTCAACTGCATATTTTTGAGGGAACATATCCACAGATCATTCAAAAATTACTCAAAGAAAATGACATTGATGCAGTATTTGTGAATTCAGATTATACTAAATCAAGTAAAAAAAGAGACAGCATAGTCAATGGCATTTGCAAGAAAACAAATGTCAAGTTTAATTCCTTAGCTGATTTGACAATACAGAATTTTGAACATATTAGAACTGCACAAGGAACGCCCTACAAAGTTTTTACTCAGTTTTTTAGAAAAGCAAATTTACTCCAAGTAAGAAAGCCTCAAAAATTCACACATAAGAATTTCATTTCCAAAAAGTCAGAATTATCATTGGAAGAAATTTCACAAAAGCATCCTAAGACAGATTCTCCTATAAAGGGCGGAACATATGAAGGAAGAAAAATTCTAAAAAACATGTCAAAATTCAAAAATTATGGTAAAGATAGAAACTATCCGTATCTGGATGCCACAACACACCTATCTGCTCATAACAAATTTGGAACAATTTCCATAAGGGAGATTTATCATAAAATTGCAGATGAGTTAGGAAAGGATCATACATTAATCAGTGAGTTATTCTGGAGGGATTTTTTCATTAGTATAATGTATTATTATCCTTACACATTTGGCTCATCATTTAGGAAAAAGTATTCAAAAATTCCATGGAGTACCAATAAGAAGAGTTTTGAAAAATGGGCTAATGGTATGACTGGGTTTCCAATTGTTGATGCAGGAATGAGAGAGTTGAATGCAACTGGATACATGCACAATCGAGTTAGAATGATTGTTGCGTCATTTTTAACAAAGGATCTTCACATTAATTGGAAGTGGGGGGAAAGATACTTTGCAGAAAAGCTCATCGATTACGACCCATCAGTAAATGTTGGAAATTGGCAATGGGCAGCGTCAACCGGATGTGATTCCCAACCATGGTTTCGAATTTTCAATCCATGGATGCAACAAAAAAAATTCGATCCAGATTGCAAGTACATCAAAAAATGGATTCCAGAACTTGAGGATATTTCTGAAAAAGACATTCATAATTGGGACAAATCAGAGATAAAAAATTCATATCCATTACCGATGCTTGATCATAGAGAAGAATCAGAACATACAAAACAAGTATTCAAAAAACTTTCCAATTAATCAAAGTCTAAATTATAAAATTCTTTGAATTTAGCTAATTCTTTTTTTTACAAGATACAGTGCCGGAATAAACAAAATTATCGGAATAGGAATCAACAGGGACAGGTAATCTTCAAAGAAATATTTTGTCTCAAACCAACCCATTGGCAATACGGTAAAAAAATCAACGGCTGAAAAATCCTCTATAGTTCCAACAGCTAGTGCATATTTGCCCTTCATCCCCTGCGTATCATAGACTATTAGATAGTATTTTCCATCCTGTGGAATTGTAATGTTAATTTCTTGACGTTCCCAATATGTTGCTTGGCCAAATGGCTCATAGAATTCATTTGCAGGTATTGGTCCCTCGTACTTTGAAACCAATCCTGCATTTTGAATTATTTTAACAATGTCATCAGAGTCGGGAATTTCTGTGGCACTGATCAAAGCAAGATTTGGTTTGTAATTCTCATATTGTTTAAGATTTGGAATTACTATGCTTGAATAAAACGACTCGCCACTTTTTGCTTCAAACGTATAGAATTTTTTCTGATTAGCATTTAGAGTCTCAAAAATTACCCAGGATATCTTATGATCTGATATGAATAGTGCGTTTTCTAATGTAGTATTTTGATCAGTAGAAGGAATCGGTTTGTGAGAATATGCAGGTTGGAGGGCAAAACCAAACAAAACTATGAGTAAAACAAGAATCTTCATGTTCATACTGTAAAATTGTATTTTTAGTTAATATATGAAAAAGAAATGAATCAAAGTTGGCACTAGTTACTTGTTTTATCACTATTGATATACTAGAACGGAGTTGTTTATTCATGAGCCTGATAACAATTCAAAGATGCAAAGAATGTGGAAAAAGTTTTGAAGATTGGTCCTGTGATTACTGTTACTCTAGGAGAGTTTTGGAGGATTAGATTGCAAATTTTAGTTCAGAAAGATGTTGATTCTCTGATAAACAGTACAAAGATACCAGTACGACTATCCTGTATAATGCCAAATGGATTTCCTTGTGTACTTTCATTATGGTTTATTTGTGTAGACGGCAAGTTGTGTTGTGCTACACAAGAATCAGCAAAGATTGTCAAATATTTGAAAAATAATAGCTCATGTGCATTTGAGATTGCTGCTGATACTCCTCCATACAGAGGAATTAGAGGATACGGAGTAGCAAAAATTAGGAGTGATATTGGAGTCGAAATTTTGAATAAATTAATTGATAGATACTTGGAGAATAAAGAATCAAAGTTGGCAAAATTTTTGAGAAAAAACGCTGAGAATGAAGTAGCAATAGAGATTACCCCAAAGAGAATTTTCTCCTATGATTATTCAAAAAGAATGAGGGATTCTAAATGAGAGATGAGGGTTGTCCTACATGCGGATCAAGGGATTTTGGGATGCTAGATATGAAAAGACAGGATGATTCTAGCAAATGGAAGATGCAATGTTATAATTGTAAGAAATTTTGGTATGAAACAAAATCCATATCATAAAAAGTGAAAAGATGAGAGAGGTATCTCATACATTGATGACGTCTCTCATTTTCTGATATTGCTTGGTTGCCTCATACACTATTTTGTTGTATGTCTCTTTGGCAGTTTTGAGTGCTGATTCATATTCTAATTCAGCTTGTTTTTCAAGACCTTTGTCTCCCAATGCATCTCTAATTGCAGAATCATAAGCAGACTTGGCAGATTCTATTGCTTTTTGTAATTGCTCATGGGCAGTATCCACGGTTAATTTTAGTTGTTTTCGTGCATCTGCAAGGCTAATTTTAGGGACGGTAGAAATCTTTTCCAGAGTCAATTGAGCATTTTGAATTTTTTCGTCTCTAATCTGTTTTGCAATTGCTACGGATTTTTTGTATTCAATCATTGCTAGCTCTATGTCTTGCTCATTAGAGTTGGGATTGTTTTTAATTTCATTAAGGATTGATTTGGCTTTTTGTATTTCATTTGCAAATTCTGCTTCTGCTTCTAGTCGTATTTGGTCAATTGAACTTTGCTCTTCGGAGTAGGCATTCTCAGGCAGGATGGTCATGCCCCCTACCATCAGGGACATAATCATACCAAACAAAACAGGTATAGATTTTTTATGATTTGGTTTGGTAAGTTTTCTATATCCATCAAATTTTTTTAAAAAAGAATCTGATGAACCAGAGATGTTTTGATATACGGTCGTGTCGTACATTGTAATTCACCGATTGCGCATATGGATAAAAAATTATTAAAAAATTATTTTGATGTTGCGGTATGCTTAGATGTATTATGATTTCGTTATAATTAATTCATCGTGCCTGATTGAATTGTTATAAATCAATGTTGTGGAAATTTGTATGTCAGAAATAATTCTAGACTAGCACATGAATTGATTAGGTTACTAGTTCAGATGTTATTTTTGTTTAAAATATTTCAATTTCTATTTCAATTTCTATTTAAATCACGAATTATAAAATTTTCAACGTACTGAAGATGGTTTCTTGAAAAATCGAAACCAATTCTATTCAACACGTTTTGCTTTGTTTACACACAATTACTGTGGTTTTCTTCAGACCAAGATCCTTTACCACAACGTCCACATTGCAGTGTTATTGATTTGTTACATATACCACATGTCAACATGACATGTTTTAGGCCTGAACAAAGTACGCATTTATTGTAAAGTTTTTGCCCTTCTTTTACTGGTATGCTTTCAACCAGAGTTTCTTTATGCTGGGGTTGCCTTGATTTAAAGAGTAGTTGGCTCATGGTACTATTACGTGAAGAAAATATTAGTGCATACCGTGCAACTTGTGGTATGCCTTAATTGACTAAATGATGCCTAAAAAATACTAAAATTAGGCATGAAAAAAAGAAAATTCCAGAATTATACTAATTCTCTAACTAGTTCTATAATTTTTTGAGAATCTAATTCTGGCTCTACAGACAAAAGAATGAAGTTCTCATCATGAGGGATTGTTATAATGTTGACTCTGTCACGATATGATACTATAGCATGTATGCTGCCCAAGGTATTTGTGAATTCTTTTCGCATTGTTAGATCAAGTGCAATTTCCATAAACAAAACATTTCTCTTTTCTTCGTCTTTTTCGTATGGAATCACTTTCTCGCTTATCCCTCCACTGATTATTCTTCCTTTGTTGTTTATCAAGGCTGCAAAACGTACTCCAGGTATTTGTAGAATTTTTTCACAACCGTTTTGATATTTTGAGATTTGTTGTACCTTTATCAAATGTTATCAAGGTAACGTAATGAAAATATTATTTGATGATGTCGTAGTAAATGTGGCATGCCTTGAAAAAAAATAAAAATAAAAAAGAAAAGAACTAGTGTTTAATTGCTAGTGTCATTTGTTGAAGTTTTGTCTCACTAACTAGCTCATCAATTCCAGCTAATACTCCTCTGATGATATCATCATCAAAGTTAAAGATTGGGCTGCGCTTTTTGTCATGATCATCTCTAAAAGTGATCTGAATCATGCGATCATCAGTATTTTCTTTTGATCTTTTCATGATAATCTTTGCACTCTCAATTTTTGTTGCTGGAATTTTTAGTCCTTGTTCAATTGAAGTCTTGAGTATAATACAACTGTTACCAGAGTTATATTCAAGAAACAACTTGCAATCACGGATAGGAGACTTCCATTCAGAATATCCCTCTACATATTCACATGGGTATTCTTTAAGATTTGTTTGATCCTTTGTGTGAGTATTTTCTAGGTATTTTACTTGATCTTTTACAAAAGACCACAGATTGTCTTCAAACTTCTTTGCAGTGTATAGTTTTGTTACAGTAGTTGCAATCCCCACTAAAGGAATCACAAACAATGGTGCAGAAGTTACCAAGTTTTTACCCCACTCCCCTGTTCCAACTTTTATCTCAAAGTTATTTGGTTGGCCAGATATGGTGATATCTGTACTTCTTCTTGAACCTGAAACGGTTCGGATTAATCCAGATTTTCTGGCCTGGATGAGGTAGGTGTGGCTTTCGCCGGAGACATCACGGGAAAATGCCACTTCAAACTTGTTTTCTGTGAGGTAATTCTCTATTCGTGTTGCTATTCTTTCGATGTTTGCGTTTTTGCCGATGAATTTTTCTGTTTTAGGCATATTAGACAGTGTATAATCAGGAATTATTTGGAATTTGATAACAACTTGTGGCATGCCTTTAGGCACTCCACAATTGTTACGCTATCAATAAATAAAAATTTCACATAAAACAACCATCCGAGCATAACTGGTATAACATGCTGTATAGGTACCCTCGAACCAAAGCGGTATAACCAGTATTGCTCTAATTATATTTTAAAAAATAAAAAAATCACTCAGTTAAGACAACTGAGTAACTTACAGTGAATGGTGTTGTCTTTGTTGTATGAACAGCTAACGCATTACCTGAGAAAATCCAAGTTCCTGCTGATTTCTTTGGATCAACAAAGATCATACCATAAATTGTCTTTCCATCTGGAGACCAAGTTGTTGGAGGATGAATTTCGCCTTCCTTAATTGGTCCAATCAATGAGATCAATTGAATCGGCTCAGATGCATCATATGTTAATGTTCCACGATACGCCTTATCACTTGGTGGAAGTATCATTGCTAGTTGATGATTTTCATGTCCAAGTCCAGGATCTTTTTCAGAAGAAATGGTTCCTCTAAAGGCCTTTACATTGTCAACAACATTTTCTGTATATGTAACAGAATAGGTTACAGTGAAGGGCTCCTTTTTCATGGTATGTACTGCAAGTGCATTTCCAGCAAATTGCCATACACCAGATGCTCGTTGGTCATCAACAAACGTCATTCCATATTTTGTAGTTCCATCAGTAGACCAAATTGGCTGACCTCTATCCTTTCCAGTCTTTAATGGCCCATGTAGGGCAACTAGTTGAACGGGTTCAGATGCAGTGTATGTTAGATGCCCACGATATACTTTATCGCTTGGAGGGAGAATTATTGCTAACTGATGATTTTCATGTCCAAGTCCAGGATCTTTGGAAGATTTCATAGTACCAGTAACAGTTTTTGTAAGAGATACTGTCTTTTCTGACATTTTTGCTTCTTTCATTACTTCTGCCTTGTTATCTTTGGTAGGAGGTACTGTAGTAGCTTTAGACTCTTCTTTTGCTTTTTGCACTGTTTTGGTTTCTTCTTTCTTTTCAGATTTTTTTACAACTGGTGCTTTAGGATCAGAGCATAATCGGTCACCGCAAACTTTTTTTGAGTTTATTACGGTGGATTCATTTCCTTTGGATTTTACAGCATCAGCTGTTTGATACATTCCTAATGGAGTAGCCACTGTGCCGGTGAGTAAAATTACTGTAGCAAAAATTGCTAATAGAATGGTTCTAGTCATCTTTTATCAGAATATTTCGTTCCATGCACGTGTGAGACGATCAACAACAACATTGAATGTTTTGATTGATTCGTTTTGAATTCTTGTTATAGTCATTAGAAAGCCACTGTCAGATGAAT
This sequence comes from Thermoproteota archaeon, assembly GCA_003352285.1. NCBI lineage: Archaea > Thermoproteati > Thermoproteota > Thermoproteota archaeon. The sequence continues at coordinate 277,024 of QQVN01000003.1, read as the reverse complement.
ATTAGTCTATGACGGGCAGTTTGTGGCGTGCTATTTTTTTTCAAGGTTTCTTTTCGTTAAAAAAGATAAAATAATATTCTCAGATAGTTGTCACGTCTCTGAGCATTGACAAGACCAACATTAAAGAAAAATGATTACTTTTTCGTAGGTTTGATTTTTTGTGTGATCTCTTTGTCACTATTTGTAAATGACTCTTTTGCCCAATCAGAAGATGATAATTCAGAAGATCCAAAAATCTACAAAGTTGGAACATACATACTAAATGTTGGAAAAATTGATCTGCAAACGGGCACATATGATTTGGATTTTTATCTATGGATTAGTTCAGATGATGAAAACTTTGTAGAGTCACCACCAAAGATCGAATTCATGAATGGTAAAGCAACTGTAGACCCAATTAAGATTGAACCAAATTATTATGAAGTAAGAATAAAAGGAAATTTTCAAAAAAATATGAATTTTAAAAATTATCCATTTGAGCAGTTGCAATTAACTATTGAAATTGAGGGAATCAAAGAAATCGACAAATTACAATTTGTCGTAGATGATGCTGAGACTGGAATAGATGGGCTAGTCAACATTCCAGGCTGGAATCTAAAAGGAAGTCAAGCCCATGTTACTGAGCATGAATATTCTGATAACACAACTTTTTCAAGATATGTCTTTGCATTAGACATTGAGAGATTTCCCCTATCATCATTTTTGAAGACCATATTTCCGGTTCTAATAATTACAACAATTGCCATGCTAGCATTTTGGATGAGTCCGACAAACTTTACTGCAAGAATTGGACTTGGGGCATCAACTCTCTTAGCTGCAGTTGCTGCACATCTAAATGCTGCAGGTCAACTTCCACCCATAGGATATCTCACACTGATGGATAAAATCATGATAATTGCATATTCGCTCTTTTTGAATAATTTACTATCAATGGTTATTCAGATGCGTTACATTGATCACAAAAAGGAAAAAGAAGCAGAGAGAATTAATTCAAAGATGAGAAAGATGATGCCAATAATAATTATAATTATTTTCTTTGCGTTGTTCTTTGCTTAATGTAGATTATTTTATCTTGATGATTTTATTGTTAATCAAGTATTCAATTGATTGAACGTATTCCTTGTCAGAAATCTTTCCTTCAGCCCACAGTAAAGCATTATTTTTTATCCAAGAAGGCAATTGCAGATTAGATTGAGGAGCAGATGGTACGACAGAAACTGCAGTTGATTCTAGTCCTTCACCGTTTGCATTAATTGCTGAAACTTTAAAGTTGTAACTTACACTGTTTACTAGTCCAGTTACAACGGCACTTGTCGAGACATCAGACTTTGGAATTGTTGTAAATGTGTTAGATCCAGTCTTGAATTGAATAATGTTGTAACCAGTTATTGGCGAACCATTATCAAAAGGCTTGTTCCAAGTTAAAGTAACTTGTTTATCTCCAGGGGTTGCCTTGAGATTTAAAACCTGACTTGGTGTCTTTGATACATCAGGTTTTGGCATTGGTGTTGCATAAACAGTACTAGAATCAGGTCCAATTCCTTCAGAGTTGACAGCTACAATTCTAAATCCATATGGGATTCCATTTGTAAGACCATCAATTGTTGCAGTAGTTGCTTTTCCCAATATCTCATGTGTGACAAAAGTGCTTACACCTGGCCTGTATTCACGTACACGATAGCTGCTAATAGAATCCAAAACAGAAGATGAGACTGACCAGTTTAGAGTTACCATTCCATCCCCAGGAGTAGCCTTGAGATTTGTTATTGCAATAGGAACACGGGTATTTGGGGATGCAGATACCTTATTGGAGTCTTTACTTTGGCCTATTGCATTTATTGCAACCACTTTGAATTCATAGGTTACATCGTTTCTTAATCCTGTAATGGTGACTTTGGTAGAATCACCTAGGTTTGGATAAGTTGTAAATGTGTTAGAGCCTTTTTCGTTGGCTATTACCTTATAGCTTGTAATTGGTGAGCCGTTATCAGAGGGCTCTATCCATGACAATAATACTTGACCATTACTTGGCACAGCAACAAGACCCCTTACTTGGTTTGGTGCAGAAGCAGTTACAGATTCAGACGGGGTTGCAGAGTCAACGTTTGAATCAGGACCAGTTCCAATATTGTTTAATGCATTTATTCTAAAAGCATATGGAACACCATTTGATAAACCAGTGATTTGTGTAGATGTTGCTACACCATCAATTTTTTTAGTTTTGAATGCATCGGTACCAACTTGCCAATATGTTACAGTGTATCCTATGATTGGCGAGCCATTACTGTTAGGAGTGGTCCATGACAAATTGACTTTACCATTTCCCCTTGTTGCCTGAAGATTTGTTACTGCATCGGGAACATCAGTTGCAGGTGCAGAAGCTGTAGGGGTGACAGATACAATATTTGAATCAAGACTTGTACCTGCAGAGTTGATTGCGTAAACTTTAAAGCTGTATGATACATTATTTTTTAAACCAGTTACAGTAACTGATGCAGTATTACTCAAATTTGGAAATGTCGTAAAGGTATCAGAACCCGTAACCCATTGAATTACTTTGTAGCTTGTAATTGGAGAGCCATTGTTATCTGGTGCCGACCATACAAGATGCACTGAGCCATTACCTGGAACTGCTGCAAGATTTGTAATTGGATCCGGTGCTGATGATTGAGCGTATACTGGATTATTTAGTATCATAAAGGACAGTGAAAATAATATGATAAGTGTAAAGAGAGTTTTTTGCATTGTTTATGAAACCTGTTTTTCTATTTAGTATTTTCTAATGATTGATATCATTAGTATTCAAACTCGTCATCTAATAATATCCATGATAATCCTGCAACATATGTCCAATTAGTCTTTGAACCAATAGTTGAAAGAGGGTTTTTGGCCTCACTTTCAACTAGGTTTTGTCCTATGGAGTCGTTATGTTTTAGCACTGTTAGTGGCATGATATCTATACACGTTTGAATTATTAGTATATGACGGGCAACTTGTGGTATGCTATTTGAGAAAAAATAAGAAAAAAAGGATATGAAAATTACATATCCATTCCTGGCATTCCACCCATTCCAGGAGGTCCTCCCGGTGGTGGAGAACTATGGGATTTTGATGCTGCAATAACATCATCTATTCGCAGAATCATGCAGGCTGCCTCTGTAGCCGCATTGATTACTTGTTCTTTTACGGCTAGGGGCTCAAAGATGTTTTCAGATTCAAGATCGGCAACTTTGGTGTTGATTACATCTATACCAAACGAAGCCTTTCCTTTGGAACTTCTTGCTCTCAGTTGAACCTGAGTGTCAAGTGGGTCCATTCCTGCATTTTCAGCCAAGACTAGAGGAATAGTCTCGATTCCTTCTGCAAATCTTTGTGCTGCCAATTGAGGTCGTCCATCAAGGGAGTTGGTCCATTCTCGAAGTTTGTTTGCAACATGTGCTTCTGCGGCACCACCTCCAACTAGAACATATGGGTATTCTACGACGTCTTTTACTGACATTAGAGCATCGTGAATTGAACGCTCAACTTCGTCGACTACTCTTTGTGAACCACCTCTTGCAAGGATGGTCACAGCTTTTGGATTTTTGCATCCTTCAATGAATACCCATTTGTCTGATTCAACTTGTCTTTCATCAACAAGATTTGCATGGCCAAGATCTTTTTCTGAAAGTTCATTGATGTTTGTAACAACTCTTGCACCGGTTGCTTTTGCAAGTTTTGTCATGTCACTTTCTTTGATTCTTCTAACGGCCATAATTCCTGCTTTTGCAAGATAGTATTGTGCCATATCATCAATTCCTTTTTGACACAAGACTATGTTTGCCCCAGAATTAGAAACCTTGTCAACTAAGTTTTTGAGCATTCTATTTTCTTCATCAATAAAGTTTTGAATTTGCTCTGGGGAGTTGATGTTAATCTTTGCATCAAACTCGGTTTTTTCTATCTCTAGTGGAGAGTTAATGAGTGCAATCTTTGCATTTTCAACTCTTTTTGGCATTCCACCATGAACTACTTCTTTGTCAAGAATTATCCCGTGAACAAGTTTAGTGTTTCTGATGGAGGAGCCACCTTTCTTTTCCACTTTGATGTTGTCAATGTCTACTTTGTATCCATCACTTTGTTTTTCAGCTACGGAAAGTACAGAATCAACTATAATGTCTGCAAGTGTATCTGCATCATTGGATACTAGCTTTGATGACAAAGTTGTTGTTGCTACTTTTTTCAAAAATTTCTTATCTTGTGGATCTACCTTTATGCCAATTTCTTTTAACATCTGAATTGCTTTCTCAGATGCTTTTTTGAACCCATCAACTACAATAGTTGGATGTACATTTTTTGCTATTAGTTCTTCTGCTTTTTCTAATAGTGCACCGGCCAACACAACAGTTGAAGTTGTACCGTCACCGACTTCGGTGTCAGTTGCTTTACTTGTCTCAACCATTATCTTTGCGGCAGGATGCTGTACATCAATCTCTTTGAGAATTGTTGCACCATCGTTTGTAATGGTAACATCTCCAAGTGAGTCTACTAGCATCTTGTCCATTCCTCTTGGACCAAGACTGGTTCTAACTATTTCAGAAATTAGCTTGGCAGCTTGGATGTTATTTTTTTGGGCATCATTACCTTTTGTTTGAGTTGTTCCTTCTTTTAGAAGGATAACTTGTGGTTGTGATGTCATTATTCCATCAAGTGCGCATTATGTGTAATCCAATATTTTAAGATTTGTAATATATGAGACATTATGTAATTAATCAATTGAAACACACAAATTCTTAAATAATGTCATAGATATTACATATCCGGTGAACAACATATGTGGTTTGATGACCAATTCGAAAAGACATTTCGAAGATTGTCGAATCGCTTTTTTACCGCCGATGACGTCTTCGAAGGACCAGCAGACCGTATTCAGACATTCGGTCCATATTACTATGGCTATCAGATGACCATTGGTCCTGATGGCAAACCCCGAATTAACGAATGGGGAAACGTTAGACCAACAACTGCAATTGCAGATTCTAGCGTAAGAGAGCCATTTGTTGATGAGATATTAAATGAAAAAGAACGCAAGCTGAAACTCACGACTGAGATGCCGGGAATTGAAAAGTCAGACATCAAGGTCAATGTAGTGGATAATGCGGTCTCAATTTCAGCAGAACACGGAGACAGAAGATACAGCACTACAGTTCCACTAAAGTACGAAGTGGATGAGAATTCTGCAAAAGCAGTTTACAAAAACGGAATTCTTGAAGTAGAACTGACCCTTGCCGAAGAGAAACCAAAAGGCAAGATGGTCTCAGTGGAGTAGGAGGTGAAGTCAAGTGAAGGATTTATCATCACTAACAGAACAACCTATCTCCCACATCAAGGAATCAATAAAGTCGGTCAAGACGTCGCTAGAAAAGTTTTCGCATACACCGACAAAAATTAGCAAGTGGAGAATCGGTAGAAGAAATTTCCCATAGGTGAAAAGAAATGCCAGACGAGCTATGTCGGAACTGTGGAAATGAGTTACAAGTTGAATCTTGGTGCTCAGAATGCAGACAGCCAATACAACAGCTTTGTGGAAACTGCAACTATGCAACACTAGAGAGGATTCACGCAGACTGTGCTCTAGGATTTGAGCAGTTTTCAAAAGACATTACACAGGGACATGTTACTAGTCTGAGCACAAGGTGATTCGAGAGAAAAATCCCGTGTGGAGTTGTCCTTTTCCTCCACACTTTTTTTATTAAAAAATTACAATTTGAGATTTGACTCTAAAAATTCCAAAGTCTTATCCCATGCATCGTCTGCTTCTTCAGGAGCATATCGCTCACCTGTAGGATTAGCAAATGCATGATCCACGTTTGGATAAATGTAGATGTCATTTGGCACTTCCAGTGAATCAAGTGCAGATTCAAACTCATTTACCACACTTGGTGGAATTCCTTGGTCTAATTCTCCAAAGATTCCAAGCACTGGTGCAGATAACACAGACAAAGAATCAGAATCAGTAACTAGTCTACCATAATAGATTACAGTGGCATCAACTTCTGGATTCTCCAATGCAAGGTTTAGTGACTGTGCACCACCAAAGCACCAACCAATAGAACCAATCATTTGAGCATCATTTGATGTCTTAAGATACTCTACTGCAGAATTCATGTTCATGATTGCCTTTTCTTGGTCAAACGCACTTACCTGAGCCATTGCAGTTTGAGCATTGGTAGCTACACTTCCATCAAAGAGGTCAACTGCTAAAACCACATATCCATATGATGCAAGTTTTTCTGCAGTATCTTTGATGTTTTCATTTAGGCCCCACCATTCATGAATTAGAATTACTCCAGGAAATGATTCAGATGAAGTTGGTTTTGCAAGGAATCCAGAGTATTCATCATAGTTTACCATACTGGTTGTAACTTTGTATTCTCCGTATTTTGTCTCATCAGAATTTTGAATTGCATCTGGGACTACATCAGGTAATGAATGAGCACCCCAACCACGCTCTAACAATATTACTACACTAGAAGGTTTTACACATGCAGGGCTACCATTAGATAGTTTGAAGATTAATTCTAATCCCTCAGTGCAAGTAATGCTTGATGGTAACACTCCATCTTGAATTTGTTTCATTGGCGGTGGAAAGTATGCAATTGATTGAGAATAGGATAGTGGGACGGCACTAAAAATTATTGAAAGTGCAATAACTAGAACAAGACTCTTCATAATGATAATTCTTTAACAGAGTATTTTATTTTATGTGCTAAAAAATGTCGATTTTGCCATGTCTCATAGGAAAATTATCAATTCAAGCCCTACAAGCAGTAGCAGATTTGTGCGAAATGATCAACATAGGATTAATCTCAAAATTTACCAATAGGAGACTTGATGGAGACATCAAAAAAGACCATGATTGGAGTAATACTAGGAGTAGCAGTTATTGTAGCTGTGGCATCATTGATGGCACTCCCATTTTCCGAAGAAGAGTCAGGAGTTCAAAAGATTGCCGAAGAGAATATCAAAAAGTATCAAGAATCAGAAGACATGATGCTCAAATTGATAGAAGAAGAAAAAGAGGAATTATCATACAAACTAGGCGGAAAATTACCATAGAGTTTCAGAGTAAAAACTTGAGAGAAATTTGAGAAAATAATAAACGAATTTTAATTATCTTTGAGTTGCATTTTATCTTTAACGTAAATGATACCTAAATTAATGTCCCAGAAACTTGATTATGAAACAAAATTAGGAAGAGTTTTGGCATTAGACGAGAATATCAGGTATGCGGCAGTGTGCGACATGGAAGGAAAGGTATTGACGTCAAAATCAAAAGGCAACTCTGAACTTTATTTGTCACCAGAAGAAACCCAAGAAACACTACTGCATGCAGCAAAGGCATGGAAATCAAGAATGCGTCACTATGACAAGATTGGAAAAGGATTGTACACATTAGCAGTTTATGAAAAGCTTCGAAGAGTAACAATTCCACTCTCAAGTGGAAACTTGCTGCTAGTCACAATTGACAACAAAGGAGGTCAAAAACAGATCATTGATAGAATTCTCAATGAAGTCAACTATGCAGATTACACAGTCGGGTAATCTGTTTTTATTTTTTGACTACTCACCAGAATCAAAGTATATTGAATAGTCACCGGTATTTTTGAAGATTCTAATGTCCCCACTCTTTAGAGTTTGATGCTCTCGTCTAAAGAAAATTTCACACATTTTTGCAAAAGGTAATTTCTGTACTTCCTCAACTGTTAGTTTCCCCTGTTTAATCAAATCTCTAAAGAATCCTTTTCTATCTAGATCACGAATATAATTTTCAACATCAGGAAGATCATCGGAATTTTTTGTTCGGATGATCAAGTGATAAGTGTCATCGACAGGTGCATCCATACAGTAACCGTTTTCTTCTTTTATTTAATGAGTTTCTTAATTCTCAAAGTAGACAATTTTTAAAAAGTTTCACATACTGATGAATCATTAGAAAGATCTATATCCTATCATCAAAAATTGGGCGATATGGACTTTACAAAGTATCTTAATTGCCCAAAATGCAAGGAGTCAGGACTATACTGCAAAGAGCACAAAGAAGAAGTAGAAAAGATGCTTGCAGGTTCAGTTACAAGTTAGATATTTTAGCTCTTTCCAATCTGATCTAAAATTTGAGACCACTTCATGTTTTCACCCTTTGCTTGAGCGATAGCATTTTTGTATAAAATATCAAAGGCCCATGTGAATATCTCCTTCCATATCTCTTTGAGGGTTTCCTCCTCAGTCCAGATGACGCTGGTCTTTACAGCATTCATTGCAAAAATATGTCTTGCATCCTTTGTTGGATCATTTTGCCATTTTGTGATTATTCGGTCACAAAACTCTAGAATTTCATCTTTTGATAATGCAAGTTTACCGTCATCATATTTTTCAGAATCATCCTCAGATGGAGCTTCTTTGGTGGGTTTTCTGGCAACCTCTTCATTCTCAATTTTTTCAAAGGTCTCTTTTTCTTCAACGCTAGAAGTAATTTCCTCAACTGGCTCCTCTAGTGGTTCAGGTTCGGAAAGAGGTTCTTGTATAGAGTCTGGATTTGGATTAGATTCTGCTGCAGGAATTTCAGAGCTGGATAATCCCCTTGTTAATTCTGCAAGTTTTTTTCGTTTTTCAGCTAATAGCCTAAACTCTTCATCAATATCTTCAATGTTGGAATCATTATTCATGCCCATTCCCCATTTTGTATAGTATTCTTTATCTTATCAATGAATCGGATGAGTAAAACAGATTTGTTCCAATTTCGTCTTGCAAGTTTGGACACCACCTTAAATATTATCTTGAGGTATTAGATATCTTGGTAACAGACAAACCAACATCAAAACCAAAAGAGGATAAAATCTCAATCTGTGATGTAATGAAAAGTAGCACTTCAGAGATTATTCAGAAGGCAGAGTCTCAAGTTCCATTATACATTCAGATGTATTCAGATTATTACAGAGAATATCTTCATTCACTTGATAATGTTTTTGGGACATGCTATATCTCTGAAAAAGAGTTCTTTGATAATCTAAATTTAGATAAAAATGTGTTAAAGATGTTTAGTGAGGCAAACAAAACTTTCACAAACTTGATGACAGCTCAGATCGATGTGTATGGTAACTTATTCAAGAACCATCTCCAGGTTAGATTAGACACAATACGAACTTGGGATAGCTTCATGAAAATGATGATGGAAAACTATGCCAAGATGTTAGCAGAGTTTAACAAGACTAATATGACTAAATCAAAGTAGTACAAATTCCCACAATGAGTCAAGCGCAAAACGTTACTACAATTAATCCAGCCACTGGAGAAGAACTAGCAACATATGAAACAATTTCAAAGGATCAAGTTACACATATCATTAAAAAATCAAAAGATGCTTTTCGAGAATGGAAGAAGGACTGGAAGAGAAGAACGGAAATCTTACAGATAGTCTCCCAGGAATTAAGAAAGCAATCTAACAAGCTAGCTGAAGTTGCTACAAAGGAAATGGGAAAGCCAATCAAAGAATCACGTTCTGAATTAATAAAATGTTCTTGGGCAATGGAGTTTTACGCAGATAATGGTCAGGTCTTTCTTAATGATGAAGTCCTAAACACAGATGCGCGAAAAAGTATCATTGCATTTGAGCCATTAGGAGTAATTGGCAGCATCATGCCATGGAACTTTCCTTATTGGCAAGCTCTTAGATTTGCAGCACCTTCACTTGCTGCAGGAAATACAATTGTCCTAAAGCCAGCTAGTGCAACATTACAGTGTGGTATAGAAATAGAAAACATTCTTGCTGAAGCTGGTGTACCATCAGGAGTATTTCAGACTGCAGTTGGAAATTCGTCAGTTGCAGGACACATATTGGATTCAGATGTTTCAGGTATTACATTTACCGGTAGTACTGAAGTTGGAATCAAAGTAGGTCAGAAAGCAGCTGGAGGATTAAAGAAATGTGTTCTTGAGCTTGGAGGAAGTGATCCTTTCATAGTTTGTAGTGATGCAGATGTGGACAAAGCAGCAGAAGGTGCAGTAAAGGGACGTTTCATTAACTGTGGCCAAAGCTGTGTTGCATCCAAAAGATTCTTTGTTGCAAAAAATGTTGCAGACAGTTTCATTGAAAAGTTTGTAAAAAATACTGAAAAGCTAAAGGTCGGGGACCCATTATCTGAAGACACAGATATCGGGCCACTGGTTAACAAAGGAGGTCTTGAAACAATAGATGAGCAAGTTGATGATGCAAGAAAACATAACGCACAAATTTTGACTGGTGGAGAAAGAATTGGAGATAAAGGATTCTTCTACAAGCCAACAATTGTTGGTGGAGTTACAAAAGAGATGAAGGTAGGATACGAGGAAACCTTTGGACCAGTTGCCGCAATCACAGTAGTGGAAGATGAAAGAAATGCAATCAAGTATGCTAATGATACATGCTTTGGATTAGGTGCAAGTCTTTGGACACAGGATCTTGTAAAGGCAGACAAGTATTCTAGATTAATTGAATCAGGAATGGTCTCAGTTAACAACGTTCTAGTCTCTGATCCACGAATTCCATTTGGAGGAGTAAAAAAGAGCGGTTTTGGACGAGAGCTGTCAAGATATGGAATGCTAGAGTTTGTCAACATGAAATCAATTAGATATTATGACCAGCTAGTTAGGACTCATTTTGTAGAGTAAATTACTCAGATCAGATAAAATCACGCATAAATTGTTTGAAAATTGCAACCTTTTGCATCATATCGATAAATTAACAGTTTAAATTCTATTCAAAATCTCATCAAAATAACAGGATGGCTCAGGAAACGCAAGTATCAATCATTATTCCAACTTATAATGAATCGCAAAACATTAAACAAATTCTAAAGTCCATTGGCGAGCATATCCCAAAAAATGTGCTAACTGAAGCAATCGTAGTTGATGATAATTCACCGGATGGTACTGGTAAAATTGTCGAGGACTATTGGAAGTCAATTAAGGGTTTTACAAATTATACAATAAATGTGATTCATAGAAAAGCAAAAGAAGGATTAAGCTCTGCAGTCTTAAACGGAATCCAGCAAGCGAGAGGAGAAACCATCGTAGTAATGGATAGTGATTTTTCTCACCCACCAAGCTTGATTCCAAAAATGATAGAATCAATAAAATCACAATATGATTTAGTTGTCGCATCACGATACACCAAAGGTGGCAGAATTCAAGGTTGGTCAATCAAAAGAAAGCTTATGAGCAAAATTGCAACAAAGATTGCAAAATCAGGACTTGGAGTTGATGCACAAGATCCAATGTCAGGATTCTTTGCATTTAGAAAAAACATCATTAACGGATTAAAATTTGATACAAAAGGTTACAAAATGCTCTTAGAAATTTTGGTTAAACGAAGAGGAGTAAAAATTCATGAAATTCCTTACACGTTTATTGATAGAGAATTTGGCTCAAGCAAGCTTGGTACATCTACAATTTTGAATTATCTTCGTGATGTTTGGAAGCTATACCGATTTGGAAAACCAGAAAGAGTCAATGAAAAGAGAGCATCAGTAAAATTCCTCTCAAAAGCTGCGAGGTTTTTCACTGTTGGAGCATCAGGACTTGCAGTAAACTTTATCGCATCACTCTTGTTTGCAAGTGGCCCATCAGAGCTTTGGTATCTTCATGCAAACATGATTGGAATTGCATTATCCATGACATCAAACTTTGTTCTTAACAAAGCATGGACATTTGGAGATAGGGACTTTGGAATAAAGAGAACATTAACGCAATATGGCAAGTTTGTTGCATTTAGCTCATTTGGTGCACTAGTTCAGCTTGGAATGGTGTTTTATCTTGTAGACAGTAATGGATTATCATATCCAATTGCACTGATATTAGCTGTAATTACTGCTGCATTTAGCAACTTTATTCTAAATAAGAGATGGACCTTTAGAGAAAAAGTCTGGGCTTAATTACTTAAATCAAATTATTCCAAATTACATCTAATGGATATTGGGGATTATTTTGTCAACCCAGATGCAGACGGTAAAGAGTGGATAAAGCACAAGATTATGGGATTAAAGTGGGAATTACGAAGAAGTATAGAAGAAGTAGAGTTTTTGGCAGAAAAGTACCAGATGAAGAAAAAATACGATGCCCCAGAAGAGGAATTATCAAAAATTCATTCAGAGTTAAGACAAGCGATTAAAAAATCTAGAGAGTTGGCATTTGAGATAAGAAATTTCTCATAGTCTTTGTTTTGTTGTCTCACAGTATGGGCATTTTAGGCCATTTGTCTTTCTTCCACATTCATCACAATTGAGGGTAAATACATCAAACTTGCCAGTTCTAGAAATTTTATAGAATATGCCAAGGCCTATTACTGAAAATACTCCCAATAAAATGAAATTCATAGGTGCAGCATGATCAATGCTTTGAATAGAAGTACTGCATTCTATCGAACAGTACTCTTTTTCATACGATAATGATTTCCACCCAAATGCTGTTCCAGGTATGAAAATCATTCCGGTAACCAATAAGAGGACCAAAATGACTTTCATATTTTCTAGTAACCCCTAAAAGTTTAACATGATGTTTGTGCAGAACGAACAGCTCTAAAAATTCTCAGAGATCAGAAATTAATTTTTGTTAATTGATTTTTGAAGCTCATCAAATGCTGATTGAACTTCATTTACTGCGGCCCCATCCTCAAGGGTACTTACATCGCCGATCTTCTCCTTACTAGCTATTGCCTTTAGTAATCTACGCATGATTTTCCCACTGCGAGTCTTTGGTAATTTTGAAACAAAGTAAATCTGCTCAGGAGTAGCAATAGGCCCTACTCCATTTCGAATCTCAGATACTATCTCTTTTCTCAATGTATCGTGTGATTTTGAAATTCCTTCTTTTAGGACAACAAATGCAATGATTACCTCACCCTTTATTGTATCTGGAATTCCACATACGGCAGATTCAGCTACATCATGGTGTGCAACTATGCTGCTCTCAAGCTCAGCAGTACCAATTCTATGTCCTGCAACTTTGAGGACGTCATCTGCTCGTCCAAGCAACCAAAAGTATCCATCCTCATCTTTTATCGCATAATCCCCAGGATAGTAACAGTTTTTGTATTTTGACCAATAGACTGTTTGATATTTTGTATCATCACCCCAAAGAGTCAGTAGCATTCCAGGCCAAGGTTTGCGAATTATCAAGTATCCTTTTGTGTTTGGTTTTACATCGTTGCCTTCTTCATTAACAACTGCAATGTCAACTCCTGGAATTGGTAAGGTTCCAGAACCAGGTTTTAGCGGAATAGTTTCTAGACCAGGCAACGGAGAGATAAGCATACCGCCAGTTTCAGTTTGCCACCATGTATCAATGATTGGACATTTTTGCTTTCCAATAGTTTTGTAGTACCACTTCCAAACTTCAGGATTAATTGGCTCACCTACAGTTCCAAGTAATCTCAAAGAAGAAAGATCAAAAGAATTTGGGATGTCATCTCCAAATTTCATAAACATTCTCAATGCAGTAGGAGTGGTGTAAAATATTGTAACTTTGTATTTTTGTAGAATCTCCCACATTCGTGATGGAGATGGATAATCAGGTGCACCCTCATAGATTACTTGAGTTGCCCCATGTAACAAGGGACCATATGCAACATAGCTGTGTCCTGTAACCCATCCAATATCAGCAGTACAGAAAAAGACATCAGAGTCTTTGATGTCAAATGCCCACCCAAATGTAGAGTGAATGTGAGTAAGATACCCCCCAGTTCCATGCAGAACTCCCTTGGGTTTTCCAGTAGTGCCAGAAGTGTATAGAATAAACAGAGGATGAGTGCTGTCTAGTTTTTCAGCAGGACAGTCGGCTGATGAGGACTCTAACAGATCACTCCATAGTAAATCTCTAGGATTTTTTTGGATGGGAGTTTTTGTTCTCTCTAAAACGATGACATTTTGAACAGAGTCATTATTTGTAATTGCCTCATCAACTACAGATTTTAGCTCAACAACAGAGCCTCTTCTAAAACCACCATCAGCAGTAATTACAATCTTTGATTTAGAGTCCTCAATTCTGTCTGCAAGAGACGTTGCAGAAAACCCAGAAAAGACTACAGTGTGAGTTGCCCCAATTCTTGCACATGCAAGCATGGATATTGGTAATTCAGGCACCATTGGCAAGTAAATTGTGACTCTATCACCTTTTTTGACGCCAAGTGATTTTAGGGCATTTGCAAATTTTTGAACCGTAATCCACATCTCCTCATAGGTGATATTTCTTGAAGTTCCATCTTCGCCCTCCCAAAAAATTGCAGTCTTTTTGGATTTGGTCTTTTGATGAACGTCTAACGCATTGTACGATGCATTAATTTTTCCTCCAACAAACCATTTTGCAAATGGAGGATTCCAGTCAAGTGTAACATCCCAGTCTTCAAACCAATCCAGTTTCTTTGCCTGTTCTGCCCAAAAAGAAGTAAAATCAAATTCGGCTCGTTTACGTGTTTGAGTGTCGTTATTTCCAAGACCAATGTTAAATGTCTCAGCCATGAAATCGATTATAGAATAAACTATCTAAATGTTAAAAAAAATAGTTTAAAAAAAAACTATTGTGCTTCCATTCTAGCAAGCCAGTCGTCTTGGGGTGCTTTTGGTTGAGATGTGATTGGTGTCACCTGTTGGGGTGGTTGTGGTATTTGTGGTGCACGCTCAGCTTCTTTTGGTGTATCTGAGGGTGCAGTTGTTGGTTCATGTGTTGGTGCTTCAGGAAGCTTTGACTCTATGTTGGAGCTATCATCAAGATATGAGACGGCTGAATCTTGCAAATGTTGCTTTGGAGATTCTAATGTTTGTTGAACCTCCATTTCAAGATCATTGATTCTTCTTTGAACATTTGAAATTTCTGCGTTCTCATGAGTTATGTGTTCGATTAGATCAGTAGTTTCGCGCTTTACTGATTCAAACACAGATTCAGAAATTTCGTTGCTCTTGTATTGCACTTTAGCATCGAAGACCAGCATCTTTACTGCCTTCATTTGCTCATCTAACTCTGCAAGTCTTGCTTCTAGTTTAGCTGTGATTTCGTGTTCTGTCTCACCCAATGTGAAAAGTTTTGCCTTGTACTTTTCATGAATGACTTCGGCATCATCCTTCATTTCATCGTTTTGTGAAACAATTTCCATCAGAGCTTTGAGGCGACGCAGTGTTAGACCTTTTTCGCGCAATAGTCTTTGTGAATCGAGTCTCCATTTTGGTATGAAAATAACAACATTGCCTTGTGCAACCAATTGTTCATAAGGAATTTGCTGGAGCCCTTGTGAACCACAGTCTACGCCAACTGTCTGAATGCTTCCATCAATGTCAGTTATTGTTCCGATTACCTTTCCCATGGAGGTACCGTACATGTCTTTGACTTGTTTACCGATTATCTCGATATCGTCATTGCTCATGCGCAAAACTCTAGTTGTACATATAACCAAGACTGTGTTAGTAAGGTTTCTAGTTTTAGTAAGAATAATTTAACTAAATCAAAATTTCTGCAAGATATTAAAATCCTTGATGTTTTAGATGAACCATGATAGATAGAAATGGACTAGTCCAGATTCTGGATTTTGTTGCAAATCGGTGGAAAGAGATTTCCAAAGATGCAGACAACAAAGCTATGCAGACATTACCAAGCAAGTTTTGGATGAACTCAGTTGGCGGAAAAGCTGGCGAGGGAAGATGGGTAACTATGCTAATGTATACTGAAAGCGAAGAAGATGCAAATGCATTCAAAGAAGTATTACTAAGATGGCAATCAAAAGGAATGCAAAGCACAAAAGCACCAGATCTGATCCAGATAGGAAAGAAATAGAAATTAATAATTAGATTACTCTCAAGTCGTATTGTCTGAGTTTTCTGATAAAGAAAAAAAGATCCTAGCTGATCATTTCTCAAACACGGACGATTCTGTTTTTGCAATAATTACCCCAAGACAAGTTGATCGCGGTGCACTAATGTCAAGGTATAGTAGAACGGACAAAAACATGCGACGTGTCTTTCTTGATGAGTTTTTAAAAAATGAAAACAGAGGAGAGGAATTTTACAATAGAGTACTAATTGAGTATGGAGACGATTCAGTTGCAGAGCTTGGTGAGGCACAGATTGCAATTGAAGGTCTATCAAATATTGCAGTTAAAAAAATTGAAGATAGAAGAATCGGTTTGTCATACTTGGAAAAATCTTCACGATATGTAACATGGAATAAAAAAGTAAATGGAGAATACAGATTTTATCGAGATCCAGATTTAATGAAAACAAAATTTGCTGATGATTACATTGATGCATGTAATTTTTCATTTGATGTGTATTCCAAAAGTATTGAGCCAATGATAAAATACGTTAGAGAAAAATTTCCAATTGAGAAATACACATTCAAAGATTCCAATGATGGAAAAGAAAAATTATTTTCAAAATTAAAAAACGAACAAGACATAAAATCTGCAAATATGATTTACAATGGCTCTACAAAAGCTAAAGCACTTGACATACTTAGAGGACTGCTGCCAGCATCAACACTAACAAATGTTGGAATTACTGGAAACGGACGAGCATTTGAATATCTATTGACAATTCTTTATAGCTCAAATCTCAAAGAAGAGCAAGATTTAGCCTCAAAAATCAAGGTAGAATTGGATACTACAATCAAATCTTTTGTCAGACGCTCAAATGACAAGTATGGTAAGGCACTGCAAGATTATCTAAATGACATAAAGAAATTAGCAAAGAAAAATGCAAATGAGTTAGCTAGAAAAAATATCTCAACAAAATCAATTACAAAACTTGTAGAGTATGAATCAGAGACTGGTGCAATGAATAAAATCATCTCTGCATCATTATACGAGCAATCACCAAGTTTGACATACAAAACAATACTTGATGCAGTAAAGAAGATGCCCATCACAAAAAAGAAAAAGATCATAGAATATTTAGCAAAATTAAGAAAAAATAGGCGTCATAGACCATCTAGAGCATTTGAGATGACAAACTATACGTTTGATCTGATAAACAATTTTGGAATGTTCAGAGATTTTCACAGGCATCGTGCATTAACTCTTGAAAGACAACTCTTGACTACAGATCACGGATTTGTCACACCAAAAGAGATTTCAATTCTAAACATGGAAAGAGAATACAAAGAATGCATGGATAAAACAAAAAATGTTTTTAATAAAATCAGAATAAAGCATCCAGAACAAGCTCAGTACGTGGTAAATTTTGCATATAACTATCCATACTTTATGAGATTAAATCTTAGAGAGGCAACTCATCTAATAGAACTAAGAACGGTTCCACAAGGACATGTAGATTATAGAAAGGTAGCTCAAGACATGTTCAAACAAATTAACAAAGCTCATCCAACACTTTCTAATATAATTAAATTTGCAGACATGAATGAATACGAATTAGAAAGATTTGAATCAGAAAAAAGAACAGAAGAAAAACGAAAAAACATTAAATAAAATTATTAACAAATTACAAACATGACCGTAAAGATCCCACCAAAAGATCTCAAAGAAAAACTCACACCAGAACAATATGATGTATGTGTAAACAAAGGAACAGAGCCACCATTTACTGGCAAATATTTTGATTGTAAAGATAAAGGAATGTACAGATGCATTTGTTGTGGGGAAAAACTATTTGATTCTGATACCAAATTTGATTCAGGAACTGGATGGCCAAGTTTTTGGAAACCAGTATCTGATGAGAATATCGAGTATATTTCAGATACATCTTATGGAATGGTACGTACTGAAGTAAATTGTAAGAAATGTGGGGCTCATTTAGGACATGTATTTGATGATGGTCCCAATCCAACAAATCTTCGATATTGTATCAACTCTGCATCCTTGGATTTAGAGAAAAAAGATTAATCAGAACAATGATGCGTTGTTAATCTTAATTAATGCGATATAATTTTGTGACATAATGCGAATAATTTTGTGTGGATTTGGAGTAGTGGGGCAGAGCTTAGCGAAATTATTTGAATCACGTGCAGATGATCTTTACGCAAAATATGGATTAAAACCAAGAATTGTTGGAGTATTTGATAGTAAAGGAAGTGCAGTGGATTCTGCAGGATTAAATTTGAGTAAGCTTGTCGAAACAAAAAAGAAATTTGGAACAGTAAAAAATTATGGTAAAACAAAAAACAATCTTTCTGGATTAGATCTGATTTCAAGCTTAGATGCAGATGTAATGATTGAGACTACTGCAAGTAATTACAAAGATGCAGAACCGGGTATGTCCCACATAATTTCTGCAATGAAGCATAAAATGCACGTAATATCTGTCAATAAAGGACCTTTAGCACTCGCATTTCCTTCACTCTTAGAGCTTGCAACATTTAATCAAGTATCACTAAAGTTTAGTGGAACCGTAGGTGGTGGCACACCAATTCTAGATTATGCAAAAAATAGTCTCAGGGGTGAAAGAATTACATCATTTGCAGGAATCTTAAACGGAACTACAAATTACATTTTGACAAACATGGCAAATGGAATGTCATTTGATACCGCATTAAAAGACGCAAAATCAAAGGGGTACGTAGAAGCAGATGAGTCCTTGGATTTGGATGGATTAGATGCAGCAGCAAAACTTGTGATACTGGCAAATTGGATAATGGGAATGAAGGTAACATTACCAGATGTAAATAGGACAGGAATTCGCAACGTGACAACGCAAGACATCAAAAATGCAGAGAAAAAGAACTGCGCTGTAAAATTGATTGCATCATGTGATAATGATTTGAAAGTAGCCCCAATTGAGATATCAACAGATGATCCTTTGTGCGTGAATGGAACTCTAAACGCAATAGCATTTACCTCTGAGCATTCTGGAACACAGACAATCATTGGAAAAGGAGCAGGAGGAATCGAGACTGCTAGTTCTATCTTAAGGGACCTGATAGACATTAGAAAAGAGATTGTAAAGGCTTGAAGTCAAACCTAGTATCCAAAAGTGAAACAAATGATATCCTGACAGATATCAGAGAGAAATGGAACATAGACATTCCAAAATCAAAAAACCTTCGAGTTTATGAAATTCAGGATGATGCACATCTAATTTCAGGTGAAGGATTTGTAGCACTAAAGATAGGTAATGAGTATCTACCATTCCTATCAGAGACGTCAATTTTAGAAAAATTCCCACATGTGATGGTCGATATGGGGGCAGTCAAGTTCATGTGTAATGGAGCAAACGTCATGCGACCAGGGATTAGAAGTTACAGTGAATTTCAAAAAGATAGAATTGTTTGCGTGATAGAAGAATCACAGCACAAGTTTCTTGCAGTAGGAAAAGCTCTAGTAGACAGCGCAGAAATGGAATCAATGAAGAAAGGAGAAGTTGTAAAAAACATTCATTACATCTCTGACAAGTACTGGGAAATTGGAAAAACTGCGATAAAAAACTAGTTTGCTTTATGTTGAATCTCTTTTGAGCCTTCTGCGTTAATTACCAAGACGTCAATTCCATCACCGCTAAATGAATCACGCATTGTTGCGGAACGAACTGCTTTAACAGCTAGATCAACTGCTTCTTGCTCTGACATGTTTTCTTTAAATTGTGGGTCCAAAACACCGAGTGCCATCTCTGCACCAGTACCAACTGCGGCATATTCATCTGGCAATACTGAACCTAATGGATCAAGAGTATAGATGATTGGTTTATCCACAACACCACCAACGATTACTTGTGTCAATAATGGAAAGAATCTTCTCTCATACATCATATTTGACATCATCTTTGCAATAGAGTTTGGAGGAACGTCTCGTTTCAGTTCCATCTTGCGAATCTTTGCTAATGCAGATATTTGTAATGATAAAATTTGCATGTCAGCAACCAATCCTGCACATGCTGCCCCAACTTTTGGAGTAATTTGGAATGTCTTCTTTGTAGTTTTGCTGACTAGAAAGTTACCATAAGCGATCCTTCTCTCGCTAGCAAAAACGACACCAGAATCATAAGTAATTCCAACGGCAGTAGCGCCTGGCATGTACATGTATGACATGACACAAGTGATTTTGGAGCATAATAAAGGGTTTTCTACATTTTTTTAGAATTTCCAAAATAATAGTAGTAATGGTTTATAGATTGTAAACTCGTTAGCAGATTAATGACAGATGCAGCATTTCGTGAAAACAAGCTTGCAGATATTGCCTTCATGGGCCTCAGATCTGCAATTGGAGTGATCTTCATCGCTCATGGAATGATGAAATTCAATCCGGGTTTTGCCGGATTCTTAGGAAACATGGGATTGCCAGCAGAGATGCAAATTCCAATTGCACTAGCTGAAGTGGTTCCAGGAATACTATTGATTATCGGAGTGCTATCTAGAATTTCTGCAGGCATGCTATCAATTATCATGATGGGTGCAATATTTCACGTCAAAGGAGCAAAGAGCTTAACTGGAGACGGAGGATTTGAATTGGATTTGATCCTATTAGCATCATGTCTTGTAATTATTGTAGCAGGACCTGGAAGAGTATCACTTGCAAACATTATCAAAAAAATTCCAAGACCAATCCATTAATTTTTTCCAAAATTTTCCATTATGTGGCAAATGCATTTGGTAGTCTTTTTTAACAAATCAATTCTTGTAAATTCATTTGGCGAATGAATTCTTGCAAACATGTAGGTACTACCTATGGATATACAAGGTGCCTTTAACACATTTACAAAAGAGTACATAGGTCCCGTTCCAGCATTTGACACATTTAGAATGGATTTACCATAAGATTTGTTTGCTGCATCAATCACTTGACTGACAAAAGGATCTGATGAGCTCGTACGTGCAGCTGCCTCTCCATGATATACCTTAACAGAAATGTCTGAGAATCCTTTTGCTTTCAAGTGAGATTTTAATCGTTGAGTTTGTTTCTTGGGATTCATCTTTGGAACAAGTCGAAAATCAATCTTTACCATTGCCTCACCTGGCAGTACAGTTTTTGCCCCATTCCCAGTATAACCGGATATGAATCCCGCCACATTACAGGTAGGATCACCAACAAGAGCCTTTTTTGCTTCAAGTCCGGATTTGTTTCCCAGAAATGACTTTATTCCAAATTCCTTCTTAAAGGAATTTTCATCAAATGGTTCAGAATTTATCAATTTGATGTCATTCTTTGAAAGTGGTTCAACCTCTTTGTACCAATCTTTGATGAGAATTTTTCCATTAGAATCACGCAAAGAGTGTACTGCTTCAATTAATCTCCAAGCTGGATTTTTTATTAAAACCGCCAAGCTAGAATGAGCATCTCTAATTGATTCCTTAACTGAAAGTTCTACATACAAGAGTCCTTTCATGCCTAGTCCGACAATTGGCCTATCTTTTGAGTCAACATAACCAAATTCCCAGATTACACCATCACAAGAAAACTTCTTTTTGAATTTTTTTAGATATGCATCAATGTTTGCGCTTCCAGTTTCTTCCTCCCCTTCAATTAGGAATTTAATATTACAAGGTACATCACCAGTTTTTTTTAAAAATGCATCAACTGCCTTAATTCGGGTGATTAATTCACCTTTATCGTCAGATGAGCCACGACCAAAAATTTTGTTGCCTATTTTTTTACCACTAAATGGAGGATGTTCCCACAAATCAAATGGCTCTGCAGGCTGGACATCATAATGATTGTAAAACAGTAGTGTTTTTTTTGGATTTTTTTTGGATTTAATTTCGCCAAACACAACTGGTGCTATTTCCTTTCCAAGACGTAATAACTCAGATTTTATGCCATGTTTTTCAAGTATTTTTTTGCATAATTTTGCACATTCTTCTATTCCTTCATTTTTTGCAGAAACACTTGGTTGGCGAATTAGTTTCTGTAAATCAGATATCAATGAATTCATTCCAGAATCAACTTGTTGTAAAATTGGTTTCATGTTCTTCACTTTATTCGATCAAATGGTTTCATTGCTTGAGGCAATACATCAATTAGGTCCATGGATGTCATGTGTAGTCCAACTTTTCGCTGAACAATCTTTCCTGCCTGCCCATTGATGTAGGTAGCAGCAACAGCAGACTCTAAAGAATTTCTGTTCTTTGATAGCATTCCTGCTACTAAACCAGATAATACATCACCGGTTCCGCCAACTGTCATTGCGGGAGTCTTTTTTGGATTTAGGTATGTGTTCTTGCCATCGGAAATTACATCAGTAGAGCCCTTTAGAAGGATGGTTACTGAAAATTCCTTTGCAAATTTTTCCACCATGTTTATTCTTTGTTTTAGATTAGATGGCGGAGAATCTCCAAAGAGTCGTTTGAATTCACCTACATGCGGAGTCACTACGGAATTTGTATTTGGAATTAATGGAAGAACATCACTAACTAAAGCACTGGCATCAAGAGACAATCTTACATCGGAGTCGATAAGTGACTTTACTAAAATTTTGAGTGCCTCATTGTCTTGAACAGATAAGCCCATTCCAATTGTAGCAGAATCCAAACTCTTTGGAATTTGACCTAGTAGTTTTCTTACAGCACCGCGAGTTAATTTTTGATCAACTAATGGTATTACAATGAGATTTGGAGATATTGCTCGGGTTGATTGAACATTAACTTTTGGAATTGCTGTGTAAACTAGATCAGTGCCACAACGTAATGCAGCAAGTGAAGACAGTATTGGAGCACCATGATAGATGTAACTTCCCCCAACGACTAGTACTGTTCCATTATCACCTTTCCTAGAGTTAGAATTTCTAGCAGGGATGAATTTTTTTACAGTAGCTGCCTGGATGTTTTTTGAGACCAATAGTATTTTGAATATACAGTATACGGATAAATCTTGTTTTTTACTTGTTTTCAGCCTTGATTAATTGATCAATGGTTGTCAATACTTCAAGGGATTTCTTTTCAACTTGGTCTGCTAACCAGTCTCTTTCAATTTTGAGCTCTTTTTCAGCATCATTGAGTTTTTTGATGGTTTCTTGTAATTCTAAGTTTAATTCATCTGAGCGTTTTTTTTGCTCCAAAACGAGTCTGTTGGAGATTTCAAGTTGGAAAACTTTTTCATTTAAAGCATTAGTTAGGTTTTCCAAGACCTTTTCTTTTTCTAATTCCGCTTTTTCTTTTTGTTCCAACTCCTTAATCTTGTCATTGAGAATTTGAGACATATCCTCTAAGAGTCGCTCTCTTTGAACTTCTTTTATTTTAGATAATTCATCAGAGAAATCAATTCTTTCCAGATCACGAGCTGTAATCAAGCTTGGTCTTGGAATTTGTTGGGATTTCTTGTCTAATTCTTCCTTTGTTTTTGCAAGTGATTTTATCTTACGATCAATCTGAGTCAATAAACCAGAAGAACCAATACGAGAATCTTTTTGTTCAGACAATTCGGATTGATATAGAATACCTATAAAATTCTATTAGGATTAGTTTGTCTGAATCGTACAGACATGATGTAACTCCAAGAAAGATTACTTTTTGCTAGTCTTTCGCACCTTTCTGCCAAAAAATGCCTTTCTTGCATAACATAGGTATGTTGTGTGACCAATTCCTTGAAATGAATGTCTTGTTTTTCCTTCGCGTGCATCAATGGTACGCAAAATATGTTCACTTGATTCAATATCTGTAAATTCGTTTTCTACTAATGACATTGTAAGCTTTTCAAGTTGATTCATGGTTGGACAGATGCAAAAGACAGCACCACTACCCTTTAGCATCTTTCTTACTTGTGGGATAACAGTCCAAGGATCTCCAAGGTCAACTAGTGCAAGGTCAGCATCAATAACAGGAACTTTTTTGGTTGCCTTCAAATCTAGTTTATTCATAGTAACATACTTTGACATGCCAGCCTTTACGATATTTTTCTCTGCAATTTTCATAAAGGATTCGTCTACATCATAGGTATAGACATGCCCACGGGGTTTTACTATACTTGCAGCATATGTAGTGAGAGCACCACTTCCAGTTCCAATTTCAATAACCTTTTGACCATCTTTTAGACCTGAACGAGCGGCAATGTATCCTAGGTCCTTGGGATACACGATTTGTGTGCCATGCTGAAATTTCATAATAAGATCATGCGTGGTAGGCTCAAGAAGGTAGACGTACTTGTCTTTGTTTGTGACTAGTCGTTCACCGTATTCTTTACCAATTGCATCTGCATGCTTTATGACTCCAATGTGAGTATGAAGTTGTTCATTTTTTGAAATTTTTGCCAGCCATTTTTTGGAGGGATTATAATAAAATAAAACCAAAGACTTTTGTTTAATCTTCATATTTTTTTGCCACTATTTTTTAGATAAGAACCTACTGATTGTGCTAAAACGTTCTACCTTTCTGGAGTTTTTGTAAGGCAGTCAAATAATCACGAATTTGAGCATGAGTTGGATTTAGGTCCTTTAGGTTTTTCACATCAACGTTAAGCTTTGCAAGTTCGTCGTAGATTTCTTTATCCTCAATAGTATCAACAAGAGCTTGTAATCCAAATGGTTTTTGCAGAAGCTCAACTATCTGTTTGAGATTCTTTATAGAATCAACCAAAGTTTCTTGAACATAAGCTGATGCAAATATTATTCGTTGATTTGGATGAGATGATAGTATGTATTGTGCCACTTCCAATCCGTTCTTCTCAGGCATTTGATAGTCCAAAATTACTACATCAAATGGGGTTTGGTCCTCATCATCAGAAGACAACTTGCTAGATTCTTTTTTGTAAAAATCAATTGCGATTTGACCGTCCTCTGCAATAATTACATTATGCCCATTATCTTCTAAAATTGTCTTATACTGTACCAGTAAGTCGGGTTCGTCTTCAGCGATGAGAATTTTCATTGTTACTTTACTAAATTAGTCAAGAATATTAGGATTTTTCTAATTATATTGTTTCTAGTAACATTTCGCCTTTGCTCACTCTATCGATAGTAGTAACTACACTATCAATTTCATAGGGCTTGTACAGAATCGCAGATGCATTTAGTTCTTTTAGTTTCTTTTCAGTATCAGATGTCAAATCTGCAGTTACCATGATCACTTTTGCTTGAGGATCAAATTCACGGATATTTCGTAATCCATAAAATCCATCATAATCTGGCATCATCACATCAAGCAAAACAACTTCAGGTTTTAGCTCTTTGTAAAGAGCGACAGCGTCTTTTCCACTGAATCCTTTTCCCAATACTTGAATGTCCTTTATGCTAAGATATTCACAAAAAACTTCCACTGTGTCCAGGTCATCATCGACAACAATTACTTTTGTCAAGTTGAATCACGCTCCGTCTCAAGTTTTGACCAACACAAATCATGGTACCATTTTCTATCAAAAAACGTTACACCTTCTTTTAGTTCTAAGGAATCATTACAAAATGAGCATCTCTTAACAGATGAATTTCTTTGCACCATCAGCTGGCCAATGTCCACCATTTTATAACAAAATAAATTTCCAATTTCAAATATTATCTACTAGTTTGTTCAATCTGGACAGATTGGACACTTACATTTTTTGGGTAACAGGCATTCCCAAAAGACCCAATGCGTTTGATATTGTGTTCCTAAATGATTCCACCAGACAAAGTCTTTGATTTACTATTCCTGAATCTGGAGAATCAAGGACTTTGATGTTTTCATAAAAGCCATTAAAGGTTACAGCCAAGTCGTAGCAATAACGAGCTATTACCTTAGGTGAAAAGTTTTTGGCAGCATCACGAACTTGAATATCATACATTCCAATTTTCTTTACAAGTTCAATCTCATATTGGCTAGAAAGATCATCAAAAGAGACATCAAAGTCTGGGGCCATACCGGACTTTTCTAAAATTCTTACAGCACGGGCATTTGCATACTGGATGTATGGTGCAGTGTCGCCTTCAAGACTAAGGGATTTTGTAAGATCAAAAGTTATGATTTTATCAAGATCCTGCTTAATCATCTCATACCGCAGTGTTCCTATGGCAATGCTTTTAGAGATTTCATCAAGTTTTTTCTCATCAAGATCAGGATTTCGCTTTTTTGTTTCTTCAAATGTTTTGCCCTGGAGTAATTCCAATACAGAATCAGCACTAACATACAGACCCTTTCGGCCTGACATCTGTGTTTGTTTTCCTTGGGTATCAATTCCCAAGATTTTTGCAGTATCAGAGCTTAATGTCACCGATTCATAACCCAGATGAACATATGCATCAGGATTTGATTTGAATTGTGACATTAGTGATGTAATTATGTTCTGTAATCTGGATTGTCGTGAATCAATTACTGTAATTACTTTATCTCCAGCAAAGCTCGGTTTTTGATTATTATTTTTAGAAAGAGTAGTTTGCCATAAGACTTTATCATTTGGCTGGGGTACAGGATATTTCTCATAGTAAAATGGATCATCAAGCAAGCCCAATTTCCATGCAGCATAGGGAATATCTTTTGCAATGTATGTGGCAGTACCATTACTTCTTACTATTACTTTGTCTTCTTCCTTAC
This sequence comes from Thermoproteota archaeon, assembly GCA_003352285.1. Lineage (NCBI taxonomy): Archaea > Thermoproteati > Thermoproteota > Thermoproteota archaeon. The sequence goes on along the minus strand of QQVN01000003.1, from coordinate 250,588 downwards.
CATCACCACGGATAACCCAACAATCTTTGTTTTTTCCATCGTTTTCATATTCAATTAGTTTTAGTTCTTGTAATTTTTCAAATATTTTTTTCCATAAACCTGAACGAATTATTTGTGATTCAAAATTTAGACAATCATAGTACACATCCATATTCCAACATGTTTCAAGCTGACATGCGAGAACCTTTTTTGTCACAGAATCAGCAAAGCTAGCAGTATCAGATACACCCTCTTCAATCTCTTTTAGTATGTTTTTTCTTTCTTCCTCTAGTTTTGGATCATTTTGATATTTTTCTGTAGTTTTTACATATACTTCATCCCCACAATAATGATCAAATTTCTGCCCAGATGGAGGTTCAATTGGAAATCCTAATTTGGTAAACCCAAGAACAATATCTGCAACCTGTAGACCAGAGTCATCAACATAATTAAGAACACTTACGGAATAATTTGCTTTTTTGAGAATCCTAGAAACACAATCGCCTATGATTATATTTCTAACATGTCCAATGTGAAGTGCTTTGTTTGGATTAACGCTTGTATGTTCAACAACTATCCGTTGCTTCTTTCCGATGTCAATATACCCATAATCAGGAGTGGTTGAATTTTTTAAAACTAATTTACAAAGTTGCTCTGGTTTTATTAAAAAATTAACAAAACCAGATGGATGAGGCTCAACTTTTGATATATAATTTCCCGGAGAATTATTGTATTCTTGAGAGATAGCTTGAGATATTTCAAATGGTTTTCTTTTCAACTCCTTTGCTAGCAAGAAAGACACATTGGATGAAATGTCTCCAAAGCCGGGCTTTGCAGGCTCTACACTAAATGAAACATTTGGAAATCCAAGTTTTTTTAAAATCACTCCAAGATTGGATTCAATTTCTTCAAGGATTTTCCTCATAGACATCATTATCACTCCGTAAATGTTGGCGCTAGTTTATCCAATGCCTCAATAACACCATCACCTGCATTCCCAGACACCGTTATTGATGCTTTTGATTTAACATGTTCAGAAGAATTTCCCAATGCTATACTTGTGTGTGCAAGATCAAATAACGGTATATCGGTTTCGCTATCACCAATTGCAATTACATCATTACGTTTAATGCCCAAATCTTTCATAACCCTCTCAAATCCGGTAGCCTTGTTTATCCCATGTGAATTAATATGAAATGCATATTGGCTGTCGGATAATATTACATCACACTTATTTTCTGCAAGAATTTTTTTAGCAGATTCTATATCAAATGTTCTTTGAAGTACTACTTCAGTTAATCGTGGAAAAACTGGTTTTTCAACTACATTTTCAATTTTTGACTGAATTAATGACAATGCATCTTTGCATATTTTGATATCACCTAACAATATGTGCTTATTTGAGCCAGTTGTGATGCACCCGCCATTTTCTCCTACAGCAATGTTAGTCGTCCCACCAAATACTGATAAAAGATATGCTTCTACTGAGGAACGACCAGATACAAAGATCACATTATGACCTTGATTCTTTAGGTGCCTAAGTGCATTTAGTGCCTCCAAATGGATTATTCCACCTCCATTTTCAGTAATAGTTCCGTCAATGTCTACTGCAAAAGTTTTTCGAGTCATAGGATGACTAAAATTAAAGAAGATAATATTTGCTACGTAAAGAAATATTCAAAACTAAAAAAAAGATATGTTTAACATGACAAAAAAAGGAATTCTTGATGAAGTTTTTAGTAAAGCTAGGTTTTCAGATGAACCTTCCATTTACAAAGTGATTTACAGAGATTACAATCAGGATATAGAGATGAATTTAGATGATTTTGTTTTAGAATCAAATAATTTTCAATCAATTCCTGCATCAAGGATAAAAGCAGTGATTCGAAAATCCAAAATAGTATTTCAAAGGAGGTCAAACAACTAATGGGAATTCCAGAGAAGATCAAAGCCATACAAGATGAGATGGCAAAGACTCAGATCAACAAGGCTACTGAACATCACTTGGGATTATTACGTGCAAAAATTGCAAAGCTAAAACGAGAGCAAGAAGAAGGTAAATCAAAAAAAGGTTCAACCACTGATGGGTTTGATGTAAGAAGAGCTGGTGATGCGACAGTTGTGTTTATCGGATTACCAAGTGTTGGAAAATCAACCCTACTGAATCGAATTACTGGTGCAAAATCTGCGGTAGGTGCATTTCAATTCACAACATTAACAGTAGTTCCAGGAATGATGGAATACAAGGGTGCACGCATACAAGTACTTGATTTACCTGGAATTATTAAAGGAGCATCAAGTGGGAAGGGTTTAGGAAAAAGAATTTTGTCAGTAGCAAGAAATGCTGATTTGGTTCTTTTGGTTTTAGATGTATTTCAACCATATCATGAAGATGTGCTTGTAAACGAATTGGGCAATATAGGAATCAGACTTAATCAAGACCCCCCAAATATTGTTGTAGAAAAAACTCACACCGGAGGCATAGCAGTTGCACAACAGATTAAACTCACAAAAATGTCTGAGAAACTTCTAAAGGACATATTGAATGTCTATGGAATGACCAGTGCAAGAGTAGTCATTAGGGAAGATATTACATCAGAGCAGTTAATTGATTTTATTTCTGGCAGTAAAACATATTCCAAGGCCCTAACAATCATTAACAAAATTGACCTAGTAGATGAGACATTTCTTAAGGAATTAAGAACTAAAATTAAATCAGACTTTATTGAGGTTTCAGCAGATTCCAACGTTAACATTGATTTGTTAAAAGAAAGAATTTATGAAAAACTCCGTTTCATTAGAATTTACATGAGACCAAAAGGTGGAGAAACAGACTTTAAAGAACCTTTAATCACAAGAGACGGTTCCACGATTGGAGATATTTGTGATAAACTTCATCGTAACATGAGAAAAGACTTTCGTTATGCAATGGTATGGGGAAAAAGTGTAAAGTTTGGTGGTCAACGTGTTGGAATAACACATGTTTTACAAGATGAAGATGTTTTAACAATTATCAAATCACGGTAATTTTTTTGAAAAAAAGTAATCAAGATAAGAAAAATGAAGATAAGATGGATCAGAGTTTTGAACAACGTTGGTGTAAGTTTTGCATCGATACAACACGACAAGAACTGATTTTTCTACCTGAAATGGCAACTTACAAACGTAAAAGACGTTTCAAATGTACAATTTGCGGACATACAAGTTGGTTACCAGGTCGTCGTCCATCAGCTGAAAGTGTTTATTGATCATTTTACGATCAAAAAAATTTGTTTTTCAAAAAAATTTCGTTGATAAATTGTTATCATTTTGTGTAATTTTCTTCATTTTAACTATAGAAAAGTAATGAAAATGTCGAATTCTCAATGGCTACAAAAAGAAAAGCAGCTCCAAAAAGACGAGCAGCTCCAAAAAGAAAAGCAGCTAGTAAAAGAAAAACCGCAGCAAAGAAAGGCGGCGCTAAGAGACGAAAGTCAACTGGTGGCAAAAAGAAAGCTGCTCCAAAAAGGAGAACCGCAGCAAAGAAAGGCGGCGCTAAGAGACGAAAGTCAACTGGTGGCAAAAAGAAAGCTGCTCCAAAAAGAAAAGCAAGACGACGATAATTTCGTCAAAAAATTAACAATCGTCAATTAAGTTGACGATTTGTTTACCTTTTTCTAAATTCATAATTGTTTTTTAACTAAACATCTGACCAGGCGGATTCGATTGTTTTCCTTTGACAGAAGTTTTTTCTACAGAGAATTTTCTTTCAGATGGAATTATAGATAGTTTCACTGAGGTGTTAATCGCATAGTGTGGCGTTCCATCAGGATTTGTAAAATTAGTTGCTTTCCCAACTCTGTCAAGATCTACTTTGACTTTAACAATGGTTCCATCTTCAAGCTTAAATGATACAAATTCATTTTCGAGTCTTGAGTAATCAAGCATCTTAAATTCAATTTTTTCTTTGTTTTCACTCATGATTTGTAAAAAGCGTTTTGATATTTTAAGATGACCACTAGTACAGGTAGCTCATCAGTTTGATTTGTTCCTCAGTAGTAATAATATTCTTGTTTGTTAGAATTTCTAATAGTTCTTTGAATAATGCTTTTTGTTCAGAAGACATACCACCTGAGGGGCCTTTCTCTCCCGGTGGACCGGGTGGACCCCTAGGACCTGCCTGACCAACTGGACCTTGTTCACCACGTGGACCTTGTTCACCTGCAGGACCAATTGGACCTAATGGACCGCGTTCACCTTGTGGACCTTGAATTCCTTGTGGACCTTGTGGACCTTTCTCACCGGGTGCACCTTGTGGACCTCGTTCACCTTGTGGACCTTGTGGACCTTGTGGACCCTTGTCACCGGGTGGACCAGGTGGACCATGTGGACCTTTTTCTCCCTGTTGTCCTTGTGGACCTTTCTCTCCTTTCTCGCCTTGTGGACCAGGAACACCTGTTAGACCTTTCTCACCAGAGGGACCTTGTGGACCTTGTGGACCCTTGTCACCAGCTACACCCTGTGGACCTTCAGGACCGGGTTCACCTAATGGACCTGGTGGACCTTGTGGACCTTTTTCTCCAATTGGACCATCAGGACCTCTAGGTCCTTTCTCACCAGGTGGACCTTGAATTCCTTTTTCACCAGATGGACCTTGTGGACCTGTCTCTCCTTTACCACCTTGCGGTCCGCGTTCACCGGTTAGGCCTTTCTCACCAGAGGGACCTTGTGGACCCTTGTCACCTTTCTCTCCAATTGGACCACGTGGACCTGTTGGACCGCGTTCACCGGCAGGTCCTGTTGGACCTTTCTCACCTTGTGGACCAGGAGGGCCGGTTGGACCCTTGTCACCTCTATCTCCTTTATCACCAGTAATTCCTTTTGGACCGATTGGACCCTTGTCACCCTGTGGACCAGATGGACCTGTAGAGCCTCGTTCACCTGGAGGACCGGTTGGACCCTTGTCACCCTGTGGACCAGGTGGACCAGATGGACCCTTGTCACCCTGTGGACCAGGTGGACCAGATGGACCTTTTCCACCAGGTAAACCGCGTTGATTAGAAACAGTCTTGTCACTTGAAAAACTAAATGAATCAGAAAGTGTCTTTTCTGAAAAACTAGAACGTGTAGGTTTTGGAGATGGAGGGGATGGCTTTGGTTCGGGTTTTGGCTCATCAGTTGTTTTCTTTGAATCACTTTTGCCAACTTTAACCTCAAAGACTGTGTGCAGTGAGGAGAATTGGTCCATTATGACAACCCAAACGGATTCAGAATCAAGTACAGATTGCGGAATGGGTTTTGATGATGTTCCTAATGTTTCAGTAAATTGACCATCCTTTACTCGCAAATGGTAGTTATCTTTCCAGAGAGTAGGGAAATTTTTAGCACGAATACTTTCTTCAGAAGGTTTTGAATCAGTTAATGAGATAGTTACTTCAAATACTCCAGATTGCCTAAATGGTGCAGAACCATGAATTTCTAATTTATCGTTAGATCTAGACACTATCGATGATGTAAATATGAAGTATTTCTGTATTTTCAAACAGGATTTGAGTATTCTAAGGCTAAATTTTGTAAAAACCCATGTAATGGTATTTAACTAGAAAAATGGCTTCTAGTCTCGAATGAAAAAGCCTTTTTCAAAAAAATCCAAGCCAGAGCTGCCAGATAAGAACGAGATATCAAACAAGGAAGAGACCAGCCTCACAGATTCTGACTATCAACGACGCAAATTATTCAAAAAAGGCATCAATCTAATGGCAGATGAAAAGTTAGAGGAGGCATCACTAGCATTTGAGCAGGCTTTACGCTTTGATCCCAATCATGTTGAAACATTACTAAAATTAGGATATGCCAGATTCCATTTAGATGATCATGCCGAAGCATTAAGGGTCTATGATCGAATTTTAGATATCGATGTAACAAATGCAGAAGCATGGAATCTAAAAGCTTTGGTTCATTATGAACAAAAGAATTATTCAAAAGCTTTGAACAGTGTTGAAAAAGCTATTGAGTCAGATCCAACTTATGGTATGGCATGGTACAACAAAGCATGTTTTCTGTCATTGTTGTCACAAATACCGGAATCAATTGATGCACTAAAGCGTTCAATAGAAATTGATGTAAAGAATGCAAGAAAAGCAGTCAAAGATAAAGACTTTACAAATGTCAGAGTTGAGGAAGGATTTAGAAGAATAATTGAAGTTGTAGTTTTAGAATCAATTAGACAAGGATACCATACAATTGGTTCAATAGTTTGGACGACATTTCTTAACAAAGCAGACGCAGAAGAATCATTAAGAAAATTATTAGAAAAAGGATTAATTGTAAAAAATGAAAAACGAGAAGGATTACACAAAATACCAATGTATGATTTAGCGCCAGAAATTGCCAGTAAAGTTGGAACAGAAAAGAAAAGTTTGCTTGGAATTAAAAGAAAGAAGCTGCCAGGTGCTGTGCAAAATCTCAAAGAACTTAGTCAGGCAATTCAACAAGTAAAGGCATCAATTGAAGAAGAAGATGTAGACAAAACGCTAGAAATTTTTGATTCGTTTATTAACACAGATAAATGCGGACAGCAAATGATTGAACAATTCTTTGAAGAGCATAGAGAAATTCGTCTCTGGAAAATTAGACTAAAAGATCATGGAGTCGATTACATCAAAGATAACAAAACAAAAATGCTAACAATGTTTGATAATATTGAAGTATCAGTTACAAAGCAACTCAGAAATGAGATTGCCTAATTACTCGGCTGAAAGATCCCAGTAATTTGCATATTCTTGTTTTGAAATAGGTTTTTCCAAACTCTTCCATTCTTTAAAAGAGCGAACATACAATTTTACATTTGGCATATCTACTGATTTGAGAGCATAATACGCCAAACCAGATAAAGTGCCAACACTACCACAGTAAGTAATAATCTCAGAATTCGGAGTAACTCCTCGATTTTCAAGTAATCTTTTCATTTCATCTTTTGGACGGAGGATTTTTTCCTTTGTCGCAAGCGTTCTGTAAGGGAGATTAATTGCTCCTGGAATATGCTGTTCTAGATAATTTAGTCGCTCACGATTATCCAATAGTGTTACATCAGATTTTTCTTTGGATTTCTCCAAATAGTCAGCTGTTGCCATGATGTCTGGACGCAGTGATAATTTGTGTGATTTTGATGATATAGATGGAATTTGAGAGTCATTTTCAAGACCAAGGGATTTCCATTGGCCATATGTGACATCTAAAAGTGAAACCTCATTGTGTCCGATATACTCCAACGTCCAAGCAACACGAGATGCAAGTGCGCCAAATGTATCATCATACACCACAACTGGAGTCTCATCATCAATGCCCATGTTTTGAAATAGTTTTAAAACGCGTTCAGGAGAATCATCAGATAATAAATTCGCAAGAGGAAGATTTACCGATGATGGAATATGATTTTGTTTATAGTCTTCTTCTCGTCTTACGTCAATTACTCTTACACTTTTATCACGAATCTCAGATCGTAACGAATCAGAATCAATTGTAATTCGAGTGTTTTTTTGTTGACTCAAGCAGCACATTCACCTTTACCGGTTCTGGTGTGATAGCTCTCACCACTTCCGTAATCAGAGTAAAAGTCTGCATCCTCATTCTTTGGAGGAGGAGCAATAAGAGAAGATAATGCATTTTTGATATCATTTACAGATTTTATCTCAGATGATTCATTGCCTGATACCACACGGTGTATCCACGACTTTAAAGTTTCATTATCCTTTTTGTTTTTCTTGAAGATCTCAATAATCTTTAAGATTACAGGAATAACTCGTTTTGCAGGAACACGAAGACAGTTAACGCCAAGCATTGTTTCACCATCAGAACGACCACCAAGAGACATCTGATAATTTGGATACATATCTTTTCCAACTCGTCCTCCGCCACCAAAAAATCCGATAGTTGCAATCCCATGTTGCCCACATGAATTAGGGCATCCACTTATCTTAATCGTAGAGTCACGTAGATCATCATCTTCATCGAATTTTAGTTCCAAGAATTTACGTTGAATCTCTTTTGCAAGCCTATGGGAATTAGTCAATGCCAAATTACACGAGGTTGTACCTGAACATCCAATTGGGGCAGCCATGGTTAGACCACCGGAATTTGCCAATCCTACTTCAAGTAATTTCGAGTACAATCGAGGAAGATCATCTTCACGCACATAACGAAATGCAATGTTTTGATTAAATCCTGCACGTCCCATTCCTTCTGAGGAAAAGTTTCTACAGACATCAGCAATTGCATGAAGTTGATTTGCGGTAATATCACCAGCTTCGAGTGTGAGAAATACGGTTCGGAATCCATCTTGTTTCTGTTTGATGGTATTTGTTTTGTACCACCTAGCATATCCATCAGAGTTTGTAGCTCCAGATTCATCACTGACTCGTATAGGAGATTTGATTTCATTTGGAGTTGTATCCACATCAAGATCAACAATAACTGATTGAGTGGCACGAACAATAGCTCTTTCTTTTAGAACAAGATTTTGAAAGTTTTCCCAACCCATGTCATTAACAAGGTAACGCATTCTATTTCTTGCAAGATTTTTCCTATCTCCTAGTCTATCAAAAATTCGAATAACAGCAATCGAAGTGTAGAGTAAATCATCTTCAGGGGTAAAGTCTTCTAATTGATGACCAACAAAGGATCTATTACCAAGACCACCACCTAGGAAAATTTTAAAGCCACGCTGCTTTGTCCCATCAATTTCTCTAATTTGTGGAATTAATCCCACATCTACCATTCGTACCATTCCATGTTCTTCACAGCAAGTAAAATTGAATTTGAATTTACGAGGAAGATTTTGATTCATGGGATTTCGGAGTAAAAATTTTGCAGTTGCTAGTGCATATGGTGTTGCATCAAACTCTTCTGAAGAACAAACGCCAGAAAGTGGACTGCACATTACATTTCTTACAGAGTTACCACATGCTTCTCTAGATGTTAATCCGACTTCTGCTAACCCACGCATAATTTCAGATACATCCTCTAAAACAACCCAATGTAGCTGAATGTTTTCACGAGTGGAAAAATGTGCACTTCCAATAGAGAACGCCTCACTAAGTTCTGCAATTTTATCGAGTTGATTTGGATAAACTTCTCCTGCAGGAAGTTTTATTCGAACCATGGCATAATCGCTAGTCATTCTAGTACCATATGCACCATGTTGTAATCTGAAGCGTCTGAAACTATCTTCATCATATTTTCCCTGTCTGAATAATTTTACAGTTTTTGCAAAATTATCAGCTTCTTCCATTCTAGCCCAGTTAATTTTAGGTAAGTTTGACTCGGGTCTAGATTGCTTTAGATTAGATACCGTCAATACTATGACAACTTCTTTGAGTTTGGATATAAATTTTTGAAACGAGGAATTTTAGCCTAAATGAGTTCAAATATGTACTTTATTTGCCTACAACTAGTCGTCAGAAGGAGTTGCATCTTAGTAGGACCTAATTTTTTTCAAAAATCTTTGCGAAAGTATTAATGTGTTTGACTAAAGTAAATTTTCATGCAAGAAGCTGCTAGTGCTCAAAAAGATGAAAAGATCTTTACCGATGTTCGCGAAGTAGACATCACCAGAGCAATAGCAGCTGAGTTTAATTCAGTTTTTATGGACAGGGCAGAGTCTGATGTAATAATTATTGGTGCAGGACCTGCAGGATTAACAGCAAGTAGAGAATTATCAAACATGGGTTTCAAAGTTTTAGTGATTGAGCAAAATAACTATCTTGGAGGAGGTTACTGGTTAGGAGGATACATGATGAACCCAGTCACGGTCAGAGAACCTGCGCAAAAAGTTTGGGACGAATTAGGAGTGCCATACAAAAAAGTTGGAGAAGGATTGTATCTGACACCGGGTCCACATGCAGTATCTAAATTAATTGCAGGAGCATGTGATGCAGGTGTAAAGTTTTTGAATCTTACAAAATTTGATGATCTTGTTTTAAAAGATGGTCGAGTAGCTGGAATTGTTGTTAATTGGATGCCAGTATCTGCACTGCCAAGAAACATCACATGTGTTGATCCTGTAGCACTTGAAGCAAAAATGATAATTGATGCATCAGGTCATGACTCTGTGGCAGTAAAGCGTCTAGTTGACAGAGGGTTAGTAGAATGGAAAGGAATGAATCCCATGTATGTTGCAGAAGGAGAAGATGCAGTAGTAAGAAAGACTGGTGAAATATTTCCAGGGCTGGTTATTGCAGGAATGTCAGTTACTGAAACTCATGGACTAGCAAGAATGGGACCAACATTTGGTTCAATGTTGTTTTCAGGTAAAAGAGCAGCAGAGATAACTGCAGCAAAGATAAAAGAATTAGGAACATAATCAATAAAATTCAGATTGAAGATATCACAAGTTTTTCTTTATGATGAGCCTTCTGTTCCTGAGATTAACATAAAACACGTTTCAGATTTCATCAGGGAAATATTTGGTATTGATGTAAAAATTCAGAAAAACATTCTAAGTTTTGGGGATGACAGTATTGCAGAAAGGATTGCTTCGTGTAGGGTTTTTAATCCAAGAAGGCCTTTTGAAAGGCATTATCCAACTCAGGAAGAAATAGAGTTTGAGGTAAGAAACGAATCAGATTCGGCAACTACAGAAAACATAATCATGTATGATGGATTTGAGTTTCAGAATATTATTTCAGAATTAATTCCTAAAGAAGAGCAGACCTTTGAAAACCTACACATTGCGTTTACAAATAAGCTAATGTGTACTTATGATTACAATGACTATAGATATCATGGAAGAGCCTTGATTGGTTCGAATCCATCAATTATCTCAACAACGGGAATTATTGAAGCACCTGCAAAACCTAGAGAGTATTACATGGAATTAATTTCCAACATGACACAAGGATTAAACTTGGAATCAGTAAAGAGAAAATATTCTGGAAGATATCTAGAATATCACGATAAGCGTCTTGATAAAATTGTAGAAGGGTATGTTTTGCAAGCAATGTTTTACTATATCACAGGCGAGGCATTTTGTGATTCACTTGAATGTAGATTACACAACGCCCATTGGCAAAAAGACCTCCTATATTCACAATTAGAAGTAGGAAGACTTTGTGAGAAGCATCAAAGAGTCCTAGAAAATTTGTGAATGACTTAAATTAATGAAAAAGTTCGTTGAAACATGATGTCAGATTCTTCTGGTTCCACAGTTTTAGAACGAAAAGAGGATTCCCCAAAGATGCCTGACAAAAAAAAGACAAAGTTTGATGTAATAATTATCGGTGCAGGTCCTGCAGGATACACTGCAGGAATATATTGTTCTCGTGCAAGACACGACACTTTAATTCTCTCAGGAATTTTACCTGGAGGACAACTAGTCAACACTACGGATGTAGAGAATTATCCAGGATTTGAAAATGGAATCATGGGACCAGATTTAATGATCACAATGAGAAAACAGACTGAACGAATGGGAACTACAATCATAGATGATGAAGTGGTTAATGTTGATTTCAAACACAAACCATTCAAGGTTTTAACAGCAACTGAGGAGTATGAAGCTAAAGCAGTAATAATTGCCACAGGGGCAAGTCCAAGAAAATTAGGAGTAACAGGTGAGCAATCATTTTCTGGGAAGGGAGTATCATACTGTGCAACATGTGATGGCCCATTTTTTAGAAATCAAGAGATAGTAGTTGTAGGAGGAGGCGACTCTGCAATGGAAGAAGCGACATTTCTAACAAAATTTGCTACCAAAGTACACATCATTCACAGAAGAGAGGAATTGCGTGCAAGTAAAGTAATGCAAGAGAGAGCATTTGATAATGAAAAAATCAAATTTCATTTTAATTCAGAGATAGAAGAGATCAAGGGAGACCAGAAAGTTCAGCAAGTAACTCTAAAAAATTCCAAAAATAATGAAAATAAAACAATAACTGCAGGAGCAGTCTTTGTAGCAATAGGCCATGATCCTAACACAAAATTATTTACAAATCAAATCGATTTAGATAAACAGGGTTACATTATTTTAAAAAATAGAACAGAGACAAACATCCCAGGAGTCTTTGCTGCTGGAGATGTTCATGATCACAGATATCGACAAGCGATTACGGCTGCAGGTTATGGATGCATGGCAGCAATTGATGTCGATAGATATCTTGGTGAAGAGTAAGCAAAAATTCAGTAATTCAGCGCAGTGTGTTCAGAAAGAACAAACATCTACAGATACCATTTTTTGTTATTTTGTAATCTAAGGTTTGCTAGCAAATAACACAAAAACTAGTTTTAAAATTGGAGGGATGATAGGAATCATGATTTTACTACTAGGCATTGCAATTATGTTTGGAATTTATCAGATGTCAAAAATAAGTCAGGACATAGTTACTATTGCAGAAAGTTATTCACCATTGCAAGACACGTTATCAAACATCAGAAATCAAAAAGCAAATCAAGACTCTAACATAGAAAAAATTTTCATGTATACATTAAATGGTAATGAAGAATTAGCCAATGAAGCTAAAGAAGAGTTTTGGTTTAGTAGTGGAGTAATAGATTCAGAATTCTCCAAAGCAAAAAAAATTATTCAAGCAGGTCAGAAAACCGCAGATACGTTTGAATCAAATCTAAATTTTCAAGTTTTAGATGAACGAATTGGGGAGATAAAAAATGATCACATATTATATGATATTGAAGCTGGAAATACCTTATCAAAAATCACTAGCTTAAATTCTCAAGAGATAGAATCAGCAAGAGTAAATTTGATCAGTCAAGGTCAGAATATTCAAAAAAATTTAGAGGTCATGTCCGATGAAATTTCATTTTATGTAGATAATACAACTGTGCAGATTTCACAAAATGAATCTGATGCATTATTTGGTCAAGTAATCATAATTACAATAGTAGGAGCGATTGCTGGAACATTGGTCTTACTTCTAAGCAGAATCAATAGTGATTTGAAAAAGGAAGTTGAATTAAAAACACTGGAACTGAAAAATGCAAATGAAAAACTCCAAAAACTTGACAGAATGAAAGACGAGTTTATTGGAATTGCATCACATGAATTAAAGAGTCCTATTCAACCAATTTTTGGATTTGCAGAGCTTGCAAGATCCGGCGATATTGATCAAAATGAAGCATGGGATGGAGTTACTGAGCTTGCAAAAAAACTTCAGGATCTAGCTAACGATGTTTTAGATGTTAGCAGATTAGAAAGCAATCGATTAATCCTACATTTAGAAAAGCTTAGAATAAATGACATAATTTTAGGAGTCACAAAAGGATTCAAACTTAATCAAAATGAAATTGAAATTAAAGAAAAATTAGATGAGAATATCGAGATAAGCTTGGATAGAGTCAGAATTGAGCAGGTTCTTAGAAATTTGCTCAACAATGCTATGAAATTCACTTCAAAAGGCACCATTGAAATAACATCACATGTCAATCAGGAAAAAGATGAATTACAGGTTCTAGTTTCAGATTCAGGAAAAGGAATACCCCAAGATATTTTGCCTAACATTTTTGAAAAATTTGTGACAAAAAACCTAGATTCAGAAAATCAAAGTGGAACAGGATTAGGATTATTTTTGTGTAAAGGAATTATTGAAGCTCATGGTGGTAAAATTTCTGCAAGAAATAAAAAAGATCAAGGTGCAGAATTTGAAATCACCATACCCATAAAACAAGAAATCAAGCAGGAAATAATTCCAAACTAATGAATTCGATTGTCTGTCTGAACTAAACACACTCTAATTAATTTGCATTTTTCATACGAGACAAGTAGAATTGAACATATTAGTTGCTGAGGATAACATGTTTACTGCACAACAGTACAACAAAATACTTGAAAAAAATGGCCACAATGTTACCTTGGCAAGAGATGGGGAAGAATGTATTCAAAAATTCCAACAAAAATTAAGTGAATTTGATTCAATTGAAAATCCTCCATTTGATGCAATATTATTAGATAATAATATGCCAAAGAAAAATGGAGCAGAAGTTGCCAAAGAGATTTTAGAAAAAACACCCCAGCAAAGAATAATCTTTGCATCTGCATATGATATTGATGCTTTACTAAAAGTACCAGAGAACCTCAAACAATCACTAGAAGTGCTTCAAAAACCATTTTCACTTACTAGTATGCTAGATAAACTAGAAAAGAACTAAATCACATATAGACAATATCAGAAAGATGTTTTGCCTGAGTCAGGTTTTTATCAAATTCATCTTCTGACATTATATTCTGCTGAGCGTAGATGCTCTTGAATTTTCTGCCATCATCAGCAAATATACCAACGACGCATGCATTATCATCTATAGAGTATTTTTTCATCGAAGCATATACTGCTGCAGATGACGGGCTGATAAGGAGTTTATCTTTAAGGAAGACCTCTTTTACAACTGCAAAGGCTTCAGCATTTGTCACGGATATCCAGTCATCCACCACATTTTCACGTTTTAGAAACAAGTCAGGCTTTGCAGATTCTTCAAAATTTCGCCATCCTTGTATCAGGTGATTTTGTTGCGGCTGACAGCCAATTATCTTCACGTTAGGGTTTTTTTCTTTAAGAAAAGTCCCAATACCGGTTATCGTTCCACCGGTTCCAACACCAGTGAAAAAATGAGTTACCTTACCTGCAGTTTGTTTCCAAATTTCAGGACCGGTTCCTTTGTAATGTCCCATAAAATTTGCTTCATTAGCATACTGGTTTGGAGAATAATATGTGTCAGGTCTTGATGATGCAATAGATGTTGCTAATGCAATGCTTTGATCAGTTCCTGCTCCAACCTTTGGGCATAGATCATCACTTGTCTCATAGACTTTAGCACCCAAAGATCTTATGATGTCTTTAGTTTCATTGCTAGCTTTTTCAGGAATTACAATTTCGGTTTTGTATCCAAGTAAATTTGCTATTCCAGTCAAGGCAATGCCAGTATTTCCAGAAGTAGGTTCAATGATTATACTCTGACCTCGTTTTAGAATTCCTTTTTCTTCTCCATCTTTTATCATCCAATACGCAGCTCGGTCTTTTACAGAACCAAAGGGATTATGACCTTCAAGTTTTGCAAAATAATCTTTATTTTCAGATGAGAGAGATTCTAATTTCACAAGAGGAGTGTTGCCAACTCTACTGAGTACTTCTTCATCAGATACTGTTTTTGTGGCCAATTATTATTTCACTTTCTTAATGGAGAATTCAATTACATTATCGTTTTTTTTCATACTTAATAGTTGATGACCATTTCTTGTAACCCATCTGGAAATATCGTCTTCTGCTGCAGGATCGTCAGCCAAAACTGTAAGAGTCTGACCTACTTGCATTTTTTCAATTTCAATTTTTGTTCTAAACACAGGTTCTGGACAAAACAAACCAGTGGCATCTAATTTTTTTTCTGATTCTGACATGTTAATTATACAGCATTAATCACGTTTTGTCATATTAAAATCTATTCGAGTTTAGCTTGTCCTACTTCATTAAAATGCCATCTTCAACATTGAACCAATGTTTCTATCCTTCATGGGAAAAGGATCATAATCTTGGAAATTTATTTTACGAGATATTCTCTTCATTGCAAAAATTGCAAATTTGTAAAATAAAATCCACAGGTAGCTATTAGGATTACGCTCAAATAATTCTAGCAGCAATGAAAAAATTTTTTTTGATTTTGGATAAAACTGTGTCATATAGTCATGAATGAATTCAGTAGAGTTATCAATTTTGTACCGCAAGTGATCAATTGTTTCTTTAGCAGTAGCATAACCAGTTTGTTGAATAGATATTTTCTTATGTTTCATAGCAGATAAAATTGAATCTAGGTTATTCTCAGATTCAATCACATTTACACACCTACCCAAAGTTGAAAGGACGTGTGAATCACTCCCTGCAACTCCTGTAATGTTGTGCTCTTGTGCAAAAATAGTGGCCTTGGTATTTGCTAAAACATCAACATTATTACTATTGAATACTTCAATCAAATCACAATTTTGTGCTTTATCCCGAAGCGCATCTAAAAGACTAAACGGATGTGGAGCAGAAGATATAGCATCTTGTTTTTTTATTTCATCTAAAATTTCTTCAAAGGATAAACCAGCTTTAATTGGTTCAGATATTCCATATGCGATTATATGAGAACCATCGTTGGTAGAAATTTCTTCAGCAGGGTAAATTTGAATATTTTTGAATTTTTCATGATCGTTTTTGTAATTTAGTAATTCCCTGTATCCATCCAATGTATTATGATTAGTTACAAAGAGAGAGTCAAGACCTAGCTGATATGATTTTTCAATTTGTTCTTGTATGGTAATGTTACAATCATACGGTGCATCAAGTTTACCAACATGAAAATTTGAGAATTCATTATGGCAATGAAGTTCGGTCCTTAATTGCTCCAAGACAGTCTGTTTAAAAAAAATCAGTACATATATGTTATAATCTTTGTCTGAACTTAACGGAACAAATCCTCATTCTCTTTACGAATTAACCCAGAAGAGTTTCCATCGGTTTGTTCATACTTTAAATCCCGTATTATTGCAAAAGGGCAATTTTGGGTTTTACCTCTAACTAATTCTGCGGCACTGCATAATTCATCAGCAATTGCAATTGCAGTAACACGTAAAGTTTTTCCAAATGAATCTTTTTTTCCTGCATAATCAATTATTGGATCAAGGCCAGATACACCAATTGCACAATCAGTCTGTCCCATTCTAAAAGGCCTACCAAATGTATCAGATATTATTATTCCAATATTTTTTCCTGTGGCAGAGAGTACTTCACCACGTAGCTTTCTTGCAGACTCGTCAGGATTCTTTGGTAATAAAGCTGCAAATCCTTTCTCAATATTGCTCTCATCTAC
Source organism: Thermoproteota archaeon (assembly GCA_003352285.1). Lineage (NCBI taxonomy): Archaea > Thermoproteati > Thermoproteota > Thermoproteota archaeon. The sequence continues at coordinate 233,785 of QQVN01000003.1, read as the reverse complement.
GCCAGCATTTGCACAGACATAACCCAAGTTTGTCTCTACAATCAAAATTCCATTTTCCATGCGTATAATGCGCTTTGATTCAGATAGTATGATTTGAACTAATTTAGGATCTTTATCATAAGAAGAGGCAATTCCTACAGCAAGAAGAGATGGAATTACAGAGTTAAGATGAATAAGACGTCCTTCCATTTTAGAAATAATTTTTTGTGACACAATCAAGATATCCCCATCCTCTATAGCAGGCTTGAAATTTTTTATTAAATTAACAAGATTTTCATTTTCTTCTATCTCATGTTTGATTTTTATCGGTATTACTTGCATGATCTGTAGAATAGTTCAGGGTATAAAATGTGATTTATGCTAATGTCGGGGTTTCTAATTTCATATTGTAGTGCTTGTTGATAATATCAAGAATCTTGGAAAGATCCTTTTCTTCAAGAGTGGTTGTTGCAAGGTCCTTAACTTTATCCTGAGCTCTAAATGCTATACCCAATCCACAGATATCAAACAGTTTGATATCATTGGCACCATCCACAACTACAACAATATCGTCTTTTTTTTCATTCCATTCACTAATTTTAATTCTAGCGGATTTGGCTTTATCAGAATCAACATGAATCTTGACACCATCAAGTTTTCCGTCTTTGAAAATCAATTCGTTTGAATAAACATGATCAAGGCCCAATTCTTCTTTTAATCTATCAGTCATTATTGTAAAACCGCCAGACACTGCCATAATCTTCCAACCAGCAGACTTGAGAATCCTACAAGCCTCTTTTGCACCAGTCATTATTGGTAAAGAATTTGCAACGGATTCACATGTCTCATAACTTAATCCACGTAATGCTTCAACTCTAGTCTTAAGACCTTCTTCCCAGTTAATAGCTCCTTGAATTCCTTTTTTGGTGATTTCCCAAATTTCGTCTTCTTTGTTTAATTTTTCTGCGAGAATCGGTAAGTATTCAGCATCAAAGAGTACGCCTTCAACATCGAAAATTGCCAACAATTGTTTTCTGATTTCATCTCAAAAAATTAATTATATTAAAGTTTAAATTCAATTTTGGATCGGGACCGCTAGTAATAAATCGAACATAATTATGGTATTTTTCATGGACGAACTTGAACACAAATACGAAGTTGAAGTAAAATCAACTGAGAAAAGACAAAAGATTCCAGATGACGTAAAAGCAGAATTGAAGGAATCTGGAATGATGGACGATAAAGGAAAACTAAAGTTAAAAGGAGTTAGTCCAAAAATGCTCAAACGAATGAAACAAGAATATGTCGACTGCCCAATTTTAGGTGACGGTACACATTTCATACAATGTTTTGTTTGTTCAAATTTCCAGAGCAGAGTTATGGGCAATGTTCTCTGTAAAGGGGACCCTCTGAAATAACCAAAGTCATAACTATCCACGAAAGGCTCATTAGTGAAAATTCTCAACAAAAACCAGCTTGAGTAAGGAAGTAGGCATAACTGCCAAAAAAAATGACGATTTCAGTGAATGGTATACACAAGTAGTACTGAAAGCACATCTTGCAGATTACGCACCAGTTAAAGGATTAATCGTACTTAGACCAGATGGTTATGCCATTTGGGAATCATTAAAAAAAACTTTTGATGAAAAATTCTCAAAGCGAGATATTCGTAATGGATTTCTACCAGTATTAATTCCGGAATCACTTTTAGGAAAAGAAAAAAAACATTTTTCCGGATTTAACCCAGAAGTTTTTTGGGTAACCCACTCGGGTGAAAATGAGATTGGAGACAGACTAGCATTACGTCCAACTTCAGAAACATTGGCCTACTCGTTGTACTCCAAATGGATAAAAAGTTGGAGAGATCTTCCTTTGAAGATAAACTTCTGGAATACTGCACTTCGTGCAGAGATTAAAGCTACCAAACCTTTTCTTAGAACATCAGAATTCTTATGGCAAGAAGGGCATACAGTTCACACAACACAGCAAGAAGCTGAAAAAGAAGTGCTTGCAATTCTTGAAATTTATAAAAAAACTGTAGAAGAAGAGTTAGCTATTCCAGTAATAACAGGTGTTAAGAGTGAAAAAGAAAAATTTGTTGGAGCAGTGTATACGACAACGATGGAATCAATGATGCCTGATGGCAAAGCACTCCAAATGGGAACATCGCATTTTCTAGGACAGAATTTTTCTATACCATTTGATGTCAAATTTGCCGATAAAGATAATGTGGAACATAACGCATGGCAGACATCATGGGGAGTATCATGGAGACTAATTGGAGCAATGATAATGACACATGGTGATGATAAAGGATTAGTTTTACCACCAAAGGTTGCTCCAATACAAATTGTAATTGTTCCAATTTATTATTCAGATGAGGATGAGAGCAAAGTTATGACCAAAGCCACAGAAATAAAAGAAAAGTTAGAAGTAAAAAATCTCAGAATTCACGTAGATAATAGAAAAGAGATCACACCAGGATACAAGTTTCATGATTGGGAATTAAAAGGCATACCACTCAGAATAGAAATAGGTCCAAAAGATATTGAAAAGAATAAAGTTGTTATTGCAAAACGTCACAATAAAGAAAAACTAGATGTTGAATTTTCTGCTATTGACTCAATTCCAGCAATTTTAGATAATATTCAAGATGCTATGCTCCAAGAAGGAAGAAAAATTCTAGAATCCATGATAAAGACAATTTCAGAATACGATGAGCTAAAAAACAATATTGAGAAAGGAGGTTTCTTCAAGGCACCTTGGTGTGGAAAAAAGTCATGTGAAGAGAAAATCAAAGATGAAACAGGGGCAGATATCAGAGTGATTCCTTTTGATTCTGAAGATTCTACAAAAAAATGTATTTTTTGTCACGAACAAAGCGTGATGATGCCATTATTTGCCAGAGGATATTAACCCAAAATATATAGTCTGAAATGGTTTTTTGAAAATCATGACGGCAGTATCAGAAGAGTCAGAACAGATTTCAATATTAGATGAGTTTATCGAAACAAGAAATAGGACATTAAATCTTGTAAAAAATTTAGAAAAAGATGACTATGTAGTGCAGACTGCGCCATACATGAGTCCTCCAAAGTGGCACTTGGGACACGTTAGTTGGTTGTATGAAGTGATCTTAAGCAAAATTACTGATAACTATGAGTTTTATTCAAAAAAATTTTCAGAGTATCTCAATTCGTATTACCAACAATTTGGAAAGCCACATGATAAAGACAAAAGAGGTATTATTTCCAGACCCACCGTAGATGAAATAATTCAGTATTATCATATTATTAACAAACGCGTTTCGGATTTTCTTGAAAAAAATCCGGCAGACGATAAAATCAAAAATTTGTTTATTATGGGTCTGAACCACGAATGTCAACATCAAGAATTATTGGTATATGATTTACAACATCTACTTGCAGATGCATATCAACCAATTCAAAAAAACATACCGAAAAGTTCTACTCATGTCACAAAAGAGTCCATCAAAATTGATGGGGGATTATACACTATGGGATATTCAGGTCATGAGTTCTGTTATGATATTGAATTACCCGAACATCAGGTGTACCTTAATGATTTTAAAATTGATTCAGTACCAGTATCCAATGGAGATTATCTCAAATTCATAGAAGATGGCGGGTATCAAAATTTCAAATTATGGTTATCTGATGGTTGGGAAAAAGTAAAAGAGAATAATTGGACAGCCCCAATGTACTGGCTACACGAGGATGGAGAGTGGAAGACTCATGATTTTTTGGGAAAACGAAAAATTAATCCAAACGAACCTGTATGTCATGTAAGTTTCTATGAAGCTGATGCCTATTGCAGATGGGCAGGAAAGAGACTCCCAACTGAAGCAGAATGGGAAAAAGCAGCTTGTTGGGATGAGAAAAAACAAAGAAAAACACTATTTCCATGGGGGAATGAAAAGCCAACAGAAGATCACGCAAATTTGCTAGAGTCATACATATGGAATACTACAGAAATTGGTTCATTTGCATTAGGGAAAAGTCACTATGGATGCTATCAGATGATAGGTGATGTTTGGGAATGGACATCATCAGAATTTATAGGATATCCAGGATTCAAATCAGGATTTGATGAATATAATGATAAGTGGTTTACAAATCAAAAAGTTCTCAGAGGAGGATCTTTTGGTACACCAAAGATGTCAATCAGATCTAGTTACAGGAATTTTTTCAGATTAGATGAAAGATGGTTGTTTTCAGGATTTAGATGCGCTCAAGATATTTAGAAAATCTTTGATGCAAGAATCATAGAATAATTTTGGTAAGGATCTTGCCATATTTTTTTAATTTCAAAATTTGTTTCATCCATCATGTTTTCAATTTGAGATACAGTGTATTTGTGAGAGTGTTCAGTGTGAATTAACTCATCTTTAACAAAATCTATACTCAAATTTGCTTTAGGAATATTTACAGATTGTACTTCTTTTGAGCGAAGATACATTTCAATTCGATTTTCTTTCTCATTGAACTCAGCCTTGTGATAAAACTTGTCAATATCAAAATTTGCATCAAGTTCATTGTTAATTCTTTGTAAAACATTGAGGTTGAATTGTGCAGTAACCCCACGTGAATCATTATACGCATCTTCAAGTATTTTTTTATCCTTGACAAGATCAATACCAGCTAAAAACAAATCGGATTGCTTCATTGTAGAATTTACGTCATGAAGAAATCTTATACTATCATCATATTCAAAATTTCCAAAACTAGAACCCAAGAATGCAACTAGATTTGGAGTATTATCAAATGATTTGATAAACTTTAGGCCACCCTCGTATGTGTCAATTACTCCAGTAATGTGTAAATTTTCATATGATTCCAATAAAGATTGAGAACCTTCTTTGAGAATATCAGATATGTCTATTGGAAAATATTCTACACGCTCTTGTAAATCATGCAAAATGTCCAACAATAGTTTTGTTTTGGTGGATGAGCCACTACCTAATTCAACTAACCTATAGGATTTATCTAAAAACTGAGGTAGTTCATTTTTAAGAAATTTTAAGATTGAAATCTCGGTTCGGGTTAAATAGTACTCCGGTAGGTGGCAAATTTGTTCAAAGAGGCGCGAGCCGGTTTGATCATAGAAGAATTTTGGATGAATAAATTTGGAATTTTGGGTTAAACTGTATGAAATCTCTTCAGCAAATGTTTTTTCTGTTTTTGATGTATTTGGCTTAAAATAATGTAATCTAGGATTGACCTCATGTAGGTTGTATCCTAATTCTTGTAATATTGTTTTTGAGTGCAAGTATTCAAAGTGAATTTTTTTGTAAATAAATGCCTTATCCTAAATTTTGTACAATTTCTTGATATACTGCAAAAATATACACATGGTATTGAGTTACATATTACAAGTTGAAAATTTAAAAAAATATTTTACCAAAAAGAGTATTTTTATTTCAAAGTCATCTACGGTACACGCAGTAGATAACGTTTCATTTGAAGTAAAAAAAGGAGAAGTCTTTGTGCTAGCAGGAGAATCAGGTTCCGGAAAAACAACAATTGCAAAATTAATTCTTAAATCAATTCAACCAGATGAAGGAAATGTCATCTTACAATCACAGAAAATCACTGATGAGCAAAAAAGTATCAATGAAATACGAATGCAATGTCAAATGATCCATCAGGACCCATATGACTCAATAAATCCGAGAATGAAAATTTTAGATATCATATCAGAACCATTAGAGATACATAATTTTGGAACCAAAAAAGAGATTGAAGCAAGGGTGCTACAAGTTTTAAAAGAAGTCAGATTGGAACCTGCTGAAAATATTGTCAATAAATATCCCCATATGTTATCAGGTGGGCAAAGACAAAGAATTGTTTTAGCAAGGGCTTTGGCATTAAAGCCCAAGATTTTGATTGCAGATGAACCTGTATCTATGTTGGATGTTTCCATCAGAGCAGAAATGTTAGAGCTAATGGAGGAACTCAAGAAAAAATATGAGATTACATTTATCTACATTACACATGATTTAGCAACGGCAAAATATTTTGGAGATACAATTGCAATTTTGTATTTGGGGCAAATTGTTGAGCAAGGTCCAATCAAAGAAGTTCTTTTGAATCCAAAACATCCGTACACTCAAGCATTAATTGATGCAATATCAGAACCAGATCCAGAAAACCTTCACAAAGAGAAAAAAATTCGCATCAATGAACCAGTTGCGAATGTTGAGCAATATCACGGATGCAGATTTCGTTCAAGATGCCCCTATGCAATCGAAAAATGCAAGGATGAACCAAAATTAGAATCAAAATTTGGTCGCAAAGTCGCCTGTTTTGTTGAAATCTAGGTTTTAGCCATTGATGGCAATCGTTTGTCTTTGTAAGTTACCACTTGAGAAACACCATTCTTTGGATAAACACCATAGATTAGTTGAGCCTTTTGTACAACAGAGTCTTTCAAAGACACCATAATGAATTGACTTTCTTTGGAACGCTCTTCTAAAATTTTAGAGAGTCTTTCTGAGTTTGGAGCATCAAGATGTGCATCAACTTCATCAAAGAGATAGAACGGAGAAGGCTTTAGTTTTTGTAATGCCAAAACAAATACAATTGCAGCAAGTGTTTTTTCACCACCACTGATTGATGTTGATTCACGTTTTGGCTTATTGGGGAATTGGATAAGGTAAGAAATTCCAGAATTAAATATGTCATCCTCATTTTGTAATTCTAACCAAGCATTTCCTCCAGTCATTTTTGTAAATATGTGACGTATTTCCTTATCCACCTTATCAAAGGCATCAAGGAAGGTTTGTCTTTTGTCTTTTTCAATTTCTTCAATGAATTTTACAATGGAGTTACGTTCTTGTTCTAAGGAATTCTTTCTAGTAGACATTGAACGGTATCCATCAGATACTTCAATGTATGTTTCAGGTGCTTTTGCATTTAATGCTGTTAATGATCTTTGTTCCGAAGACAATGCTATGAGTAGAGGTTCTACATCAAATGTTGAGATACTCTCATCAAAACCAAATGTCTCTAATAATTTATTGAGTTTGGTTTCACTTTCGGTTAGGTCACGTAGATCACGAGATAGAGAATCAGTTTGTCGTTCATATGAGTTGATGTCTTTTGTCAATGAACGGTCACGATCGTTTAGTTCTTTTAATTTATCATCATATTCTTTTAGTTGAGATACAGACGTTCCAGAAGTAGAAATTAATTCTTGTTCTTTTTCTCTTAGTTTGATTAAGGATTCATTTTTTGCAACTTTCTCTTGTTCAAGATTTGCAATTCGTGATGTTAAATCTTGTTTTTCAGATTCCAATGTTAAAATTTCATCGTTAAGGTTACGTATTGTGCTCTCTTCTTTTGATTCTTGAGCATTAAGGGATGCAAGCTTTGATGATTTTTCTCTAAATTCAGCCATTATGCTAGTCATTTTTGAATCAAGAGATGCTTTTCTCTCATTTAGTCTGGAAAGCTCATTTGCAATCCTTGTTTGCTCGCCTTCAGCATAGTTCTCCTGAACCATCTCAATGCGCTCCTCCAAAGAGGATACATAGGACTCTTTTTGGACGATCTCTGTTTTCAGGCTTGATTTTTTCTGTTCCAAATCAGCGTTTCTTGTGCCTAATTGCACACTCATTTGGGAGGTACCATTTAGTTTCCAGATTAAGTCATTCAAACTTTGTTTTGTTGTAGCCAAACCGGTTTCAGATGTGGAAAGTCGCTCCCTATGATTTTCTATAGTATCATCAAGTTTTTTCAATGAGGTCTTCTTTTTCTGGATGTATCGTTTGAGAAGACTGATTGAGCTAAGTAGGCCATCAACAGAAGTACTCATGGAAATAATTTTTGTGAGTTTGGAAATTTTTGAATTAATATCAACAATTACTGCACTTGATTTTGACTCAAAGAATTCACCTTCTACCGTAACAGCTTTGTAACCGGCCTTTGATATTCGGTATGCAGAGGATCTAGAGTCAGTCAAAATAACATTACCAAACAAAAATGTCTTTAATGCAGAATATTGAGAGTCACATTTCACATAATCAGATAATATTCCAATGATTCCTTTGTCTTGGGGTAAATCAAGTTTAAAGTTTGGAATTGCATCTAGTGGAATAATTTTTAACTTTGGTAGTTTTTTATCACGTGCTACTTCCGCAAGGCTAAGAAGAGTTGCAAAGTCTTTTACAACTATAGCTTTAATCCAATCAGTACCGGCAGCTAAGACTGCACGCTCATATTGTTTATCCCAAGTAATCATTTCGTATACAAGACCCTCAATGCCCAACTTGTCAGATTCTTCTTTTAATTTTGCAATTGAGTAATCTTCATGCATTACACTTTTGACAACTTTGATCTTTGCTTCATATTGTGCTGCAGCATTACTTGACTTGTCTAAGATTAATGATAAATCTTCAATATCTTTTTCAAATTTTTCTCGTTTTGATATTAATTGAGATATTCGAGATTTTAGTTCGGTAATTGATGCTTGATGATTTGCTTGTACTGATTCTAATTTGTTTTTTAGTCCAGAAAGTTTTTGTGATTCAACTTCATAAGTTGCTTTTTTGTTATTATTTGTTACAATTTTGTTATCAATATCCTGAATTTCAGATTCTACTTGGGATAGGGCAAGCTTTGCAGAGTTTAGTTTTTCCCTAAGATCTTTAATTTTTCTATCTACTTCAACTTTTTTTGCAGTAACATGAGATTGTTCTTGGAGAACTTTGTTTCGTTGCGCATCAAGCTGAAGTATGTCAGCCTCGAGTTTTTGCTTTTCAGTGTTAGTTTGGCTAATAGAATCAGATAGTTCATTGGTTTCGGTCTTAATAGAATCCTGTTTTTGGTGAATTTCTTGGATTTCCTGCTTTATCTCAGGAATATGAGAATCGATTTGCTGAATTCGTTTTTGGGCAGTAACTATTCCGCTATTTGTCTCCTCAAACTGCTGCATTGCGTCACTTAGTTCAGTATCAATTGTGGCTTTGGCCTGATTGTATGCATTAACTTCATCCATGAATTTTAGTTTCTTCTCATCAAGTTCTTGAATCTCTTTTCGAATAATTTCCCGCTCTTCAGATAGTTTAGTTACTTCGGCAGAAATCTCATTAAATGATTTTTCTTTGGTTAGTTTTTCAGATTTGACTGTTCTCATTTTGTTTGCAGCCGATATTGCGTTTAGTCGATTCAGCTCTCGCTCTAGAAAATCATAACGCATTTTGAGATTTCTTTCTTCTTCAAGCTCGTCAATTCGTTTTTTAATTTCATCCATTCTGGCAAGAGCAATTTCGAGACGTCTGTCTGCTTCTTCTAGTTGTTTTTGAGATTCTGCTTTCTTTTCATCAAAATATGACAAACCGATTAAGTTTTCAATGGCTTGTCTTTTTTCTTCTGGGGTAAATTCAGATATTCTTGTTACGGTTCCTTGTTGGACTGCGTTTAATTGGTTTAATCCAGCATTTGCGACATCTAAAAGATCTAAAATTTGAGTTCTGTTTGTTTTTTTCTTATTTAGATAATAATTATTTTCACCTTTATCATCCATCTCTCTTGTGATTTCGACATTATCAGAATCTACGGGTATTTTGCGATCAGTGTTATCAAAGTGAACACTTGCTCGTGCCATTTTTGGTCCACGTCGATTTCCTTCAATATCATGCATTAAAGATCTTAATTTGTCAACTCGCATTGTTTTAGGACGATTTTCACCCATTGCAAAAATTATTGCATCTAGGATGTTGCTCTTACCTGATCCGTTTGGTCCAGAGATCGATACTAGTCCAGGCTGAAAATCTACAATAGTGTTTTTAAAACCAAATGATTTGAATCCAAAGATCTCTACTTTTTTGATATGAACCAATGACTATTTTTTCCATTTTGGTTGGATAATCGATTGTTAACAAGTTTAGTTGACCATGATGAGAATTATTGTAGGGTTCGCAATTCCATCGTAATGAGCGTGCCTACTTATTACAGAATTAGACTAGAATATCATGGTAAAATTAGGAATAATTCAGACTGGTCAGATTTCTTCCAATTCAGCAGGAATTTGTAAAATAGTACAGATCCTTTTACGGTTGGGAAAGAAAGAGACTGATATTGTATGCCTTCCTGAACAGTGGTTAAAAAATAACAACATTAATGATTTTGAGAAGGAATTTTTAGAATTTCAAAGGATCGCAAAAGATTACTCTATGACTATTATTCCTGGAGCGTTTTATGAAAAAATTAAAAACAAACTCATCATCTCTGCACCAGTAATCGATCCTAAAGGGGAGATTATTGGAAAACAAGAAAAAATTCACCCTTTTGATTATGAAAGACGTCTGATAAGACCCGGAGATAGAGCAAAAATTTTCAAAACCAGTTGTAAGTTTGGCATTGTAATCTGCTACGACATGGTGTTTCCTAAGGTAGTAAACTCATTGGCAAGAAAGGGCGCAGAAGTTATCTTCTCACCAAGCAGGATTGTTAAAAGAGGAATAACTCCTTGGCATCTTTATGTTCAGACTAGGGCTTTGGAGAATCGAATTCCAATCGTTGCGGCTAATGTTTTGAACCAAAAATTTGGCGGAAAGAGTATAATTGTAGATCTTCATGAAAAGTCACAAGTATACTTACCAAAGAACAAAATTTTGAATAAACCAAATTCATCAGTTACTCAGGAGTTTACTCTCTCAAAACATAAGAAAAGCAGAGCATCAAGATTTTCTGATGAAAATAAGTTTAGTTAGATTTTCCTGAAACAAATTCTTCGCATGAAGCCTTTGCTTGTGGATCAGTCATTTGTTTTGGAGGATGTTTCATCAAATATGCGCTGGCAGGATAGATAGGACCGCCAATACCTCTGTCAAGTGCAATCTTTGCTAAACGGATGGCATCAATGACAATACCTGCAGAGTTTGCCTTGTCATCAACCTCAAGCCTAACTTCCATGTTATATGGAATATTTGCCCATTGCCTTCCTTCAATTCTCATAAACATGAGTTTGGTATTTCCTAAGAAGGGTATAAAATCAGAAGGTCCAACGTAAATTTGGTCATCGTCTAATCTTTCATCTAATTGACTTTGGACACTTTCAGTTTTAGAAATCTTTTTGCTGACAAGTCGGTCTTGTTCTTTCATATTCAAAAAGTCAGTATTTCCTCCAACATTGATTTGATATGTCTTCTCAATCTTAGTTCCACGATCATTACACAATCTAGCAAGAGTTCGATGAACTATTGTTGCACCTACTTGCCCTTTAATATCATCACCAATTACTGGAATTCCTTTTTCTGCAAATTTTTTACCCCAAGTTTCATCTGAACAAATGAAAGAGGGTATACAATTAACAAATGCAGTGCCAGTATCAAGGCACATCTGTGCCCAAAACTGTGTAACTTTATCTGATCCTACAGGAAGATATGAGACAAGAATTTCTGCCCCAGATTCTTTAATTTGTTTTTTTATCTCTTCTGCCAGTTGTTCATCTGTTTTGTTACTCTTAATTGGTTTAATTCTATTTTCAACCCATAATCCTACACCATCTAAGATTGGACTCTCAAAGACCTTGGCATTTGTTTTTGGCATATTCTCTTTTGGAATCCAGGTAACCATGTTTGGATATTCGTAAATTGCTTCATTGATTGTTTTTCCAATTTTATTTTCTCCAACATCAAATCCAACTACAAATTCAATATCATGAATTCCATAACCTGCTAATTTTTCATGAATAATTCCTATTACTTGCTGAGAGGGGTTTTGTCTATAGTATTCAATTCCTTGTATTAAACCCGAAAAACAATTTCCAATTCCCACAAGACCTACTTTGATCTTTTCAACCATTCGCAGTTTGTGTTATCAGACAAGGTTTAAAGTTTTCCTAAAAGGGTTCATGAATTAATCAAGTCATATTATTCCAAGACAGAATTTTATACTCGGGACAAAATTTTCTATTATGATTGAACCAGGTAATCCAGTCAAGGACATAGAAATTAAATCAGACTCGGACATTCTACAAATCTTTGATGAATTATCAAAGTCAGGAGGTTTTGAATCGACGAATCTTTCTATGGGTTTGGAAATTTTAACTTCAATGATTTCAGATAAAAAATGCCTAAAGTTTGTTTCATTTGTAGGGGCTATTGTATCTACAGGATTACGAGGCATAATCAAAGATATGCTCAAAAACAAATGGTTTGATGTTGCAATTACAACGTGTGGGGCACTTGATCATGATATTGCCAGGCATTATTCTAACTACAAAGAAGGATCATTTACTATGGACGATAATGAATTAGCAAATCAGAATATTCACAGATTAGGAAATGTGTTGGTTCCAATGGAGAGTTATGGTCCACTTATAGAAGAAAAAATGCAAAAATTTCTGGAAGAAGAATACAAGTCAGGAGTAAAGGAAATGTCCACTGCAGACATTACAAGAATGATTGGTAAACATTTGGGTGAGGATTCATTTTTGCATTGGGCATACAAGAATAACATCCCAGTTGTTGTTCCCGGAATTATGGATGGAGCAGTCGGCAGTCAAATTTGGTTATTTTCTCAAAAACATTCAGATTTTAAATTAAATCTTGTTGCAGATGCAGATTTACTATCAGGATTAATCTTCAAGGCAGAAAAATCTGGCTCACTCATGCTAGGAGGGGGGATTTCTAAACACCATACATTGTGGTGGAATCAGTATAGAGAAGGATTAGACTATGCACTATACATTACAACGGCACAAGAATTTGATGGTAGTTTAAGTGGAGCGCTAGTCAGAGAAGCGATTTCATGGGGAAAGGTTACGCAAAAAGCTATGCAATCTACATTACATGCAGAAGTAACAACCATTCTTCCGTTCTTATATGCGGCATTGCTTGCGAAATTAAAATAAATTTCTAAGATATTCTAAATAGATCCTTTGCATTTTGATACATCAAAAGATCTCTATACTCTCTTTTGATCTTTAATTTTGCGACAAAATTAAGATATGAATCCATTGTGCTAATTGGCCAGTCAGTTCCATACATCAAATATTTTGGTTCGCCAGCATAGTTGATTAGCTCTGCCACCTTTTCTTTCATCATCTTTTCAAAATAGTGATCAAAATCGCCCACTACAAGTCCAGATATGTCTGCATACACATTCTTGTTTTTGTAAATGACTTCTTGTGCATCTTGAATCCAAGGATTTCCAAGATGGCATAACACAATCTTAACGTCAGGATGTTCTACTGCAACATCATCTAAGTTGAGAGGTCTGGAATATCGAAGTTTACCTGTTGGAGAGTAAGTATCACCAGTATGAATCATTACTGGAATGTCGAATTCTTGACATGCGTCATAGACTCGGTTATATCGTTCATCGTAAGGATAATAGTGTTCATATCCTGCGTAAATCTTTAGTCCTTTTATCAAGCCATCCTTAATCCATTGTTTGTATAGTTGGAATTCTTCATCAGTGTGATTATCAACCGTAACTCCAGCTACCACTCCTAGATTATCATATTTTTTTATTGCATCAATAATTTGTTTAGTTGAAGGTCGTTCAGAATTAACCTTGTAAGATGATAGAATGAGTGCATAATCTACATTGTTACTTGCCATCTCAATTTGCAACATGTTTAGTCGTTCTTCTAATGAAGGAACATTTTGTAGAAGTTCATACTGATTTACGTGAACGTGGCAGTCTATAATCATGATTTTTCCTTAAAGTGTGGGTTTTTCCATTCAATAAAAGTTGCATAGTTTAATGATCTGGGATCTTTCATGTAATTTGGGAGAATTTTGATAAATTTAAAACCGTTTCGCAATTGAAAACACAAGACAGGTTCTTTGATTTCGTGTTTTTTGACCTTCTTTACATATTCTTCAGGAGAGAATTGTTTTGCATAGTCACAGTAATTGAAGAGTCTTCCACCAGCAATTATTCTTCGTAGATTTAGTTTTATTGCAAGATCTTTTCTTGCATTGTAAATCTTTGTAGCAATACCCAGTCGTCGGTAATCAGGATGTGTTGATACATCTGCACCATATAATGAATCTCCTTTGGGATCGTGATTTTCAAATATGCTTGTCCCGCAAGCTTCTTTCCAAGTATGTTCTTTGTATTCTGGCTCTAGTGTGATAATCAAACTACTGCAAGAGCCCACAATATTTCCTTTATACTCTGCACAGAACTGTCCTTCTGGAAAAACTTTGAGATGAGCAGCTAGCTGATCAGGTTTCCAATAAACACCTTCAGCTGCCATTGTAGGGAAAGAAGCCTTTTGAAGTTCTACAATTTTTGGAATGTCATCGTGAGTGACAGTTCGAACAATTACTTGGGCACGTGAATGAGAATCGGTCATTAACAGTTATTGCAAATATAGTAAATAACATAGATTTATTCTATTCGAATCATTTTACGGTTTTAATGTGAATATCGTCAAATAACTCCTCGGCCTTCTTTATGATGACCTTATCGTCAGCATCAGGCTCAGCAGATATCAAAACGATATCATCACGATCTGGCACGCTAATTATGAGTTGATTTGTGCGACGAGAAGCAATGTAATCAATAGGGCCTAGAATTTTGTCTAATTCTTTTCTCATCTCAAAATCCAAACGCATTTGCATGTATACCATTCGAAGTTGTTTTTCATTGACAAGAGGTTTTACACCTTTCTTAAAGCCACCAGCCACACGTTGACCTAGTTTGTTTATGACACCGACATGACGAACTTTATCTAATTTTAAAAGTTCAGTACAAGCTTTTTCGAGTTCTTTTACTTGTTTTTCTGTCAACAAAATTATTCACCATTAATGTGGTCAGGGGTCTTATAATCATATTTAGTGCAATCAAAATTCTTCATAGTTCTTTTTTGGCCTATGATTTATTATCACTACATCTTCAGCAAATTTTTGATTTGGGACTAAAATTCTCTCTCCTTTATCTGTGAGTGCAACAGTATGTGTCAGATGAATTTCTATTATCACACCCTTATCGTCCTTAATTCGTAAAACATCACCCACGTCAATTTCTTTATTAAAAAATAAGCTAAGACCGGCTGCGATGTTTTTTAGCTGATGTTGTAAGGCAATACCAAAGACAACCATTCCTACACCAATAGAAGTAATAATTTCAAGTGCGAATCCAAATATGCCATAGTTAATTCCAAGAAATACTAATTCAGATAAACCAATTCCCAAACCAGCAAGACCCAAAAGCTTACCAGAGCCTTTTAGTTTTTTAAATTTAATCTTGATAATTTGTTTTACAAGTATAAACACAGCGGCAGCGATAATAATTGAAATGATTCCATATGTCAATGCAATCTCTGTAGCCATATTTTTTAAAAAAATAAACCACTATTGAATCTTGAGAGAAAATATACTAGAGTAATTTGTCATGCTAAATAAGAAAAAGGCATACCACAGTATGATGTGTAATCATAATAATTTGCATCTCATCTTATCATCAGAGGTGTCAAAATGTCAAAAAAACAAAGAAAATCACAATCAAATCCACCACCAAATAATTAATAGAATTTAATTTTATTTTTCTTTTTTCTAAAATTATAATGCTAATGCACACAATAAGGAATAAACCTATTATTCTATGTTAAGTTAAACCAACTATGAATCAGCCTAGGTTTAAGATTAAGGAGTTAAGACCCATTAGTGTAAAGGATGGTTTTTTAGTAGATGGGTTCCCCTCGGCAGGATTTGCTAGTGCTATAGCTTCTGAATCATTAATCAATACTACAGGTTTTGAAGTTGCAGCTATAATAGATTCAGATACTTTTCCTCCAGTGAGTTTGATCAAAGATGGAGAGCCTAATTACCCAACACGTATTTTTGTACAAAACGAGCTAAATGTAGCAGTTTTTTCATCATATCTAACATTACATGAATCACTCCACAAGCAGATGGCCAGATTCATGCTTTCGTGGGCAAAGAAGCATGGAATAAAGTACATCATAACTAGCATTGGAGTACGTGCACCAAATCAATCAGAACAAATTATTGCTGCAGGCAGTACTAAGGAGGCAAGAAAAAAGATTCAGGAAGTAGGAATTCATGTTTTACAGCATGGAACAATACCAGGTATTCCAGGATCTTTGCTTAATCAAGGAATGATAAATGGACAAAATGTCATTGCAGTGCTCTTCAATTCAATGGAACAAGGACCAGATTTCAAGTCTAGTGCGCAGTTGTGTATGGCAATTTCAAAACTAGTCCCTGGAGCATCATGCGATATTTCAACTCTGAACAAAGAGGCAGAAAGAGCAGAGAAAATAATTAAAGAAACAGACACTGAGGCTAAAAATCTTAAAGAAGGAATTTATCAATAATTCTCGTTTTTATTGTTCTCCCCTAACAGTAGTTTGAATAAAAATTGAATGAGATAATTGCATTTGCTGTTACCGTTATAATCATTTCATCATCTGGAGTTATGTCACCAGGTCCATTGTTTGCTGCTAATGTTACCTATGGCATAAGACAGGGCGCAAAAGCAGGATTAAAGGTGGCATATGGCCATACAATAATAGAATTTCCACTGATTTTGTTATTGGGATTTGGAGTAATTTCGTTAGATAAGTTTCCAGAATTTAGGATAATTATATCAGTAGTTGGAGCACTAGCATTATTTGTATTTGCAGCATTACAAATTAAATCAATTTTCAAAGAAAAATTTCAATTAAAATCAGAATCAAGACACGGTCCTTTTCTTGCAGGCATGTTGTTTACCGGATTAAATCCATTTTTTATTATTTGGTGGTTCACCATTGGCCTAAAACTAATCACAGATTCCATTGAGATTTGGTCTTTTGCAGGATTAGCAATAATGTTTGGTCTACACATTTGGATGGATTATGTATGGTTGATGTCAGTAGCGCTAGTATCAAAAAAAGGTTCTGGGTTATTATCAAATAGAAATTATAAAATTTTCATGATAGGAATTAGTGGTCTGCTGATTTATTTTGGAATTACATTTTTGCAAGATGTTTTGTATTAACCGCAATCCATAATTTCAATCTCAGGCTCACATTTTTCATTAAAGTTTATGACCCTATCCAGAATGATTTCACAAGTTACGGGATCAAAGTTTTTTTCAAGGTCAGACAGATTACCGAGTATGGATGCATGTTGGTATACACACGAGTCTGAAATGTAAAATGCCAGTAAAATTCCCATTATAGGGAGCAATCCAAATAACAAATAGAATTTCTTCTTACTTTTTGATTGTGATATCAATTTCGATAGTAGACACATTACGCTGCTTGCCATCTTGTGATGTAAGAGAATCAGATGCAATCCTAACATCACTAACAACATATCCTACAGTATCCATTCGCTTGACAATCATTTGGGATACATCTACTGCCTGAGTAATTCGTTTCCCTCTTGCCTTAATCGTGACTGTTGGTTGTGCAGCTAATTGTGTGAGTGTTGCGGTAACATAAGTCATGATTGGTTTTACTCCAACAAAGATTACATTTCTTTCAAGATTAGAACCACCGCCAGGATTTTCCCCGTCATCTTCTTCTGCTTTAACTTCTCGAGGTTGAGTTTCGGGTTCTTTTGTGGGCTCAGGTTCACTTTGTGAAATTAATTCAGGCTCAGGTGCAGATTCCGGGGTTTCGATTGATTCAGAAATAGATTCTTTTGGAATTTCTTCAGATTCAGTTTTAGGGTTTTGCGATTTTTGAAACTCGGATAAAATTTCTTCTGCATCATTAGGTTTTTTTTGTTCGCTCATTATGTTGCCTAATCAAAGACTGATTCGCTTTTATTTAATTTTTGAGGTTTTGTTTTTCTATGTAGTCTTGAAATATTTTCTCAATTTCATCACTATTTGATATTGTTTTTACATTTTCTACTAATTCCTTTTCTTCAACTTCATAACAATTCAAAACATCTTGACTGTCTTTGTAGACAAGTAAGATTTTTTCATCAAATAAGCAATGATATAATTTCTCACGCTCCATTAATTCAGGTTTTATCTTAATACCATCAGGACCAACAGACAAGGGGGAATCCATACTTTGAATCATATTTCTTGCTATTTAGATGAATCTTCCCGATATCATAATATGTATTTTGTAACTATGTTAGGTGATGGATTACAGAGTGATTTTTCACATTGATTTTGATTATTTTTATGCTCAGTGTGAAGAAGTAAGATCACCTGAATTAAAAACAAAACCAGTTTGTGTCTGTGTATTTTCTGATAGAGGGGAAGATAGTGGTGCAATAGCTACTGCTAATTATACTGCAAGAAAGTACGGCGTAAAATCAGGATTACCAATTAAATTTGCTAAAAGAAAATTGGAAGAAAGAAAAGATGCGGTGTTTCTTCCAACAGATTTTGATTTCTATTCAGACATATCACAAAAAGCTATGAACATCATGGAAGAATTTGCAGATATTTTTGAGTATGTCGGCAGAGATGAAGCATACTTGGATGTAACAAAAAAAACAGAAGGAGATTACAATCGTGCAGGACATCTGGCCCAACAATTAAAAAATTCTATCAGAGACAATGTAAAACTCACATGCTCGGTTGGGATATCTCCAAACAAGCTTGTTTCAAAAATTGCATCCGATTACAAAAAACCAGACGGACTAACGATTGTTACTCCTGAAAAAGTAGACAGTTTTTTAGAGCCTTTAAAAATTAGGGACATTCCAGGGATTGGCAAAAAAACAGAAGAGCGATTTACTCAGATGAATTTCAAAACAATTGGAGATTTAAGAAGATTAGATGTATTTACTCTAAACAAAGAATTTGGAAGAAAGACAGGAACTTACATCTATAACGCAGTTAGAGGAATAGATTCGGAGCCAGTTTCAGAGAGAGAACCTAGTATTCAATACAGTAAGATTTCTACTCTCAAGGAGGATTCCAAGGATTTGAAATTTTTGAGTGAGAATTTAAAGCAAATTTGTTCTGAATTGCATCAAGTCGTTTTAAAGAAAAATAGAATGTTCAAATCAGTTGGAATTCAATTTGTAAATTCAGATTTATCAAATAAAACTAAATCACGCATGTTAAGAAATCCCACAACTAGTCTAGATGAATTAGAGAAAACTGCTGAACAATTACTAAAAGAAGCACTAGATGATCAAGTAAAAACAATACGTCGATTAGGAGTTAAAGTGTCAGAGCTTTCAGAATTAAAAGGACAAAGAAGCATAGATAATTATTTTTGATTTGAATTAGCTTCTAGCTTTTTTATTCTTCTTGTTTCTATTGTCATTACAATCATTAAAAAGATAAACAGCCAAGGAAGGAACATTATTTCTCCTGCAACAGAATGAAACTCTTCCCATCGTTCAGGATCAGCAGTAACTTTCAATGCATAATAAGATAATGCAAAGATTCTGATTACATTAACAGTAATTGTGCCAAGGATTCCCACTCCAAAGTATATAGCTTTACGATTTCTAGGAATGTTCATCTTTAGTAGGAATGCCATCATTACAAGTGAGTAAATGATGATGCTATGAACACCAGCAGATGGCCAAAAGACTTGAAGTGCAAATGGTCCATGATCACCCCTTAGAAACATCAGATTGTCTCTAGCGGTTGCCACACCGAGATCAAACAAGCTGATAAGCCAGACGTTAAGATTGACTAGATGAGGTACGAAATATTGCAGTGGTCCAAGTGTATCATATGGGAAGAATGCATCTAATGATAAAATTATAGCACTCCCACCAAGAAAGATTGGGCCTGCAGGACTTAATCGAATCCATCTAGTTCCAAAATAAATTGAAAGTGAGGCAATGACAAAGGCAGTCATTATTATGAAATCCCACATCCATGTCCATGAATAGATTAATTGAACAGAGTAGGTTTCAGCAGCATCTTCAATTGTTGTCCTAAAGCCATTTTCAAGCAATATCAGATATGCAATTACAAGAATTGCAAGTGGAATAGTTGCGATGAGTCGATTCTTGGAAATTCCCACTTTGAGTCCGAATAATTCAGCAACAACAAACGCTAGTGCAAAAAGAAATCCTCCTCGTCCTTGATTCCAGCTTAGACTAAAAGAGTCAGGATAAAATGCTAAGGCAAATAATATCGGGCTGGAAATAATTCCAATTCCAATAATTAGATTCCTTTGCATCAATTATGCACTTGAAATGGTACATAAATAATAACTGGTAAAATTTTGGAATTTTAGTTAGAATTTAAGAACACTGTGTCTTTTTGCAACAAGAATAATTACAGTTATCAATGAAAACACCATTATCATCGAAGCAAATGCTCCAAATTCAGGAACTACAGAAGTTCCAGTAACAGTTACTGTTTGTGAAGATGCTTTTAGGGAATTGATTGTTAAAGTAGAAACATCATTCTCAGTCACCTGAACAAAATCAGATGTTATTTGCCCATCAACAGATACAGAATAAGTACCACTGATCAGTTTGTGGGGTAAGATCAAGGTCAATGTATGATCATCACTTTGAGTTTGACCTCGCAATTCAAAAGTTATTGATTTAGTGTTTTCATCAATGATTGCCTTATCCACTAGTCTATTGAACTGGTATTTGACATCAGCCTTTGTCATGCCATCACCAACACTTGCACCAACGTTTGGTAATGTCTGGAATCCTAGCTCGACATGTACTATACCAGTCATCCAAGGATGCACAATGCAGAAGTATGGATAATCGCCGATTTCGGTAAATCTATGAGTGAATGCTTTTGAAGGAGGAAACAAGCCACTGTCAAAAATATCATCAGGGATGGAATCAGAGCCAGAGGTTACAGTGTGTGCAGCAGAATCACCATTCTTCCACTTGACAGAATCACCTACAACAATGGTAATTTCACCATTAGTACTTCCATCCTTTTCAGTTTGCCAAAAGAAAGGCGCTGATGGACTAGCAGCTCCAGTTGGGATGTTAATATCATAAGTAGTCTGAGCAAAGACAGCTACCGGAGTGACAAAAAGTAAAGTTACAATTGCGAGAAGATAATATTTCAATAAATATGGACATCAATTACAAGTAAATAACTTTTCGATGTCTCTAGAAAAAATCAGAAAGAGTTTTTTGTTTAAGCAGTTTAGTAATATGACCCCTAAGCAACCATTCATTTTTACTAATACTCATTTTTGTACAAGCCATAGAAACACTACTATCAAAAGTATCAGATACAGTAGGAGTCTGTTTCATAGCAGCACGTATGCCTTCGCGAACTTGCCAAACTCCTACAGGGATTGCATACTCGGGTCTAATTTCACGTAATACAAGCACTCCGCTCTGAATTTTATTTTTTGAGAGATATTCAGTAACTGCTAGTTTGGCTGCAAAGTAAGCACCTGCGATAGCTGGCGGATGGTCAATTCCTCTGGCATCCTCGTAATCAGAACCAAAACCTAACAAACCATTTGAGTACCAAGCCTCAATCATTTCAAACATCCACCGATGTGGGAAAAGAATAACAGAGAACAGGTTTCCAAGATGCTCAAAAGAAAATACTTTGTGTGAATCAATTACTGGACAGTCTAAAACTTCTTCCATCAATGACTTTGAAATAATATCATCAGTAGCAGTTATACTCCATCTTGTTGGAACGAGTTTTCGCTTTTGCCCCATCATTCCAATGCTAAAGCACTTTTGAATTTTGGAAATCTCTATGCCACTGTTGTATAGTTTTAGAACAGCATCTTGAGCTTTGAGATCCTTATCATAGTATACCCTCTCAATATTTTTTTCAGAGGATGATGAAGAAAATTTAGCAGATTTTATCTCACCGATTGGACCAAACGGGGCACTCTCACCATCAATGGAAGTAATAGGAGTAGTTGACTTGAAAAAATCAATATCTGAATCAATGGGTCTTGATGCCATTGCCACCTCTTGCAGGTTTTCTATATATCTCCCAGAGGGTTCTGAAACTGCAACTTTTTGAATCCCACGTACCAAATTTAGTCTAAAATTTACTATCTCTTCGAGGCTTTTTCCAAGCCATTTTTCTGGAGAATCTAAGAGTGACGTATCCCCGTGTGTTGGAGGAACCATTGGACCTACGTGAACTTTGGGATAGTTATATGAGCCAACAAATACAGATGGTGGACTAGACCCACTAACTGAATCAGATGAAAACAAATTTCCATATTTTGATAGATGTTCT
Source organism: Thermoproteota archaeon (assembly GCA_003352285.1). NCBI lineage: Archaea > Thermoproteati > Thermoproteota > Thermoproteota archaeon. The sequence goes on along the minus strand of QQVN01000003.1, from coordinate 211,688 downwards.
CTCCATTTAGCCTCAATTGCCTTTCTAATATCTTGAGAATTTTGCAATATGTGTGAATCATCCTATTAGAGTATTAAGTTGTCTTGAAAAAACAGTTGACCGATAATCAACAAAGATGTTTAAAGTTGTGATTTTATCAAGAAAGTATTGACACAAAGAATTATTTCATTTCTTCCTAGTGCAACCGAATTATTATTTGAATTAGGAGCACAAGATATGCTTTATGGTGTAACGCATGAATGCCTATATCCAGAAGATGCAAAGAAAAAGCCTCGAATCATTACTTCTGTGATAGACCCAGAAAAATTAGATAGTAAGGAAATTGACGTCATGACATCAAAGTTACTCAAGGAAGGAAAAGATATTTTCAAACTAAACAAAGAGAATTTAAAAAATGCAGATCCAAATCTGATAGTCACACAAACTACATGCGAGGTTTGTGCTGCTCACACAAATCTTGTGCAACAAGCAGTTGAAAGTTTAGAAAAAAAGCCACAGATACATTCGATGGACCCACATAATTTATCAGAGATTTTACAAAGTGTTAAAGATCTTGCGGAAATTATTGGTGTGCAGAATAAGGGACAAGAAATTTGTAAATCTTTAGAACAAAGACTAGAAAAAATTCAAAATACACACCATGAAAAAAGGCACAAAGTTTTAGCGATTGAATGGATTGAACCATTTTTTACAGCTGGGCATTGGGTACCACAAATGATAGAATATGCAGGAGGGATAAACATGATAAGTAAAATCGGAGAGCATTCAAGACGAATGGATCTTGATGAGATCATAAATGCAGATCCTGATATGATTATTCTAATGCCATGTGGTTTTGATACAAAAAGAACTATTGAAGAATACAATAAATTTTTGAGTAAAAACCAAAGATGGAATAATCTTCGAGCAGTAAAGGATCAAAAAGTCTTTGCAGTGGATGCAAATTCATGTTTTAGTAAACCAAGCATAAGAACGATAACAGGGGTAGAAATTCTAGCAAAGATCATACATCCAGAGAAATTTGCAGGCATAGTACTACCTGAAAACTCTCACGCAAATATCAAAGAATTCTAGAAATATTATCGATCCTGAGAGTCATCTAATTCATCGGCCTCTGATGTTTTTTTGGTAGGTCTTGTAGGCACGTAAATCACAGTCAACATGAAGAGGTTTTTTCCGTGAGTGATACGTAATTAGGTTACAAAAGTTTGCCTTTTTGGTAATTTCTAATAGATTTGATCAATTGTATTCGTAGCTTGTGTGAATGCTACATGCATGTTCTGATATGCTCATTATGATTTGTATATTTATTCAACGGGATTGTCTCGTCAAAGCTTTCGTCCTATCTCGGTGTTTGTAAGGACGAGACAAATCCTAATTATCTGAATTTATTTTGCATTCAACTTTTAATGATCGTATAGTAGTAAAGTAGCTCAGAACCAATATGCCAATGGCTGCCATTCGGATTGGAATTTCATAAGTAATTAAAAATGAAGAGGCCACGCTTCCAATGCTACCAAATGTAGAGACTATTGCAAAACCTACGGGTCCACACCCACATGCACCAGCAGCAGCTCCCACTATCAATCCAAATACTCCACCACCAAGTTTTTTCTTAGAATGTCTTAGAAAATTAATTCTATAGACATTCATTGGTAACACTAATGCAGCAAGTCCAGACAGTATTACAATTAAGGAAAATCCCAATTCAGTATCCTTTGGGACATGTCCGACGACATATGGCTCTAAAAATAAATACTCTGAGAGGATCAACAACGGAATTAAGAGACCTACAAAAATTATTCCTCCAAGAAGAATGTATTTTGGATTCGAAAACACAAGAGAAAATGTATTCAACTTAGATCATGGAATCAAATACATTTTGGAACACAGAGTATGGCTGTGCGCCAACAATTTTTTGTTGTTGACCGTTAGGTGCTACAATAACAAAAGTGGGAGTTCCAGTTGCACCCTGTTTTTGAGATTCTGCAATGTTTGTTTGAACTCTTTTTTGGTATTTCCCTGAATCAAGGCAGCTGTTAAACAGTTCCATGTCTAATCCCAAGCTAAACGCAAATGCTCTCAATCTTTCTTTATTAGCCCAACCATCATCAATTTCTTGCTGTGACGTATAGAGTAAATCATGATACTCCCAATATGCCCCTTGATCATCTGCACAATAACTAGCCTGTGCTGCTACAGGGGAGTCTCTACCCAAAAATGCCAAATCGACAAAGATTAGTTTAGCTTTTCCAGTGTCGATATAGTTTTCAAATATTGCAGGTTTGGTATTGTGAAACCAATTCTTGCATTGATGGCACTGATAATCACCAAATTCGATTATTGTAATTGGAGCATCAAGGTTTCCTGCAATAGGAGATCCCATAGATGTTAAAACCGTACCATATGATCGTGACATGTCAAGATTTACGGTTTCAGGCGCAGAGCCAAGTGATGCAGAAGCTGCAATTATAACGATAATTACTGCTGCTGCAATACCACCCAAAATGGGAGCTTTCTTTTTCAACATTGATTGGGATTTAGATACGACTTAAAAAACTTCTTCCAAATTATTCTCAAAACTTAGTTATTTTTCTTGAAAAACCCAAGTAGTTTGTTTATGACTGTGTCAATAGGACAGGCATCACACGTAGTGGAACCTGAATGTCTTTGCAAATGTTTCTCAAATTCACTTCTTGAATCAAAGACAAGATCACATTTAGAACAATAAACTTTGTTTACGTTTGTTCTTTTTTTGAAATCAGTCATGATAGGGATTTCACGTTTGTCCTTATAAAGATCCTGTTGAATATTACGATATGCAATATCGTTTTTTAGATAAAATCATCACCGGGATTTTTGTTTGCATGTTTACTGCCGTGTGGTTTTTTACTGCAAAATATTATCAACGACCAAAGCAGTACTCAATTATAGTTAAAGACAAGAGAGGCAACCAAATAAATCTAAAAGAGATTAGAAGTAGCTTTCAAACTCAAGAGGTTGCATATAGTTTTCTAAGAGAGTATGAGAAATCATTTCCAAATTACAACTTTGCCATAGAATATTTCATGCCAAAAATGAAGAGTAAAGCAATGATACAAATTTTAAAAAAATTATAGATAATGGATTTTTTTGTGATTGTTATACTCTACTTCATACTGTGATAGGAATCCGCAATGAGGGCAAGAAAACATTTGGGCAGGAGGAGGAGGATTTCTTTCTATGATTTTACCCGAGACAGACTTGACTGAGATAATGTCACCAGTTGAAATTACAGCAAAATTTCTTCCTTCCCCAATAGAGTCTAAGAATTCTTTAATTGATGAGATTACCAGATTTTTATCAATTATCTCATCATCAATTGGAGATAACACAAATTCATGTATTTTTAATGCAGGTATAGCGGCAACTTGATCTGAGACATATACTAAAAGTTCATGCTTTATTGATTCAATATCTTTGCAGTCTATTGTAAGCATGAAGAGATGAGAAAATATCGTTATTTTAGTCTAGTCAAAAAATTAGAATGTGAGTCAAACAACATCTCTACCGCAACTTGGACACTTCAAATGTAATGTCTTCATTGCATAGTCATGTTCTTCTTTGACATCAACACATTTCTTGACTGCCTCTCGGCAAGAATGACAATAAGTGATTGCCATAACAAGATAGTCCAGATCAGAGATAAAGAATCATGTATGTATCAAAAATACAACATAGTTTCAAATTTTTGCTATATTACAAGGGCATTTAGTTTAACAAAAGGCAAAACGGATTATGACATGATTATTCATCTAGTGTAAAATCAACCATGAATTATGAGAGATTCAGAGACATTTGGCGTAGAGAAAGGATTTGGTCAGAAAGTAGTCGACTGGTTAAATGAGCAATCACAAGAAAATGATCTTAAATTTGAAGCAAGATTATATGGATATGATTTAGATACTGACAATTTTGGTTCTTTTGAAATGTTTTCATGGATTGGAAATGTTCAATCGGCAAGAAAATTGATTATCAAAGCTAGTAAAAGATTCAAAGTTAAAGTTATCGAGGGGGGATACAAGACAAAGGAAAAAATCTTTCATATGAAAAAATCAGATTACGGAATGGTAAGAAGGGGAGACAAAGTGATAGGACATATTGAATTTGAGTCTTCTAGATTTGGAAAAGATAATTGGAAGATTAAAGCAGAAGAGAGAAGATAATTTCCAATCAAATAACTAAAATACGTTTTATGCAGCTGAAACTCATTAATGAAAATAGGCCTCATAGGAACTGGTATGCTAGGAAATGCTGTAGGACTGCACCTCTTAGATTCAGATTTCAAACTAGTCGCATACAATAGAACGAAAAATAGAACAGATGAATTAGCTAGTCATGGGGCAGAAGTAGTTGACTCACCAAAGGAGGTTGCAGAAAAATCAGATTTTGTTATCACCTGTGTCAAAGATGCAGATGCAGTAAAAGAAGTATCATTTGGGGAGAATGGAATCATTCATGGAATACATTCAAACCTGACTATTGCAGATATGAGTACAATCAACCCCATATCCTCAAGAGAGATATCCTCAGAGTATAAAAAAAATGGAATCGAGATGCTAGACATTCCAGTAATGGGAGGACCAAATGTGGCAATTAATGGAAAGTTGGTTTTAATGGCATCCGGAGATTCAAAAACATTTGAAAAACATAAGAAGATTTTAGAAACTATTGCACACAAAGTTTTCTATCTTGGAGAAAATGGTACTGCCCATACAGTAAAGCTGACAATGAATTTACAAATTGCCATGCTTGCATTATCAATCTCTGAAGGCATAACTTTAGCAAGGGGAGCATCCATAGATCCAAAAATTTTTTTGGACATACTCAATGAGACCTACTTTAAAACCGGAATGAGTGAAAACAAAGGTTACAAAATGATCCAAGATGAGTTTACCCCTACATTCACACTTGAAAATCTAAAGAAAGACCTCAAGACGATAAATGAGACTGCAAGATCTTATGGAATTTCCCTGCCGATGACAACCAGTGCCGAACAGGTGTATCAGCAAGCGCTTAACAAGGGATTTGGAGATCTGGATTATACCGGAATTCTTGCATACCTAAAATCCAGTACGAATTCCGAGAATATACAAAATTAATTTAAGACAAGACACATTACCAATATCATGAGATTACAAGATAAAATTGCAATTATCACCGGTGCCTCAAGTGATATTGGTGCTAGTATTGCCAAAAGATTTGTTGATGAAGGAGCTCAAGTTGTTCTTTTAGGAAGAAACCTGGATTCCTTGGAAAAAGTTAGACAGTCAACTGGGAAACCAGATTCAGCAGTGCCAATGACTTGTGATATTACTGATGAGGCTCAAGTAAACCAAACAGTAAATCAGGTTATGGACAAATATGGAAAAATCGACATTTTAGTTAATGGTGCCGGGGCAATCAACGATCCTGTTCATTTTCATGACATGCAATCAGGAGACATTAGGAACCTCATTCATGTTAATATGCTTGGAGTATTCTTTCCATCCAAAGCTGTTTTGGGTAAAATGTACGAAGTAAAGAAAGGGGCAATAATCAACATAGGTTCAGTCTCTGCAGAAAGGGCAGTCCCAAGAGTGCACCTTGCAGCATATTCATCTACAAAGGCAGCAATCAACATGTTCACAAAATCAATTGCCATAGAATATGCTAGAAGAAACATTCGTTGTAACTGTATCAATCCTGGAATCATTAACTCTGGAATGATAAAGCCATACCTTGATGATCCAGGGGCAAGAAAAGTCTTAGAAGAAAGATTACCGTTAAACAGAATTGGTGAACCAATTGATGTTGCTAACACAGCGTTATTCTTGGCATCTGATGAAGCAAATTGGATTACAGGTTCAATAATTGATGTAGACGGTGGAAAGTCAGCATCAGAAGGTTAATCAAGCAAAATAGTTCTTGCAAGAAGTTGAGCCACTCTTATTGGTTCAGGTATTGAACCTTGAGGAGTCAATTCATTTAATAATTTTTGTACATCAGAAAGAGTGCAACCCTCATTTCTAATGTATACATCAAAATTTGTATCTAATTTAATTCTGGTTCTTTCTTCAAGTTTTTTGTATTCATCAATCTTTGATTGTGCATCATTGAAATGATACTTTAACGCATCTTCAATCCCAGAAGAATCATTATAGGTTATTGCAATGATAGGAATTTGTAATTTTTTGTATAATTTTTGTATGTCAATTATATTGTATAGAGAGATTATAACTCCAGAAATCAAAACATAACTGACATCAGGTCTGTTTAGTTTTTCATACATGCGTAAAATTTCATCTGTTGCATCATCCCCAGAAAGGGTTGTTTTTCCAATAACAAATCCGTCAATGATGAGATCACGTCTCATCACGACGCCAGCCAGAATGGATTTTTTTGAATGTTGAGTAAAACTTTCTGCAATGGCTAGTCCGCGTATACCTTTTTTCTCAAGATGCAGATGTCTCATTTTTTTTCTTCCTCAAAAATGATCTATAGCTTAATGCTGAAATCGATATTATTAGTCCAGCAATAGCAGCCCAAGTGGCAAAAGGGATAAGATCAGACTCGTTCATCCTAATAATATCCAAGAAATTAAACATCTAAATACATTTGAAAATCTACAAAAAACATGCCTGAGATAATCTGTAAAGACTGTGGAAAACGCCTATTTCATGAAAATGAGACCACTTTAAAGATAGAAGAAGCAATCCATAAGAAATTCTGTAGGAAAAAAGAGGGAGAGACTCAAAGCTACATGCATAGGGATTATCAACACATGGATACCTTTGACCCAGAAAGAACCAATGATGCAAAAGGTAAACCAATTTTAAAATAACTTTCATTCGAAATTATTTTCGTTAATGAACCAAATAGAAGAATTACATAATTTAGGACAGAGAAGCTTCAATTTAGGAAATACAAAAGAAGCACTTGTACATTATAATAGAATTTTAGATATCGACCCAAATGATGTCAAGGCCCAATTAAAAATTGGTAACATATTAGGCAAGCATGGAAAATATACTGAAGCAATTGAACATTACGATAAGGTATTAGAAATAAACGGTTATGATGCACTTGCTCTAATCAATAAAGGACTTGCGTTACATTATCTAGAAAGATATGATGATGCAATAAAATGCTATAAAATAATTTTAGACAAAAATCCAGATAGTGCAATTGCATCATACAATTTAGCATCAAGCCTCGTAAAACAAAACAAAATTAATGAAGGATTAGAACATTTAAAGAAAGCAATAAAGATAGATTTTTCATACAAAGTAAAAGCAAGTAGAGATATTGATTTTCAAGAAATCAAAACAAGAAATGAATTTAAAAAAATAGTTCTATGAGAACTTAGCATGTTTCCATATATATTCAAATTTATTTCGACATTCATCACACGACATGATATGATCATAGAATTTTTTTGAGATAGATGCATAATCGAAAGTAGCCTTTTCATCAACAGGGGAATCAGAATTTTTTTCTTGAATTTTTTTGGAGTGAGGAAATTCATCTTGAATTTGTTTAATGATTTTTTGATGTTCGGTTTCAGAGTTTTGATGCATCATAGTAATGACATTGTTCCCATAACTCCCAATAACCTTACCAGAGTTTGTAGTTATTTCAAATGATTCATCCACACCTGGAGAATCACCAGGTTGAAAGATCAGGCTAAAATTCGAGATGAGGAAAATTTTCAGACGATCATAGTTTTCCTGTGAAAAATTCTCAAAGGTACTCATGAAATAGGATGGAATTCATGCCTAAAAAACCCTCAAAATTATTATTTTGGTTTAAAATCAACTTCAAAGTGACAAAAGAGTTTCATTATGATGTTGTAGTCGTCGGTGCAGGTCCAGCGGGTTCATCATCTGCATACATGGCTTCAAAGAATTCATGTAAAGTTGCACTATTAGAAAAAGAAGATGTGGTTTCCCAATCGGTGAGAACTAGTGGAGTCACATGGATTAAAGATATGGACTCTTTTGGAGTTCCAGAAGATTGCTATAATCCAATAAAGAATTTTTCATTCTGTTCTCCAAACAATGTTGTTACTATTTCAGATGATACTCCAAGGGCTGCAGTCTTAGACGTTAGAAAGACATATCGCTGGTTAGTAGAACAGGCCCAAAGTGAAGGAACTGAATTATTTACAAAAACAAATGTGATTGATGCAATAAAGGATTCAGATGGAAGAATTATCGGGGTGAGAGCATCGTCTCCAGATGGAGATGTTGTGTTTTATGGAAAGGTGTTCATTGATGCAAGCGGGTTTGGAACAGTTGTTGCGAAGTCCCTAGGATACACAACAAAATGGAAGCGATTTGGGGTAGGGGCAGAATACGAAGTAAATGCAGAGAAGGTAGTCCAAGACACATGGTGGTTGATGGTAGGTCAGGAATATTCTCCTGCAGGTTATGCATGGATTTTTCCTGTTGGTGGAAAAAAAGTCAGGATAGGAGTAGGCATTGGAAAACCAGAATCTGCGGTGGACCCGACAGAAAGATTGAATGAAATAATTGAAAAAAAATTAGGTCCAATCAAAGAACTAGGCAAGATAGACAAGATAGAATTCCATTACGGCTTAATTCCTAATGATGGATTAACCCGTAAGACTGTTTATGATAATTTGATTTTAGTTGGAGATTCTGCAGGTCAAGCAAATCCACTGGTACTTGAAGGAATTAGATATGCGATTAGATTTGGTCGAGTAGCTGGACAAGTAGCAGCAAAAGCAATAGGATCAAACGATACATCGGAAAAAAATTTGCGAGAATATGAAGAGGTTTGGAAAGAAGCCATCCAGTCAAAGATTACATCAGCTGGAAAGGTCCAAGCAAGGTGGATTGGATTATCAGATAAAGAGTGGGATAAAGAATTAGACATCATCAAGGAATTGTCTGCCGAAGAATTTTTGGACTTTATTAAAGCAGATTTTGGCCTCTCAAATGTTGTAAGGCTTGCCACACACCATCCAAAGATTGCCGTAAGACAGCTTTTCAACATGGTAAAAGATGTGGTCAAAAGATGAAAAATTCAAGGATTTATCCTTGAATTTCATGAAAACATGGACCGGATAAGCCCAGTATTGCTAAAACAATATGACATATACCAATTCGTTTGTTTGAGATAAACATCCAAGCATAATATTGTAATACTATGTTACTGGTATTATGCTTATTTTAATAGCAGATGATAATTCGTTTACTAGAAAAATTTATGCAGATGCTTTTTCAAAAAGGGGTCATACGGTTACCACAACAAATGACGGTAATGAATGCATAACAAAATTCAAGACCAATTGGATTCAAAATAGAAAGTTTGATGCAGTGATTCTAGATTATAGTATGCCGCAAAAAAATGGAGACGAAGTCGTAAAACAAATTCTTTCAACAGAACCGAATCAAAGTATTCTAATTATTTCAGCATATGAAGCAGAGAAGTTAAAGTCTGTGTTTCACAATTTCAAGGATAAAATTGAAATTGTACAAAAAGGATTTCCTATTGAAGCATTAGTTGAAAAAATTGAAACAAAAAGTGGACCATGAATCAATTATGGTATGACAAAAAAGTCATTAACAATCAGATCATGATATTCTAGTTGTGCAACATATGTTCCAGAGGAGAATGGTTTTGATAACACTTCATTAAAGTGACCAGAGGAAGTATCCTTCAATCCAACTTCATAAACACGCTCTCCTTTCTGATTGAAGATATCAACAAAGAGATCTTCACTAAAAGACAGTGTCTTTTGAACAGCTCCAGAGAGCAATAGTTTGTTGTCTTCATACTGTACCTCAATTACAGCTGAGCGGGATCGTGATGGTAAGTATCTCTCAATTAATCGATTTAGTTCTGAGAGTTTATCACTTGTCTTTTCAGGATTCTTTTCCTTGAGGGCAAGCTCAATGTCATTAATTACAGATGCAAATCTTTGGTTATTGGCAGCATAGTTATCACCACCAAATCTTTCAACAAAGGATTGTAGTTCTTCAAATTCTCTAGCTAATTCTACCATATCAAGGTCTTGAGAGGAATACTTGCGGTCAACTTTCTCTTCTACATTAACAATTTGAGATGCCTTTTGATTTTGATACTGAAGCATGACAACGTATAATCCAGGTTCTACTGGAGCCTCCCATTGTGTGAAAAATACGCCTTCCTTTGTATCAGTGAACTTTAGATTGCTATGGGTTGTCCCATCCATCTCGTAAACTGTGAGATATAGATTCTCCCTTCTATCAAAGATTGGTTTGTCTACAAATCCAGACATCACCCAAATGTCTTGTTCAGGATCATAGGATATGTCATAAATTATCTTGTCATTGTTTAGTGCCAAGTACTCACTCAGGTAATTGCCTATCTCGTTAATCTTGGTCTCTGCATCAACAAAGTTTCCATGCTCTAATAGATCGTATGCATCATCAGTCATCCTATTGTACTCAGATGAACGCTTATCAAAATCAGCATTGTAAAAATTGGCAACGACTTGGGAATAGGAATCTAACTTCTCCCTGAACTCTATACGCCGTAATTCATCTTTGCTGTATCCAACATCAGAACCAAAAGGATCATCAGCATATGCCTCAGATACCTGTCGCCACTCTTCAAACAATTCTCGAACCATGTTATCAGCTGCATCTAAATCATTTTTTACTACAAGATTTCTTGCCACATCAATTCGTTCATTCATTGAATCAGTGAAATCAGTGTAACCAGGAAGGAATCTGTTTTTTCTCAAGCTTAGGTCAACAAGATTTTCAATTGATTTTGCTCTCTGTAAAATGTCAGAGGCCCTAACTTTGTATGCATCTTTAGAGTATGAATCAAGTTCATTTTTAATTTCTGGTGCCTTTGCACTTACCCAAGCAAGTAACACCTCAATTCTATCAATTTTGCTTACTGTTGGATTTCCATCTTCAAGCTTCTGAGCTGTATCTAGTATTTTTAATGCATTATCAATCAAATAGAGATTCTTTGTATCGGCCTGTAGTTCTGCCTTAGTTCTCATTGTCTCATATTGAAATTTCAAAATGTTTAGTGGGTTTCTTTTTTCTCTTAACTCGTTAATTGAGGAATCAAATTCAGATACGATATCTAAAATCTCATCAACAGAGCTTGCATTTTGTACCTCTTCTAGAAGAGATTTCCAACCTGCTGTCATTGCAGAGTCAATTTGGCTCTCATTTGAGATTTCCACGGCCTTGGAAATTCTGGAGGAGATGTCAATTACGTTCTTCATATCCTCAATATCTGTTCTTGAATCAAGAATATCATCAACTGAAGATGCAAGCTCCAGTCGTGATTGGAGATCATCCCAAGAAGGCATAATCAAATTTGCCAGCTCTGAGTTATTATCAACGTCAGATGTGATAAATCGATCAACATTTTCCAAGTCTCGCAAAAGGAGGGATGCAGAATATAGTTTTCCTACCCGCTCTTTTGATTCTAGAAGTTCCTCAATTGTTTCTTTATCTAGTAGGGATTCTCGAGTATTTTCCCAGTTTGAATTTACTAATCTGTAAAGAGAGTTATCCTTTCTTGAGATAACATCTAGATATCTTGATTCAGATAACAAGTCAAGCAAGTCATTTAATTCAGTAGCATAAACAGGGGCAGTACCTCTTGCAAAGATGAATGCAATCTCTTCTTTGACATTACGATTCATAATAGAACCAGTCTTCTTCATGAGATTCAGAAGAGTCTCTTCTAACTCCTCAAAGGTTCGAATTTTTGTAGGAGTTATCTTTACGGGATCAACGTTTTGTATTGAGACAAATACGTCTTTAATTTTTTCAATTGCAGTCTTTGCATCACCGATTTCATAATAGAATAGTGCAGAAAAAGTATCCTTGTCTATATTTTTTGCAAGATCAAAGGATAGTTTACTAGATTCAATCAAGGAAGAAGTAGCATCAAGAGATGAAGTAATTACCGGCCTAAACTTTGGATCAATTTCAAATAATTCATCTTCAATGAAAAAATCAACCCATAAATCTGCATACAGTGCCTCTAATTCTTGCAGCGAGGATGTACCAAAGGAAACTGCGTTCAACCTTTCGCTATAAACCAAAGTGTTTACAGTAGTTTTCTCGTTTAGGGATACAATTTTTTCAGAGATTAGATTTTTTGCGTTTTCAAAATATTCTTGAGAGGAGGATTCTTTGTATACGGTAGTCAGAACCCTAAAAGATGCAGTGGAGATCTCTTCACCATAAAACAGTTTGACAGTGTAATCTCCAGAAAGTCCACATATGCTTCCCTTTAATGGAATACTATCAGTTACAAAAGCACCACTAGGCAATGGAGATATTTGTTGAATTTGGCAAATGTCTCCGTTTGGGTTGATTATTTGTAAAATTAGAAAAGATTCTGGATCAATTAATGCTATATTTCCAAAAATAAAGAGAGACTCACCTTTCTGGAAATCCCCGAAATTATCAAGTAAGCTGATTTTTGAGGTTTGCGCGTTAGCATAGACTGGCATTAAGAGTAGAATAGAGAATACTATGACCGAAGTGTGCCGATACACTGCGATTTCAGACACAGCAAATCATACTTAAAACATACTATAAAATTATACTAATTGTGGATAATCCTCGCTTATTGCTTTACATTTCAGACAATTTTCATGTAAATTATGTGATGGCAACCACAGCAAGGTAGTTGCCATCACCGGTATTTGGCACGCGGTCGGTCTGGATGCTTTCAATATGGTACATACAAGAATTATGAAATTGCTCAGGTGTTCTTGTACCACAATTACGACAAATCATACTAATGACTTCCTTACATTGAGCGCACTGAGTACAATCATTGAGTACTCCCCCGCACAATCTGCATGATTCATCTGGCAATTTCTTTTCAAAATGAATTTTGAAAAATTGAATATAAGATAAACGTAGAACTCGTTCATATCAAAGCTACTAATGACTACATTGAAATTACATGAATCTAAAAATTACATATTGGACAAAATTCAAAAAACATTTGATGATTGGGCAAAAAATGGTCGCTCTGAATTAATGGAAAAGGAACATGCAAAAACAGTTCTAAAATTTATCAATACAATAAAATTCAAAAAAAAGTTTAGTTTTGTAGATGTTGGATGTGGAAACGGTTGGGTAATTAGAAAGATATCAAGTAATGAATTATGCCAAAAAGCAGTTGGAATAGATAAGAGCAAAAAAATGATTGAGAATGCAAAACTAAAATCAATATCGAATAAAGAAAAATTCATTCAAGCAGATATTGAGTCATGGAATACAAAAGAAAAATATGATTACGTTTTTTCGATGGAATCTCTATATTATTCAGAATCAGTAGAAAATGCTTTAAAGAAAATTTACAAGATAATTAAAGACGGAGGACAATTTTTTTGTGGAACGGATTTTTACAAAGAAAATAAAGCAACTACAAATTGGTCAAAAAAAATGGGTGTAACTATGCATCTTTATTCAGAATCAGAATGGAAAAGATTATTTTCAGATGCAGGTTTTAAAGTAAAAACAAAACATGTTAAAAATGTAAAAGGAAATAGGAAATGGAAAAGAGAGTTAGGAACGTTGTTCATTACGGGAACAAAATAAATTTAATGTTTTAAAGTTTTAATTTTTTCTCTAAAGAAAAATAAAATTAAGATAATGACAATAGTTGGAATAATCAAAATGACATAGATGTATGAATCACCTATTGTAGAATCAGACAAACTATTATCGACAATGGTTTCAGGAATTACTTGCTCAGGATCATCTACAGCCAAAAAGCTGGTTGTTAAAATATCTGGTCTCAGTACAGAATCAGATATAACAAATAATTTGATATTATTAGCACCAACTCCAAGCAAAGAGGTATCCTCTGGAGATAACTCAAGATTTACTAAATTATCAGGGATTTCAAGTGTACCAGCAGAGACTACAAGGCCTTGAGGATTAGATATGAAGAATTGGATCTGAGAGGCAGAATCTGTTTGAATTGAAAATGTGGATTTTTCACCCCTTATAACAAAATCAGGCACATCAACGCCTATAATCTTTGGAAATTGAACATTCTCAAATTCCTTCCAGTAACCGACTCCAAAGGGATATGATTCATCAGCAAATGCATTAACCTGAATTGTTCTAGATTCAGGCGAATAGCCCTCTAGGTAATATGGGCCATTGCTAATTACAGCATGATCATACTTTTCAATCCAGTTTATCGAGGACACATATCTAGATTCAAAGTAATTTCCATCAGATACAAAAGATTCAAGTGATTTTGGAATAAAGTCAGAGTCTCGGAATTTTTCCAAGTATTCCTTAATGATATTGGAATCCTTTGGAATAATCAAAGAGAGCCAGTTTACATTTTTACTGACAGCCCCGGAGCGCGAAAAGGATACTTTACCATCCATTACAGCCTGTTCCATAGAAGCAAAAATTTCCCATGGCATACTGCTCCACATGGAGGCCCAGTCAGCAATCTCGGCATCATCAAAGTGCCAGTAATCCACATACACGTCAATAGTATCATCATCAACAGGTACAATTCCCACAAGAGTATTCACCACCTGTGCGGCTCTTGGGGTAAATTCTGTATCAAAAGTTTTATCATCATCTTGTTTTTGTGAGCCCCACTCCAACGTAAAATAAATTGAATGTAAGATGTCATTCATATCCATTGGCCTACCATGATGCCAGTTACCAAGAGTCAAATCGAATCTAACTTTACTTGTGGCTTTTGTGCCGTCTTTGACTTCAACCCAAGATTTTGTATTAGGATTCCAAATAATTGCCTCTGATGGAACACTTAGTTTTCCGTTTGGTCCTGCAGTTTCAACATTCCAATTTGATCTAATGGGGAATGTTTCTCCGGTGTAGGGATGTTTAAACAGTGCAGGATCAAAAATAGTGTACCAGATTTGAGTACTGTAACTATCACCCAGTCCCATCACAGGGTTCCATGCTCCTTGATAAATCTGCTTTACACCAATGTTAAGAGTATCAGATGAAGATCTTGAGTTTATTGCAGTAAAACGACTTGGCACTCCTGCTCCAAAATCATTTACAACTCCCAAGACATTTTCATTTACAACATATTGATCAATTTTACTTGCTAGAAAAATTCTTACCGATTCATTTATTGCTTCAGTGGTCGCCTCTTGAATTAAGCTAGTTCGTTCATCAGATGAAGAAAAATTTCCAGTGTAGATTCTTTGAGTTATTCCATCAAGATAATCATTTTTGTAGTTCCAGTATGATGGGTCGTTAAATCCAGGCATGTTTGAGAACCATGGGGAGTACATTTGTGCCAAACCAAGGGAGTCATATCTGACAAAGGCAGAGCGCCCAGCCCACCCTTCAGTATACAAATTCCATTTTAGATCAGATGGATTAGAACCATAAACGACAACAAATGCTTTATTCAAATCACCAAAATCTTTTGTGACTGTAAAACCAATCTTTTCAAGATTGGAAGCTAAGATTTCACCTATGGATTTTCTCACAGGATCATCACTTCGAATGAAAATTGTGACAGTTATTGGATCTTCCCCGTAAAACCATTTACCGTTAATTTTAGTTGCGCCGTTTTTTTCTAAAGCGTCAGATATCATTTTGTCAGCAAGTGAAGGGTTATAACGGAATTGAAACTCTTCTAATTGATTCAGAATCAATAGGTAATCAGTATCAAAAGGTCCGTAATTTGAAATCATAGTAGTTCCAAAACCACCCATTAATTCATTGACGATAAGTTTTCTATCAATGAGATAATTCAAAGCAAACCTTACATCACGAATAGAAAAGGGGTTGAATTTTTCAGATTCTGCAGGATTTACCAATATACTGTAAGAACCACCAGTAGAATCATAGACGTTTATTCCTTCTCGTGATTTGGTATTTTCAATTCTGTCAGAAGATATTCGGTAGTAGTAAAAATCAAGATTGCCATTTTTTACTTCCTCAAGTGCAGTATTTTCATCAAGATATTGAATGAATTTTATTTTATTTACGTAAGTTCCTTGTTCTGCATAAATTGAATTTGCACTTAAAGGGATTACAATTATTGCTAGTAAACAGACTAGCAAAAATCTCATAGGTTGTAATTACATTAGTCATAATTAAAGGTCTTTCATATTGACACGAGATCATTTCTAAAGAAATTGAAGATTTAAAAAACAAAAATGAATTTTGGAACATATTGCAGTTGAAAACATTACTCAATGGGATTAGTGGAATCATACAAGATGGAATTTCAGTAAAGGATTTTTCCATGGTGGCAAAAACAGATACCAATACTGCAGAAAGAATTCTAGAGGATTTAGCTAAAAATCAGATCGGTGCAAAAAAAGACGGTATGTATTTTTTTGCTAAAGGTGACAAACTAAAATTTGCGTTAATGACTCTTGAGAAAGGGGCAACAATAGAAGAAGTATCTGAGAAGATAGATTGGAAGGATTTTGAGGGTCTTGTTGGAGAAATTTTACGCATTAATGACTTTGCAGTAGTACAAAATTTAGTTTTGACAAAGCCACGAATGGAGATAGACATCATAGGTATCAAGATGGGCCTTGCGATGTTAATTGATTGTAAACATTGGAAGAAAACCAGCTTTTCTGCAATGCAGACAGTAGTCCAAAAGCAAATTGATAGGACAAAGCACTACATTGCAAAAACTCCTGGAGCTATTGCAGTACCAGTCATTGTGACATTGTATCAAGACAGAGTAGACTTTATCAAAAAAGTTCCAATAGTGCCAATTCATCAGTTTGCATCTTTTGTCGATGAATTTTACGGAAATTTGGATCAGATGAAGGAGATTAAAGCATAGATACCAAAAAGAGGCCGATACATCCCAAAAGGACAGCCTTTGTAATTTTCATTGAACGATCAATTGCTCTTGAATAATCACGATAAATGGTTGGACCCATTACTTTTACATCGGTTTCATGTTCAATGATTTCAAATGAAGCCGGCTGGATGTTTTTTTCTGCTTTTTTTGCAATGTCTAAGAACCAATTTGCAACGTCAGTAGACTTTGAGATAAATCCAAATTGGTAGTAGCCATTTCTATTTCGAACACCCATTGTGGTGTAATGAGTATCAGAAGTACACAACTCCAAAAGTTCATAGCCATTATTTGAAAAATGCTTGACTACATCTTCTCTGACTCCATTTTCCATGTTATTTGCATCTGCCCACCCAAGAAAATATTTTTTATTGTTAATTTTTAAACAGAGTATTCCGATTCCTCCCATTGCCAAGTCTTTAGCTTCAAGATTCATATCACTTGAATTTGCATAACCAAATTCCAATGGATATGTCTCTTTAGCTTTTAGAGTATCAAGTACTGATTTTGATGCAGTAAGTAAATCCTCACCATCAACTTGAGAGATTTCTTTTCCCATAGCATTATGACAATCGACAATCAAAGTTTTTTCAAAATTTCGATTCTTTGAGAATCGCTCGATTTCATTTTTGATATGCAGTGGGATGTCTTCCATACCGTGAGGAGACAGCGACAAAAACAAAATTGCCGTCTTTCCAAATAAAATACCAACCGCCCTTGCTTTGTTAATCTGTATAGTGACGGGTTCTGTACTAGTTATTCCTTCATTTATTACTGAACCAGCAGAGAGACTTTGTAGATAATTATTCACTTCTGTTCTTGATGGTAAGTTCAAGGAATGATCTGAGATACTATGCATCACCATAGCAGAAGAATCAAGATTTTTGTAAATCAAATAGGGGATGTTGCTACCACCTACAGGATGAAATGGTCCTGGATGGATATCAGGCAATACAATTCTAAAATCTACACCTTTGTCTTTAGTGTGAAATTTAATTTGAGTTGTGCTAACTTTGGATGGTTTTGATTGTTCTTCTATAATTGATTCTACTTCGGAGGGGTCATTCTTAGATAGTGAGAATAGATATGCTTGTACTAGCTGGTGTGTACTTTTTACATTTGGTAGTCCAGCCCTATCAGTCCACCTTGACCAAATTGAAGAAATTGCAAGAAAAGCTCCACCGATAATCAATACCCATGGCTCACTCAAGGTTTGAAGCCAAAGATCAGAAGGAACCATTGCAAAAAATAATGCCAAAGGCTGAAGTAGACATACTAACCAAGCTTTTTTCAGACTTGCACCCAGTGTAGTAGTGAAAATGCCGATTCTAAAGCTAGCAAAAAGAAACATACCTTCAGTAATGTAGAAGAGATGTAATTCTGGTTTTGAGAGAACAAAGACTGAAAGAATGCCTGCAAATGCAGTTAGCAACCAAAGTGCATTTCCAAACAAAGACATGTGTAAGGCTTTAGAATATTCTTTGTTTCTAATGAAAAACGCATCAATACGTTGTGTGACAAGTAAAATTGGAATTACAAGTGCTAAACGAAAAAGAATATCATCGCTTTGACGATAAGCAAAAACAGATACTGCTACCAAAACAGACACTACAGCAACAGAGAATACTAAAGATGTGTAATACGAAGACGGGTTAAGGAGGGTCAGAGAATAACGTTTTTGGATCTGCGAAACGTCATCATGAGATTCAGTCATTTACATTCACGGAACTAGAAGAATTTCCATTGCCCATGAAATAGCAATTAAACCAATTGGAATTGATACAACAATCTTTGGATCAACTTTGAATCCTTTTGTTTCATCCTCAAAGAAACGTAGTAAACCAGCACTGGATGCGGGTAATGGTGCGCCTTTCTTTTTACTACTCATGATAAATCACCATTTTGAACTTTGGAATAAAAACTTTATTGAGTAAATTAGGTACAATTTAGGATCTTACTTTCAGATAGATAGTCAAGGCAACCAGCCCAATGGCACCACCGATAAATCCTATCCCAATTAGCCATTCTTCAGAAAATGGATTGACAAAAGTCAATGTCAGGATTCCGATAATGAACAGTACTGCACATGTAATTGCAGTAATCGCTAATTTCCCCACCATATTGTTCAGTGTGAAATATCCGTAAATAAACTAACACGAATTAAAATGGCTTTCCTTAAATGCAAAGAAACCCCAGTTCTTTTGGGATTCAATTGAAAGTGGCTCTAATCTATAATGAAAATAAAATCGATCCAAATGATGTGATCAATGTTTTTGGAATGCCTACTAAAGAGCACTATAGTAAAAAGGCAGTTGAAAGAGTTGCCAGAGCACTAGAGAAAGGAGGACATAATGTCAAAGTGATTGAAGGGGACATTCATGTCATTGACGAATTAAAAGAATTCATGCCAAAAGTAGTTGCAGGTGAAAAACCTGGAATGGTCTTTAACATGGCATATGGAGTTCAGGGTCAAAACAGGTACACGCATGTTCCTGCAATGATGGAGATGATGGGAATCCCTTACATCGGTTCAGGCCCAGAAGGACATGCAATTGTCCAAGACAAAGTCATGACAAAAATCGTACTACAAAAAAATAAAATCCCAACTCCAGGTTTTTGGGTATTTCGAACACCGGATGATAAATTCGATGATATGATTTTTCCAGTAATTGTAAAACCAAAATTAGAATCAACTTCTATGGGGATGGAAGTTGTTGATAATTGGCCAGACCTTCGAGAAGCAGTACGAAAACAAATTGAAAAATTCACTCAAGATATACTTGTAGAACAATTCATTCCCGGTAGAGAGTTTGCAGTAGGACTACTTGGAAATGGCCCTACAATAGAAACATTACCTATTGTTGAAATTAATTTAGAAGGAGATCCAAACAAAATTCAAACAAAAGATGACAAGGTAAAGAAAGGAGGAATCGATAAAATTTGTCCAGCTCCATTGTCCGATGAAAAAGCTGAAGAGCTACGAAAATTGTGCAAAGATGCATTTTACACTTTGGGATTAAATGATTACACTCGTGTAGATATTAGAATGGATAAAGATGAGAATTTTTACATTTTAGAATTAAACTCAATGGCAAGCTTAGGTATGGGGGGTTCATTTTTTCATGCAGCAAAGACTGCAGGATATACATATGAATCACTAGTCAATAGAATTTTAGATGTAGCTGTAATCAGATACTTTGGTCATCCAATAACACAATCAGAACAAGCACCAGATACTTCAAAACCACTCAGGGTTCTTACTAGAACATATCTTAGAGGACATTTACAAGGACTTAAAGAAAGCTTGGAAGATTTTGTTAACCTCAATACTCATGTGTACAACATCGATAACGTAAATGAACTAGGATTAATGATTGCTCGCAGATTAAGACATATGGGATTTGAAGAGAACATCCACAAGCAATATGATATTGGCGATTTTCATTACTTTACCAACCATACAGAAAAAGAAAATGATGTTCTGATTGTTTCACATCTAGATACCCATTATGGCCCTCATGACTTGGTGCATTATAGAGAAGAT
This sequence comes from Thermoproteota archaeon, assembly GCA_003352285.1. NCBI lineage: Archaea > Thermoproteati > Thermoproteota > Thermoproteota archaeon. Next base: position 191,284 of record QQVN01000003.1, on the reverse strand, counting down.
GATGATAGAATTTATGGTTCAGGTATTGCAGAAAGTAAAGGAGGCCTAGTAGTCATGTTGGGAGCATTACAAGCCCTAAGATTTGCAAAGAGACTCAAGAAAATAAAATGTGGGATTTTACTAACTACAGATGATAGTTTAGGTGGAAGGCATAGTAAGACAATTGTCGAGGAATATTCAAAGTCATCCCGATATGTAGTTGGATTAAAATCAGCTAGTATCGATGGTGGAATCATCACTACATGCCATGGTAGAAGCGACTATCAAGTTAGATTTGCTTCATCACCTGGAAAAAACAGTATTGACCTTCACGGGATTATTCCTGTTCTAAGTAAGAAAGTGCTTGCAATTGAAAAGATATCAAAGAGTGAAAAAGATTTTCGAATTAGAACAACAGCAGTAGATTCAAAGGGGTCACATGGACACACACCAGACTTTGCGACATTATCGCTAGTATCCAGTTACAAAACAAAAAAACTGGGAGACGAACTTGATAAAAAAATCAGAAATGTTATGAAAAAACGTGAAGCTGGAATGGCAAAGATTGATGTGGAGATCAATAAAATACACAGCAGGGCTCCTGTCGAGGAGGAGGAAGCTGACACAAAATTTTATGAACTTGTAAAAGAGATTGCAGATCTTTTAGAAATCAAAATAAAACCTCATGCGCAGATAGTTTCTTCTGATATTAGCAATGTTCCATCAGAGCTTGCAGCATTAGATGGTTTTGGTCCAATCGGTCACAAGTATCGTTCACCAAATGAGTTTATTGTTCATGATAGCATTGTTGAAAGATCAGCGCTTCTAGCATCTGTTATCTATAGATGTTCTAAGACAGAATAAAAATTGGTCTATCAAGGCAAATATTTTCAAATTTTGGAAGAAAAGACAACCTACAAGAAACTTAAAGACCATGAAATGAGAGAAGAAATCAATTGAAAAATAACATCGGCATAATCGTCAACAGACTAGCTGTTGGATTCACTTTTGCTTTTGTTTACCAAATAATTGTCGGTATTGCAACATCAATTTTTTCTCTACCTTTAACAGGAAATATTCAAGATTTAGTTTCAGGAATAGAGCAGTACGAAAGCGAACAGGGGGCGGTATTCATCATATGGTGGATTATCTCAACAATAGTAATTACAGCAATTGCACTACTAATTGTACGATACAAGAAATTCATTTCGCCATACAAAGGTGAGAAAGACATTGATATTCCACCAAGGATCACAGTCATTACAGCAATAATAGTAGGAGCATCAATTTCATTTTTGTTCTTCCTACTGGATTTGGCTATAGGAGTTTTTGTTCCTCCAGGATCAACAACAGATGTCCTTGCAATATACGAAGCTGCAAGTATTGGAGACTTTACGCCATTAACCCTTAGTATAATTTTTTCAATTGTGGCAGGATTTATTGTGGTAGGAGTAGCTGGTAAGGCTGGAAAAGTTAAAGAGTTGACCAAGGATGTAGGGATAACAAATATTGCAGATATTGCAAAGATTGTAAAAAACATTCAGAAAGAAACCAAGACATCATCAGACCTTGTTGGTCTGCATCCAGGGGCACTGGTGCATGTTGGGAAACAACATGTTGAGAAAGTCACATTTGAGCAAATTGAATTTGATGAAAAGACTTTCATTAAAAGAGAGCCCGCTACTGTAGAAGAATGTCTAAACTCAAAAGATAAGAGCACAATCACATGGACAAATGTTGTTGGTCTGCATGAACCAGATGTGATTGAAAAGATAGGAGAATATTACAACCTACACATTTTAACACGAGCTGACATTATGAATACTGAGTTACGACCGAAGATTGAAAACTATGATGATCATTTGTTTGTAATTTTAAAATTACCTCATATTTTGAAAGATTCAGGAAGATTATTTTTAGAAGACATTAGTTTAGTGATAGGAAAAAATTATGTGCTTTCATTTCAAGAAACAGAAGATGATGCTTTTGATTCCATTAGAGACAGGTTAGAAAAATCAATCGGAGTTATTAGAGCAAGGCAGACGGATTATCTTGCTTATGCATTAGCGGATGCCATAATAGATCATTTTTACGTAGTCTTAGAAAGCATTGGCATTGCAACTGAGAAATTAGAAGAAGAGTTGATGGACAACCCAACACCCAGAACATTACAATCCATCCATGTTCTAAAAAGAGAGATGGTGGCATTAAGAAAATCCATTTGGCCAATGAGAGAAGTCGTAGATAGCTTTGAACGAATGGATTCACAACTCATTGATGAGTCTACAAGAAAGTACCTCAGAGATGTCTACAACCATACCGTTCAAGTGATGGACAACATAGAAGGCCTAAGAGACATGATTGGCGGAATGCTGGACACCTACCTCTCAAGTGTGAGCAACAAAATGAATGAGGTCATGAAGACATTAACGGTAATAGCGAGCATTTTCATTCCAATTACATTCATTGCTGGCATCTATGGTACTAATTTCACATACATTCCTGAGCTACAGTGGGAAGGAAGTTACTTTGTCATGCTGGGAGTAATGGTGATAATAGTTGTAGTAATGATGATATGGTTTAAGAGTAGAAAGTGGGTCTAAAAGATGACAAATAAAGCTATTACAAGATCCTATGAAATTGTAGAAGGTACTACTAACGACATCGTTTCACGAGGATTTCAAATTTTCATGGTGGTTTTAATTTCATTAAATGTGTTAATGGTAATTGTTGAGACAGAAGAAGTAGTAGCTTCTCAATTTTCAACACTATTTTATACATTTGAATTATTTTCAATTGTTATTTTTACAATTGAGTATATTGGAAGGATTGTACTATGCCCACTTAATCCAAAGTATGAAGGTAAAAAATTTGCAAGAATAAGATTTGCTTTAACTCCCATGATGTTAATCGATTTGGCAGCAATCCTACCATTCTTTTTGCCATTTATCGTTACAGATTTGAGATTTATCAGAATTATTCGACTATTGAGATTATTCAGACTATTCAAATTGGCAAGATACTCAGAACCCATGCAAACATTAGGAGAAGTTTTAAAATCAAAGATGGGAGATTTGGCAGTAGCATTCTTTATTTTATTTATTGTGTTAATTTTTGCATCTAGTCTAATGTATCATGTAGAACATGAAGCCCAACCTGAAGCTTTTTCAAGTATTCCAACTTCAATGTGGTGGGGAGTAGTAACGTTAACAACAATTGGTTATGGAGATACATACCCAGTAACCCCTGCAGGTAAGCTAGTTGCAGCTGGAGTAGCAATTCTAGGAATAGCTGTGTATGCAATACCTACTGGAATAATGGCATCAGCATTTACTGAAGAAATGAGAAAAAAGAAAAATGCATCAAAAAACTGTCCCCATTGTGGTAAGGAGATAATTGATTAATTATGGATCTTGAAAAAATCGAAGGAGATTTCAAGTCAAATTCTGAAAAGAAATTCTCTGAATCAAAAAAAGGCATGGTAGCATCTGCATTTCCAGATGCTACAAAGGCCGGAGTAAGCATACTTCGAAAAGGAGGAAATGCAGTAGATGCAGCATGTGCTACTGCCCTAGCATTGGGCGTATGTGAACCTCAGGCATCAGGTTTAGGAGGTCAGTCTATGGCAATTTTACATATTGGCGGAAGATCCATAGCCATTGATGGTTCTAGTAGATCACCATCTTTAGCAAATTCTCTAAAATATCAAAAAAAGAGTAAAAGTCTCATCGGGTATCGAGCAACCACAGTTCCAAGCACTGTTGCAGTTTTAGGATTTCTTCATGAGAGATATGGAAGATTAGAATGGCCAAAAATCGTTAGACCTGCAATACGAATTGCAGAAAAGGGTTACAAGATTACAAAACTCCAACATGATTTGCAAGTTAGAGAAATGAAGAATTTTAAAAAAGTTAAATCAAAATCAGGTGCAAAGTATTTTCTCAAAGATGGACTAGTACCATATGAAATCGGAGAAAAATTCATTCAAGAAGATTTGGCAGACACGTTACGATACATAGCAGCTCATGGGTATAGAACATTTTACCATGGTCAGATTGCAAAAAAAATTGATCAAGACATGAGAAAAAATAAAGGATTGATTCGTGCTGAAGATCTTGCATGGATTCCTGAACCAATAGAAAGGACGCCGATAAGTAGAGCATACAGACATGTATCAGTAGTTACGCTTCCACCTCCTGCGGCGGGTAGAACTTTGTTGTTGGTTTTAATGATGTTAAATCATCTTCCTTCTAGTTTTCTTCGAAGCTCAAAACCAATTTCATATCATTTTATAGCAGAAACATTTAGGAAAGCATTTCTACATAGAGTTCAACGACCTTTCAACCCTCATACGTATCACCAGATCAAAGACAAGTTACATCTTGAACGAGGATTTGCAAAGCAGATGGCAGATTCTATTCACAACAAAATGGATGCTACTCTTCCCATGGAAGAACCATTTTTTGGAGGAGATGATACAACTCATTTGTCAGTTATGGATGATGAAGGAAACGCAGTAGGGATTACGCAATCAATTGAGCTTGCATATGGTTCAAAAGCTGCAGCTGATGGACTAGGATTTCTCTACAACAATTACATGTCTGCATTTGAATTTACAAATCCAAATCACCCATACTTTATCAGACCCAATGCAATTCCTTGGACTTCGGTTTCTCCTGCCTTGGTTTTTCATAGAGGAAAATTATGGATGGTTGTAGGTAGTCCAGGCAGTCAAAGAATATTTTCAGCCATTAGTCATTTTCTTTCCAGAGTAATTGACGGAAATTTACCCATGAATGAAGCCATTGATAGACCAAGATTTCATTGTACGATTGGAGGAGTAGTAAGCATTGAGGACGGAGGATTTGAGGACGAATTATTGGATTATCTTGCTGACATTGGTTACACAATTACAAAAAAAGAGAGATATTCATTTTATCATGGAGCAATTCACGCAGTAATTAAAAAACAAACAAGTTCAGGATATCAAGGAGTTGCTGAAGTACGAAGAGACGGTACAGCTGAAGGAGTAGATTGAAAAAATATCCAGTACTATTATCAATCCCCCATGGTGGTACAGAGAAACCTAAAGAATTACAAGAACATCTAAGCATTACAAAACACGATTTGTTTGATGATTCAGATCCATATGTTTTTGAAATCTACAACTTGGGAGAAAGAGTTCAGAGAGTAATCACTGCAAAAATTGCAAGAGCGTTTGTGGATCTTAATAGATCATTACAGGATCTTCCTCCAAAAAATCCAGATGGACTTGTAAAGAGCATGACATGTTATCAAAAACAAATCTACATTCCAGGAAAGGAACCAGATAACGAGATGATAAGGGAATTAATTGAAAAATATTACAAACCATATCATCGTCAAATTCAGAGATCATTATCAGAGCTAGAGTTGCAAGTGTGTTTTGATTGTCATTCGATGGCAGAGGTTGCACCAAATATTTCTCCAGATGGTAATTCAAAAAAGCGTCCTTTGTTTTGCATATCTAATCAAGACGGTAAAACTAGTTCAAGTGAAATGCTAGAAATATTGGCAGATAGTCTTGCAAGATCATATTCAATAGATAGAAATGATGTCTCCTTAAATGAGCCATTCAAAGGAGGACACATAACAAAAACATATGGAAACAATCCAGTTCCCTGGATTCAGATTGAAATGAATCGCAGTATGTATTTGGATAAAAGATGGTTTGATCACGAGTCATTAAAGATGAACGAATCAAGACTGAAGGAATTGAATTCATCGTTTGGAAAATGTGTTGATTTATTTTTTAGCAAAATAGGCTAGGATTTTTTTATTTTTTCAATTGTTTCTAGTATGGAGTTTATGGTTTTTAGTATCTCTTGCTGCTTTGTAGGATCATTTTCTTTTTCTAATTGAGATGACAATGCATTGAGTTTATTTTCAAGCATTTCAGTCATGCTAGGCGTGGTTTTTGGAGTTTCAGTGTTTTTTTCTTCTTTTGGTTCTTTTCCGCAATTGACACATAATGCATGTCCATCCTTCATTACACGTACTCCTTTACAATATGGACATGGTTCACCAAGTAATGTCGCACCTTTTAGCAGCATTTCAACTGCTTTTTTGGTCAATTCTCCAGACATATGACTAGTTACAATTGTATGGTAAAAAGTAATTCTAAGAATTTTTTACTAAACAGACAAGGCTTAATAGTGTGTGTAAAGGAATGTTTTTCGAACGAATGGCAGTAATCTGTAATACTTGTGGCCTACCCGAAGATCTTTGTGCATGTGGAGATCTAGCAAAAGACAGTACAAAAATTATAGTTCGACTTGAAACTCGCAGATTTAGAAAGAAAGGAACTATGATTGAAGGTCTAGATCCAAAGTTAAACAATCTTGAGAGCGTAGCAAAGGAATTAAAAAACAAGTATGCCTGTGGAGGAACTGCAAAAGATGGATATATTTTCTTACAGGGAGATCATCGTGATACAATCAAAGAATCTCTAATAAAATTAGGATTTGCAGAATCTTCAATTGAACTTCATTAGATAAAGATTGGAAAAATCAAATAATATCTTACAAGGTTTTGGGATCCCATATTCAGCATTAATTTCAATAATTTTTGGAATGATGTTATTGTCATTTCCAATTGGAGCCTTTGTAGTTTTCAATACAGATATCGGAAATGAGATAAATTTTGAGTATCCTGTTAGTGGCGTAGATTTTTTCCTGACAGGAACACAAAATCAGATTCCAATCCAGTTTGAATTGGGTGATGCATTTGTCATCATATGGAGTATTTTTGCAGTTTTATTTGCAGTATCGATGGTTGGCCCAAAAAAGAATTTTATCAGTACAATCACGCCGGCGTTACTACGTGGTAAGGAACAATCTGAGGACAACTACTTGGTATCTGCAATAAAGTGGTTCACAGTTTTGATATTGATTTCAGCAGGCATAACAATCATTCAAGAGCAATTTGGAATTTTGACCACCCCTCCAGTGCCACAAAATAATTTGATTCAGTTTTTTGACGTAATGAAGGCACCATTAATTGAAGAGTTTGGATTCAGGGTTTTGTTAATAGGCATTCCACTTTTTGCAATGTATTCACACAGAACCTCAGTGAGGCATTTTTTCAAGTCTTTATGGAATCCAAATTCTAACCTAAATCTCTCTGAAAAAAAGAAAGCTATTGCACTTGTTGTAATAGTTGCAGCATTCTTTGGTATTGCACATATTATTTCAGGGGAATCATGGAGTGATGGAAAATTTGCTCAGGCTACGGCAAGTGGAATTATCATTGGTTGGGCATATATCAGACATGGATTAGTTTCTGCAATTTTAATTCACTGGGCAACAAATTATTTTGTTTTTTCATATGTATATTTGGTAGCAGAACTGAATTCAGTATCTATTAGTAATGCATTTTCACATTCAATGATTAATACGATTGAAATAATGTTCATAATTGCAGGAGTGTTATCTTCTGCAATTATGATAATCAAATATAAGCAATCAAAAACAAAAAGTACGTTAGAGATCTAGTGCTGTCTTTAATCCTTTGTAACGATTTCTAATTGTTACTTCAGTAACGCCTGCAGCTTCAGCAACATCACGTTGTGTTTTATTTTCTCCATTAGTTACACACGCAACATAAAGTGCAGCAGCAGCTAATCCCATCGGATCCTTTCCAGCGGAAATCTTTACCTCTTCAGCAGTCTGTAAAATTTTAGTTGCTTCTCTCTTTGTTTTTTCATTAAGACCAGCTTTGCTTGCAATTCTTGCAACACACTTTATCGGATCAACGACTGGCATCTTCAAGCTTAACTCACGCAACAGTAAACGATAACATCTAGCGATATCTTTTCTTTTGATATTGCTTGCATGTCCAATGTCTTTTAATGTTCTAGGAGTTTCGGTATCACGACAAGCTGCGTAAAGCGCAGATGCAATCAAAGCAGATATTGAACGTCCACGAACAAGCCCTTTTTCCAAGGCTTTACGATAAATGTAAGCGGCTTTTTCAATTACTGCATCACCAACAGCTAGTTTGTCTTTTAATCTATCAAGCTCAGAAAATGCTTGTCGAAAGTTTCTATCAACTGGTTCATGCACCTGACTTCGACTATCCCAAGTTCTTAATCGTTCAATGGTACTTCTCATTGAGGCAGAGAGTGGTTTGCCAGTAGCATCTCTATCAGCTGTTCCAATTATTGTAGCTAAACCCATATCATGCATGGCCAAAGATGTTGGAACACCAGTACGACTACGATTATCACCCTCTTCTTTTGAGAATGAACGCCATTCTGGGCCAGATTCTTCTACTTTATCTGTGATTACAAAACCACATTTGTCACAAAAATTTTCTCCTGTGTTGCCGTCTGTCAACAATGTACCTTTGGCACATCTAGGACACTTGCTTTTTTGATTTCCAGTTTTTACCAATCGCCCAACCTCTAGATCTTATATTTAAAAATTTCTTACACATTTCTTATAAGTATGATCTTAAGAATCAGGAAAATTATAGTAATTTAGAAATTTTTTCACAAACATTTGGCTTTTCATTTTGTGACATGCAATATTCTAGATCATCATTTGCATCAATATCCATCATTATTCTTCTGACAAAAACTAGTGACCAATTAGGAGTTTTTGACTTTGCAGTTTCTAGATGAATTTTATAGCTATCTTCATCATAATGTGTCTCCATAAGATCAATTGGCATTCTCAATAGTGCATTGGTTCCATCAAATTTTCTAGATGGGACTACAAGGGAGCAGGTTGGATAGGAAAGGAATTTCAATAGAAAATCAATATCTTGAGATTTCATAAATGGAATATCCTGAGGGAAGACAATTGATGCAGTAAAATTATTTTCTACCAGATACTTGTCTGCTTGGGCTACTGCATTATTTACACCAGATTCGTTTTGATCAATGATTGATACTGCATTATATTTTTTAGAAATTGATAATGCGTCTTCATCTTTTGTAACTACAACAATTTTATTTATTTTGGGAGATGTAGATAGGGTGCTAAGGACTTCATCAAACATTAATTTACATAATTCAGTCTTAACATCAGATTGTAGATCTAATCTTGATTTTGCTTTAGAAAATGTCTTTACAGGGATTATTGCTGAGATGTTCAAGCTAGACGCGGACTTGTTTTAAGAGAAAAGAACCTAATGCGTCTTCAGCCATTTTATTTTTCATTGCGATTTTTGTTTCATAGACATGCATATCGAGATTCTGGATCTTTTTGGTAAGAAGTTTATCTTTTGAATCAATTACAATATTAGAGCATACATCTGAATACATTTTTGCCAAACCATACGCATTAACTTCAATTCCAGCAGCTTCCATGTATTGTGCTGCAGGTCCACTAAATGCTTTATTTCCAATCAATGGGCTTACTGCAACAACTCGTTTTTTCATCTTTGAGAGTTCTTTTCTAACTCCTTTAATTTGTAACATAGGTCCAATACTTGTCAATGGATTTCCAGGAGCTAGAATAACCATATCTGCATCATGTATAGCATTGATTGCTTCTGGATTTGGTCTAGCTTTATCAGCGCCGATGTATTGAATTCCTTCCACCTTGTCTTTTCCCCTATACTTTACCCAGTATTCTTGAAGATGTAATTCGCCTTTATCAGTAATAATTCTAGTTTCAACGCTATTATCGGTTACAGGTATGACTTTAGCGCCAACTGCAAATTTTTCACACATCCATTTTGTTATATCGCTAAGGTTTTTTCCATTTTTTAGCATATTTGTACGAATTAAATGAGTGGCGGCATCTCTGTCCCCAATTCTAAACCAAGTCTCTTCTCCAAAAACCTCCATCTGTCTTAGAAAATTAAAAGTGTCTTTTTTAATTCCCCATCCACGTTCATAATCTAATAAGTCTGCTAATCCGTATACAATTGTGTCAATGTCTGGGCAAACATACATCCCATAAAGCCAGTAATTATCACCAACATTACTAATTACATTCACATCGTGTTCTTGGGAGACTAGACCCCGGACAAGTTTCACAGATCCTGTTCCCCCAGCAAGTATTGTTATCATATTTTTCAGCTCTTAAAACTCAAGTTTGATTTACGGTCACTCCATATTACTTTTTCAAAATCATGTACGAAACTTGAAGTTTGTAGGTAGATTTATTACTCAGTTGGAGGCGATCAAACTCCGTGAATGTCAAGGCAGTTCTTGTAACAGTTCTGTTTTCCAGTCTATTATTAGTTGGCGGAAATACCTCGGCCTTTGGAGCACAATTAGAAACTTTCCTAAATCCTAATTCTCAAACCTCACCTTTTGAAATAAAATATCAGAAAACTATTTTCATCGAGTATGAAGATGGTGGGGAATTAGCAGATGCATTAAGAGGTACTGAAGATACAATTGCATTCAAGGTAGGTCCTGAAAACGAAGGCGTTCAAGGTTTAATGAATAAGATTAACCAAAAATTATCACTTGATGGTAGTAGTGCTAAAGTTACAGATGTAAATGTAGATTTTTCGGCACATATGACAGGCAGACCATTAAACACATCTATTGATTTTAAGATTGTTCTAAGAGGAACACTAACAGACTATATCATTGTTGAAAGACAAGGCTCACAACAACAAGCACTTGTTGACTTGGGATGGAGAGGATTAACAGTTACAGGCCCTGTGAATATTCAAGGTGTTGATATCAACCATCCAATTTCTGCAGTAGAATCACTTGCGCCAGCAGTATACTCTGCAGTGTCAGGATCTGAAGCAGAGAAACTATTGTCAGAGAATTTAATTGACGCTCAAGCAATCAAAGACCAACCACTATCAAATTGGCACTTTTTGTTTGACCCAACAGGAATCAATGTAGATGCAGGAACATTTGGATTAGATGAATCAATTTCTGGTTTTGTTGTATCGGCTTTTACAATGGGTGAAAGTAGTTTAAGAGAAGGTCGTCAAGTAGAGAGAGTAAAGGAAGCATCATTTTCAGCAGATAGAACGTATGTAATTAGAACAGTACAATCAGCAGATAATGCAAATCTTAGAGTAGTAGGTTTTGCAGCAATTGATAGTCTTGACGGCGTAGAAATTCTTGGTGTTACACCAAAGCCACCAGAAGGATATGCAACAACTTCTACTGGTGAATTTCCAATCTTCATCATTTATGGAATGGCAGGTTTAGCTGCAGTTGGAGGAGGAGCATTCTTTGTATTCAGTAATAGACAATTAAAGAAAGAAGGAAACCAAGGTCAGACAGGTATTGACCCATCAAGACTTAGAGGTTATCAAACCAGTGCAAGCTCTGGCGGTTACCAAACTAACAGAGGAGAAGCACAGTTAGCAGACGGTGGTGATTATGCACAACATAGAAGTGTATATGACGAACAACCACAACAGGATACCAAACCTGCAGAATCATCAAGAGGTTCCATGCCAAAAGGCTGGAAGCCAGAGTAATTCTATTTAGAATTCTCTGAACATTTTTGACACAAAATTGGTTTGTCTTTAGAATAAACTAGTTTGGTGTCAGTCTCCTTAGCACCACATTCAAAGCATTCATCAACTCTAACCATACAGTAAATATCTCATTTTAACATAAAAACAGTTTCAACCATACATTGAATGATTCAAAATAGACAACAAACTTTCATGATGAGATAAAATTAAAGTGCGTGTCAGGAGTAACCCTCCTTTTGTTTTCACAATATTTCGCTTTGCAGCCTACCTGAACCAAGTACAGGATCTTTAGGTTCTGTTTGGCTTTGCTCCATGTGGGACAGATCTTTCATTTCACTTCCTGGAAATCTCAGGCTGAACCATCATAGTACGCCAGGTGGAATTTTTTCTGCTCTGTTGCCGACCATCTCTGATCATCTATCTCCAGATCACATTTCCTGTATGGAGGGAGGAGTTTCCTCTGCCGTAGCAGCGTGTTGTGCTCTGACTCGCAATTATCAAATGGAATAATTAGATTTGAGTTTTGCTAAGGAGATTCAAGAGGGATGTTGTATTCTTTCAATAAAAATGAAATTTCACTTTCAGATTCTATCTTTTTAAAATCGTTAAGCAAGTTTTCATTTAATTCAAAAAATGTATGACCCCATTTGAATTTGTCAAGCATCTCCAATGCTTGTGAATCATATCCTAGGATGAATAGTGCACCACATAATGCCTCAACTGTTGTCAATTTGTTGAGTTTGGAATAATTCACTGGATTTCCTGCAAAAAGAGGAGGTAGTTTTCGTGAAATTCCTTGAAATTTTTGTACGAATGTCTGGTCTGCTAAATTCCATGAGCAATCAATTGCAGTGATGGAATTAATCAGAGAACGATCCTTCTTTAACAAAGTTTTTTCAGCAAAGGGGTCTAGAACGAGGGACTTTCTGGTAGTCTTTTTGATGTCTTTAGCTAATCCGAATTTTACAAGTTTAGCTGCTGTGCATTTTTTTGGATCATCCTGTTTTAGCATTAAAACTTGTATGTTCAATAAGACAAAAAGAAGATAATTCTATTTGAGTTTATTCTGATACGTCACGAATTATTTTGTAATAGAATTGTGATGGTTGTGACTCCTTTAGTATCTCAACAATCCAAGTTATTTCTGGAAGTAATTCATCACTTGACTCTGGGAGAATATCAAACTTTTCCAGTCTAACATCAGAACCACTATACCTAATTTTATAATTGAATCCTTCAACCTCTACTACTTTGTAGATTTCACCAGGGGCTCTTGTAGATTCTTCAACAAGGCATCCAGGGCCAATAACACAAACTCCACTTTCAGTGGAAATTTTCATGTTAACGCTAGCCTCCTCTCCTCTTGCGGGAGTGAAAAGAGAGCCTTGGATTATCTTTGGATATATTGTTACATTGTCGTTTGTAGTAGCGACAAGTGGAATGGAAATTAACTCATCAGTAATTCTGTTGAATTTTTCAATGGACTTTGTTGAAGATTTAGTTACTGGTTCTACAATTTGAGGTGCTTTCTTTGCAGTCACATTGAATGGAATAGTGAATTTACCAAATTCAGTGTCTGCAATAATTTCATACTTGCCCATATCAGAATTTGCTGTAGGAATTTTGTATTCATAGGTAAATGATCCAGATGATGAAGGTCGAACAGTTGTGGTTTTACCAGGGGTTCCACATACAAAGGAGCCACAAGTTATTTGTGATTGAGTTTCATGTACTACTGTGACATCTACTTTTTCAAGATAAACTAGTTTGTTTGGTCTTCCAGTAAAGATTACCGTGTCCCCAAGAGAATATTCCTGTTTATCAGTGGATATTATCAAGCCCAATTTGTCATCTGTTCCACCAACTAGGTAATCATTATCAACAGAAAATACGGTTTCTGCTTTGTATTTTTGATAGTGTGAAACAACCTTGTATGTTCCCTCAGTAAATACAGTCACTGGAAGGACGAATGAGCTTTTGAAATTTCCACCTGCATCAAGATAAACAAATGCATCAAAGATTGTCTTGTATGGGAATGTAGATGACAAGACTTCAATTTTTGCTCTATCTTGTACTACGAGACCTTCAGAACCCTGAGTTCTTTTTTGAGCAGTTCCTAAAACAGTAAGGGTTTCACCTGCAGCATAGACAGGTTTGTCAGTAAATATCTCTAAAGGCAATAACGAAATGGAGTCATTTGCAGGATCTGGTGAAACTTTGAAGTATACACTACTAGATTGTGAAGATGTGGATATCAATACCTGATATGTTCCAAATACGCTAGATGTTGTTGCTCTAGTATTTCCTAATCCAGTTGCTTTAGTGTCTGCTACTGGAATACTCCAACTCCAAGTGAATTTTCCACCATTTGCAGTAGCACCATATTCGTTTCTATCACCACTGGGCTTGAACAGTTGAATCTTTATTGCATCACCTTGAATGGTAGTTCCAAGCTGACCAGTTAAAGAGACAGTTTCACCTAGGCCGTAAATTTGTTTATCAAGTTTAGCAGAAATCGAAGTGCTGCCAACTGTAAATGAATCGGTAATAGAGATTAATGCAGTGTTGGTTAATCTATCATCATATGTAGCTTTTAGTTGGTATGTTTCCCCACCAACAAAGACTGAGCGTGAAACAGGAATTTGTATCATGAAATTTCCTGAAGTATCAGGAATGCCGGTGTACACATTTGCAACTGTTAGTGATTTTGTAGTGGATTCTTTACTTGTTCCAGCAGCAAATGTTACAGGTTTTCCTTTAGAGTTTAGTAATTCGACTTTGACGGTTGGAGTCTCAAAGCTGGAACGCTCTTTCTTGTCGTTAACTTTGCCTGTGATCTTTATTGTATCACCAACTTCGTATGATTTTTTATCAGTGTTTATTGAAAGCGGCAAAGAAGATGCTTCGTAATCGTTAGGATTCTCTACAACTGCAAACGACAAAAGCACTGTTCCAATATCTTTTGAAACTTTGACTTTGTATGAACCCAATCTGCTGGAATCTGATGAAAGTTTGAATTTGTATTCAAATGTACCATCTCCTGCAGGCCTCAACACATCAAGAATTTTGAAAGTGTTACCACCGCTTGTTTGACCCTTGATATTGACAGCCAAGTTAGTGCTTTGAACTACCTCAAGGTCCAATGCAGGAACAAATACTTTGTTTAATCTGCCTGAAATGGTTACGGTTTCACCTAATCCGTAAAATTCTTTATCAGTGGTTACTGTAATTAATTCATCATTTTTTTGGTCTTCACTTAATTGAAATGATGTTCCAATCTTTTGTAATCCATATTCTGCAGATATTTTGTATTCACCATAAACGGGATTAACTGTAGTCATGAAAATAGAAGTAGAAAACTTTGAATTTGTTGGATATAGTGAACCATCAAAAACTTGTTTACCATTAGGATCATAAACTTTGAATTTCATTCCCACATATTGTAAAACTTTGGATGTAGAACCAGTAATCTGCACTCTTTCTCCTGGAATGTATGATAGTTTGTCAGTAGTAATAGATAATTCATCACTCTGAACTTCTTTTTCTTGGGTTACAGAATCACCTACAGAGAATGTTCCAGTAGCTGTTGCATCAGAATATGTAACTGTAACTTGATATTCACCTGCGTTGATACCAACCACTTTTTGCAAACTTAGTGTAGTTTTGTAATTTAAAAAGTAATCAGGAAACAAAGTAAATTCTTTATTGTATGATGGTCCCTTTACTGTAATTTTTATTTCTGCAGGTTTGAAAGAAGGCTTCTCAACAAACACTTTTTCAGATACTGAGCCGCTAATTGTTACAGTTTCCCCAAATAGATATTGAGACTTGTCAATTGATAGAGTTAAACCGACAGAGCTTGATTCTGTTTTGGTTTCAAGTTTTCCGTTTGATGAGCCAGCATTGGATGTAGAAAATTTCCAATCAGAGATAGAATTACCACCAAAGCCATCGTAGTTTCTTTGCCAAGATCTAAAATCATTACTAAGATCAGTAATTACAGGAGTCTCATCAATCACAGCACCTGCAACGTTTCGAAGTTGAACTTTTTCTGATGTATCAGTAAACCATCCTGTGGTATACGAAAATGTTCTAAATTGTCCAGGGTTAAGCTTTGTTCCATCGGGAATTGTTAAAGTCTTTTTCAAAACGGTGGTAGATGCAATTTCCCAACCACTAAGATCAACGACTGAATCAGTTGGATTGTATAGTTCAACCCATTCACTTGGGCTCAAAGCATCATTTCCAGGTGGATTAATATCAATCTCATTAATTACCACATTTTTTGCAATACCGCTAGTTTGTGCCATGGCAGGATAGATGCTACCTCCAAGTAACAAAAATGCAAACATTACAAAGTATACATGATTTTTCATCTTATCACTATGCCTAGACTATTTTTACAGGACATTTTAGAATGAAATTGAGTAAAAGTTGAGCTTGTTGTGAAAGTTGACCTTAGATGCCTGGCTTCAAAGGGCGTTTCCATGCGTAAAAATTGATTTTTTTGGTATTTAGAGAACGCGTAGGAATGATACTAATCGCAGTTGGGGCATTTTTTTCCAACTGTTTTTTCCCCACATTCCATACAAATGCCATCTCCTGTCTCTTTTTGGATAGTTTTTTTCCTATGAACCACAAAGGATTTGATTCCGATGAACAGTCCACCTCCAATTGCTATTGCATATGCTGGAGGCATAAACGGTATCAATCCAATAACAAACAAAACACTTCCTGCTAAAAGAATAAAGTCACGGCGCTCAAAATACAATGAAAAACCAAATATCTGTAATTGATAAAAAGATATGCCGAAGCTCAGAGCCATAAAGTTCACTTCATATCAAAGTCATCACTCTAACTCTTCTTCATCGCTCGGCAGGTATAATGTAAAAACATCGCATAATAATTCTCTGGAAAATTAATGGTGGGATTGGCAGGATTTGAACCTACGACCTCTGGTACCCAAAACCAGAATCATACCAAGCTAGACCACAATCCCTTAAAATGTGCACAACAAAGTCCCCAATTTAAGCCTGCCATATGATGATTTTAAATAAGAAACGTTAAGAGGAAAATTATTGCAAGTCGAAGATTACATCAAAGCAGGAAAAATTGCATCAGAAGTTCGAGAAATGGTGCGAAGGAAAAATTGGGTTGGAAAAACTGTCTTTGAGATATGTGAGGAAGTGGAAAGTCAAATTATTCAAAGAGGAGCAAAATGCGCATTTCCGGTAAATACTAGCATAAATGAATTAGCTGCTCACTATACAGCAGAGCCCAATGATCAGTTAACAATCAAGGATGATGATCTTGTAAAGATAGATCTTGGAGCTCAGATTAACGGATACATTGCAGATACTGCAGTAACGGTCTGTTACGATCCACAGTATGATGGTCTTGTTCAAGCTGCAGAAGAGGCATTAGCAAATGCAATGGCAATGATCAAAGTCGGTGTCAAAGCAAGCGATATCGGAAGAACGATTGAAAAAACCATCAAGCAGCTAGGATACAAACCAATAGCTAATCTAAGTGGACATTCATTGGATCAGTATACAATACATGCTGGAAAATCAATTCCAAATATTTGGTCTATAGGAACTTTCTCATTAACAGACTCTAGTGCTTATGCATGTGAGCCTTTTGTGACAACAGATGAAGGATTAGGATTTGTCAGAGAAGGAAAGATAAAAAACATCTATGCATTGGTATCTAGGAAGAAAACAAAAAATGAAGAAGCAGATAAACTTCTAGATCATATTTGGGAAAATTACAACATGCTTCCATTTGCACTACGATGGATTACCAAAACATATGAGGAAAAACAAGCAAGAGAATTACTTGAGATACTCATCAAGAAAAAGGCAGTTCATGCATATCCAGTGCTAGTAGAGGCAAACGGGCAAAGAGTGGCTCAGGCAGAACATACATTCATTCCTGATCAAAATGGTGCTACAGTTACAACTATAGCTCAATAGTTTCGCCAAAGATTTTTTCTATAAACATCGTACCGTTACATGCAGAACATTTTGTAACTTCGGAAAATAAGCAATCGCCATCTTTGAACTTTCGTTTAATTTCTTTATTACATGAATTGCATTGCTCAATCGTATAGGCATTTGTTATTTTCTTTTTCTTAAAGATCATTGAGGAACACCCATTGTATTTCCAACTCCAATTACTAACACAGATTTACCAGAGTCTACATTTTCATCAATCATTTTGTAAACTTGAGAACGAACATCATCAGCTTTTTCGGCAATCTCTTTTGTCATTAATGTAATAGCCTCTTTTACAGATTGTTTAATCACTATTGCAAATATTGGAATATTATTTTTTGTAGCAATTTCCTCTATCTGAAATCTTTCAGTACCGATTCCGCCTATAGCTGCTCCAAAACCTTGTGATGTTTGAGCAGAATCTTCACCCTCAAACTTTAATGAAGCATCAATCATAATTATAAAATCAATTTTATTTTTAGAAGTAAGCGATTCAACTCCATCCCCAAGACGTCCTACCGATGATTGGGGTCCTTCAGCTTTCATTAAAAATAATTTTTTTCCTTTATATTCAGTTTCACTATATACAGTTTGAAATGCAATAGGTTGTTTTTTTGTATTAAGCATTAATTTGCCAACAACCATAGGTCCGATTCCGTCGCCCACAGGTTGACCAGCTTTAAAAGCAGTTAATGCTTCTTTTAAAGCCTCAGCTTCTTCCATTATAAAAGGAAGCATCATTTGTAATGGTAAAATCAGCGGATAGTTATTTTGTTTTTTTGCTGTAAGATACAAGTGATTGATAATTTTGTATAGTAATTTCAAAGTTGAAGTAATTTCCAGTAATGTTTGTACTCGACTTAGTTCATAATCGTCAATTTCAGGATACAGTGATTTAATTTGTAATCTAGTATGATCTTCACGAGAACGAATTATGTGGCGAACTTTGGATACAATTCCATTAGGATCCATATCCACCGGCATGATTGTAAAGTAATCAACAAAAGTATCAAGACGTGATGTATGATCTGTTTTTGAAAAATTTTTCACGTGATTGATTAATTCAGTTCTGGATTCATCTTTGTAGAGATTGAGTTTATTGATTTGTTTTTTAATGTCGTTTGATGTAATTTGTAATTGGATTCTCTGACCATAAAAAACAAAGATTATCACAGGAAGAATCCAAACCAACATCATCAATGGATTTGTATCATCACCCATTCCAAAAAATTCATCAAAATTAAAATCTCCAAGTTCCAATAAAGACGCGATCAAGCGCTCTAAATTTAATCATTCGGCAAGTCCTCAAATCTCTAAAAATGCAAAAAAAGAGGTTTTGAGGTTAAAAAAATGGACCACAAAGCAAAAAATTGGCGAGTGCTTTTATTATAGTTAATCTAGGAGATTTTTGTAATATGCCACAAACTAAGCCAATAGTAAGTGTTGAAAATGTAGTAGCATCTGCGTCAGTAGACCAAAAAATGGATCTTAACGAGATTACCAGGACATTTCCAGACGTTGAGTATCATCCGGATCAATTTCCAGGATTAGTATTTCGATTAAAAAGTCCTAAAACAGCTACACTAATTTTCACATCAGGAAAAATGGTATGCACCGGTTCAAAATCTGAAGAGATGGCAAGAAAAGCTGTAAAGACAGTTGTACAAAAACTTCGCAAGGGCGGGATCAAAGTAAAAAAAGATGCAGTTGTTGAAATTCAAAATATCGTTGCATCAATTAATCTGGGTGGAAAGATACACCTAGAGCAAGCTGCGAGAACTTTGCCAAGAAGTATGTATGAGCCAGAGCAATTTCCAGGATTGATTCATAGAATGCTAGATCCAAAGACAGTGATTCTATTATTCTCCTCTGGAAAATTAGTATGTACAGGTGCAAAAAAAGAGCCAGATGTGTATAGGTCAGTAAATAATCTTCATGCATTATTAGAAGAGAAAGACCTAATGATCTATGATTAATTTCATAGACTTCAA
Source organism: Thermoproteota archaeon (assembly GCA_003352285.1). Lineage (NCBI taxonomy): Archaea > Thermoproteati > Thermoproteota > Thermoproteota archaeon. Next base: position 171,870 of record QQVN01000003.1, on the reverse strand, counting down.
AATTTTCTGTTTTTGTTATAAATTAAAAGTAAAGCCGATATATAACTAGAATTTGAATTATTTATGAATATAAAAACAATTGAGAATTTTGTATTAAAAGATGTGATTTTGATTAGTTCATTGCCAGACATGGGTAAAGTTGGAGGACTTGTTACAGAGCATCTGCAAAAAGCATTAGATGCTAAAATCTCATCAAAAGTTGTATTATCAGACAAACCATGGGTGAATCAAAAAGATGGTATGATATCAACGCCATCAGATGAGTACACAATACATGTCGATGAAAAAAATGCAATCGTAATATTCACTGGAAATAATCAACCGCAAGAACCAAATGTTGTAATTTCCATGACTGAAAAAATTTTAGACACGGTAAAAAAAATTGGAAACATAAAACTAGTAATTTCTGCAGGAGGTTATCTGCCAGCAGAAAAGAATGGAGGAAAAAGCGTTTACGGGGTTGCAACAGATGATGAATCGATGCAAATTCTCAAAGACAATAGCATACCAGTGCTTGGCAATGAAGTAAGCAGTATCACATGGTTTAATGGATTAGTTTTAGGTAAAGCAAAACAAAATGGCATTAATGGAATTGGTTTATTTGGAGAAATTCATGACCCTGACAGTCCACAGTATCTTGCAGCAAGCAACATCATTAAACTGATTAGCAAAATTTTGAAAATCACAATTGACACAACAGAGATAGATAAGAAAATTATCCCAATTCAAACCGAAGTCAAGAAGGACAGACCTGGTATAGGTTAGTTATTTTATTGGAGAGCCCAAAGGCACTTCATCAGATACAGTTAACCAAAAAGGCTTATCGTCAACATCAGCCGCAAGAAGCATGGCATTTGATTCTACACCAGCCATTTTTTTTGGCTCTAGATTTGCAATCACAATTACAGTTTTACCGATCATCTCATCTGCCTCATAATATTGAGCACCACCAATGATTACATCTCTATGATCATCACCTAGATCAATCACTCCCTTGATGATTTTTGATTTGCCGGGAATTTTTTCGGTAGATATTACTTTGGCAACTCTAATATCCAATTTAGCAAAGTCTTCATAAGTTACATTTGTCATGAACGTCATTTTTTGATCTCGTTAAAATTGATTTCGAATTACATGAAATCCTTTTTTTTAAAACCACTTGTCTCAATAGAATATTTCAGAGGAGCAGGTAATTCTTGATATTTTTTATTAACTAATTCTTTGATTTGGTCATCAGGTACACTAACGGCTTTTAGTAACTTTCCTCGTTGATGGGCATATGCATTTTTCCAAAAACCCAATCCGTCAAAGGTTCCAATTTTTGGCATGTATCGTGAAGCTTTCATTGTAAATCAATTAGACTGTAAGGGAAGAATGGTAAAATGCCAAGAACTGGAGTTAATGTTCTCATTAGCAGTTTACCCCTCACAGTCTGATATAACCAATTTAGAATCTAATATATTTAATGCGGAAAAAACTACTCATAATTGGCAAGGATAGAGGCTTCTGTTGATATAAAATCAACCATAGACAAAGTTTGGGACATAGTATCAGACTTAGATAATGAACCAAAATATTGGAAGGGCACAAAGGAAGTAAAAAACATCTCAAAAGAGGGGAATAAAATCAAACGAGAGATTACAATTGCATTTAAAGATAAAAAGTGTAATCAAGAAGTCACCTTATATCCCAAAGAAAAGATTGAATCAATTTTTACAAAAGGAATAATCGAAGGTACAAAAACCATCAACATATCTCAAAAAGAAGATTTTGTAAAATTAGAGGCAATTTGGGACATTAAATTATCTGGTATGATGGGGATGTTTACTGGAATGATATCAAAACACATCAAGAGTGGAACTGAGCAAGCATTACAATCCATTAAAGATGAGATAGAATAGAAATGGAACTTGTAATTGATGCTATTAATTATTTCCTAGTTGCAACTATGATTGGAGTATCAATTGCGTGGGTAACCCTACTAAGAACAATGTATCAATCATTTTCATTAACACCCTACTTGGATAAATTTCAAAAAATAGAACATAAGACATTGAAAGTGTCAGTGATTCTACCTGCAAGGAATGAAGAAGGATACATCGAGAAGTGTTTAGACTCATTGTTAATGCAAGACTACAGCAATTTTGAAATTATAGCAATTGATGATTCTTCAGAAGACGACACTGGGAAAATCATTCAGGAATATGCAAAAAAAGACTCTAGGGTGATTTACGTTCAAGCCAGACCTAAACCAGAAGGATGGATGGGGAAAAATTGGGCTTGCTGTGAAGGATACAAAAAATCGTCAGGAGACTTGTTGTTATTTACAGATTCAGACACCATACATTCTAAGGGAGTCATATCAACAGCTACATCACATCTACAATCTTTGAATTTGGATGCACTAACTGCTATTCCAAGAATGCTGTGTCTTGATTTCTGGACAAAAATAACTCTTCCAATGATATCCACATTTTTACATACAAGATTTTCGGCTTTGAGAGTAAATGATCCAACAAAAAAAACAGGGTATTTTTTTGGAAGTTTCTTTGTAATTAAAAAAAAGACATATGAAGAAGTTGGAACGCATGAGGGAGTCAAACAAGAAATTATAGAAGACGGAGCATTGGGTAAAAAAGTCAAAGAATTAGGCTACAAAATGAAAATGGTTCGAGGAGAACATATGATTCAAGCAATCTGGGCCAGAGATTTTTTCACATTATGGAATGCTCTAAAAAGATTAATGATTCCGTTATACCTCCAAAATGGATTTATTGCTGTTGGAATTTTCGTTGCTGTAGTATTTCTTTTATTTTTACCATATACTCTATTGGTTTATTCTGCGTTATTTTTGTCGTATTCAAATTCATTTTTTGTATTGTTTGTTACATCGTTAATTGCATCCATACTAATCTATGTAGGAGGGATTTCTGATGCAAGAGAGTTAAAAATTGGAGCCATTCATTCTTCCTTAGGTCCAGTCGGAAGCCTAATTGTGATACTAGGTTTTGCAAGTGGTTTGATAAATGCAAAAAGCAATTCAGCAGTGTCGTGGAGAGGTAGAAGTTATTCCATGAAGGATCATGTACAAAGCTCGATTAGCATTTAGGCTTATCATACCGTAAGTTAATGGTAAAGCTTTTTAGAGAAAGTCAAACATGTTGAAATCACTTGGATAAATCAGGAGTAATTGTTAGTGGCGCTCTTGGAGTGACATTAGTTTTAGTAATTTTTGTTGTTTTACTTAATCCACCTCCATCAATGCAACCTCCCAAGGATCTAGTCGTATCAAATGGTCATAGTGTGACCACAGTTGGCGAAACAACTCCTATTACAGCAGCAAAGCCATTATCGTTGATTCAAATTTTTGAACAATCAGAAGCAGGAGTGGTCAGAGTCAATGTCCAACGTACCACGCAAACTACTGGAAGTGGTGTGGGTTCAGGTTTTGTATATGATGTTAGGGGACATATCATTACAAATGCACATGTGGTAGAAGATGCAAAAAAAATTGAGGTTACTTTTCTAGATGGTACATCATACAAAGCAGAATTAGTTGGTTCAGATATTTTTACAGATGTTGCAGTGATTAGAGTTGAAGTTGATAAATCACTTTTACACCCACTATCAATTGGAGATTCATCAAAATTAAAAGTCGGAGAACAGATTGCAGCTATCGGAAATCCCTTTGGACTGTCAGGCTCAATGACAGCAGGTATTATCAGTCAATTAGGTCGCTTACTTCCATCACAAGATAGTGGATTTTCTATTCCAGATGTCATACAAACGGATGCAGCAATTAACCCAGGAAATTCCGGAGGACCGTTAATTAACATGAGAGGCCAAGTGATTGGAATCAATACTGCCATCCAATCCACTACAGGTGAATTTACAGGCGTTGGCTTTGCAGTTCCATCAAATACTATCTCAAAGATTGTTCCCACACTGATTGAAGATGGTAGTTATCATCATCCATGGTTAGGCATCACAGGAAGAGATATCGATCCTGATTTGGCAAGTGTGTTAAATCTTAATGAAGCAAGAGGATTTCTTATCGTATCAGTTATCGAAGGAAGTCCAGCAGAGAAAGCAGGACTACATGGTTCAACAGATACAAAACAGATTGACGGAGTGAATTATCCTATTGGAGGAGATGTCATACTAGAAGTTGATGGAAAGAAAGTAAGAAAGATTGACGACATTTTAATCCATTTGCAACGTGAAAAATCGGTTGGAGATGAAATTAATTTAGAAGTGTTAAGAGATGGCAGAACTAGTAATTTTGTACTGGTTTTAGAAGAAAGACCAAATTTCAATTAATACAAGATTAAATACTTCAATCCAAGCATTGGACATGTTGAGTAATCTTGTTTTAGAATCAGAATCATTAAACAAAATTCTAGAAGGGAAAAACGTTCCTATTGAAGACTATTTTCAAATCTTTGATTCATCACAGAAAGACGGAACAGAGTTATTCAAGGTAGCTGAAAAATTAAGACTAAAAAACAAAGGAAATGTAGTTACATTTTCAAAAAAAGCATTCTTCAATATCATAAATTTATGTAAAGATACTTGCTCTTATTGTACATACAAAGCTGAGCCAGGCGAAGATAAAGTATCGCTAATGTCAAAACAAAACATTTCAGAATTATTGAAACTTTCTAGAAAATACAAATGTGTTGAAGCATTATTTGTTACTGGAGAAAAACCCGAACAAAAATACCCAGAAGCGAGAAAGTGGTTAAAAGAAAATGGATTCTCAAGTACTGTAGAATTTCTTATTGACTCATCAGAAAAAGCATTGAAAGAAGGATTGTTTCCTCATACTAATGCAGGTAACCTTACAAAAGACGAGATGAGGGAACTGAAAAAGACAAATGTTAGCATGGGAGTAATGTTGGAAAATATCAGTGAAAGGCTGTCAAAAAAAGGAATGCCACATTATTTAGCTTCAAGTAAGAATCCAAAAGCAAGGCTAGAGGTTTTAAAAAACTCTGGGCAGTTAACCATACCAATGACAACAGGAATTCTTGTAGGCATAGGGGAAACACCTCACGAAATTATTGATTCGTTACTTGCAATAAAACAATTGAATGAGAAATTTGGCAATATACAAGAGGTTATCATACAGAACTTCCAACCAAAGCCAGATACCATTATGAAGGATTTTCCATCTACAGATGAGAACTACTTCAAAACAGTTGTTGCAATGACTAGGTTGATGATGCCAAATATGAATATCCAGATACCTCCAAATCTATCGCCAAAATCATATCAAAGTTTTCTATCAATTGGAATTAATGATTGGGGAGGAATATCACCATTAACTCCTGATTTTGTCAATCCAGAGTTTACTTGGCCAGAAATAAACAAAGTTGAAAAGAATTCTAACGATGCCGGATATGATTTAAAATGCAGATTTCCAGTATATCCAGAATTTATGTCGATGATTAACACAGAATTAAAAGAGAGGATGGACTCAATTAGTGACGAGGGTTTAGTTATGGAGAGTTACTGGAGATGACAATATCAAATATTGATTCTCTGTTAAAAAATGCAGATCCTGTTTTAGCTAATGTGCTAAATGATGCTCTATCAGAAAAAGAGATTTCTGCAAAAGAGGCTTTAGAGTTGTATAAAGCTCATGGTCTAGATTTTCATCTTGTTGGAATGGTAGCAGATGAGCTGAGAAGGAGAAGAGTAGGCGATGTTGTAACATATGTTGTTAATCGAAATATCAATTTCACAAATGTCTGCATAAAACAATGTGGTTTTTGTGCATTTAGTAGAGACTTTAGAGAAGAAGAAGGATATTTTCTCCCAACAGAAGAGATAGTACGCAGAGCAAAAGAGGCTTATGATTTAGGTGCCACAGAAGTATGCATTCAGGCAGGATTACCTCCAGACATGGATAGTAATTTGTATGAAAATGTGTGTAAAGCAATCAAATCTGAAATTCCAAAGATTCACATTCATGGATTTTCTCCTGAAGAAGTTTTGTATGGAGCCATCAGATCAGATGTTTCAATAAAAGAGTATCTTAGTAGATTAAAGGATGCTGGAGTTGACACTTTGCCAGGAACGGCTGCAGAGATTCTAGACCAGAAAATGAGAGATCGAATTTCTCCAGGCAGAATAACAGTAAGAGATTGGGAAGAAGTCATCAAGACTGCGCATTCTCTTGGAATCAATACTACTTCCACTATGATGTATGGGCATATCGAATCAATAGAAGACAGAGTTAATCACATTGCCAAACTCAGAGAAATTCAAAAAGAAACAAGAGGTTTTACAGAATTTGTTCCACTAAATTTCATTGCAGAGGAAGCACCAATGTACAAACATAACATGCATGAAGGAATAAGACATGGTGCAAGTGCAAATGACGTGATGCTAACACATGCAATTTCTAGAATTATGCTAAACAATTACATCAACAACATTCAGATGTCATGGGTTAAAGAAGGACAGAAAATGTCGCAACTATTGCTTTCTTGGGGAGCTAATGATTTTGGCGGAACTCTAATGAATGAAAGTATTTCAACTTCAGCAGGTGCACAGCACGGTCAGCTCTTAAGGCCGCACGAAATTAGACAGCTTGTTTTAGAAGTTGGAAAGACACCTGCCGAAAGGAGCACAAAATATAAGATTTTGCGCACATTTGATTCAGATACGAAGGATGCATTAGATGAAGTAGATAATAATCAATTTGGTTCATATTTTGAATTGATAAAAATTAATGAATTCAAATACAAAAATCCTCGGCGGGGTTAGTTGTCTGCCTGTGAAAGGGCCATTGCATATGCTCAAAATTTAGGAATTGATGAATGCGAATCTGTTTTTGCAAAAAGAAACATCATTACTGTTCGAGTTACAGATTCCAGGATTATCGAGGTTAAGCAAAATCAAGAAGAAAAAATTGGGATCAGAGTAATTCGTGATAAGAAAATTGCATCTGCAGAAACCAGAGATGTTGAAAATTATAAAAAAATCATTGATTATGCAATTGATTCATTTAGATTTCTTAGTCCAAAACCATTTTGGAAATCACTTCCCTCTGAAGATAGAACTAACTTTGAAATTAATTCCACATATGATAAAAAATTAAAAAACATCACAAGCAAGGACGCTTCTGATATTGCACAAGAGATGATAAACTCGTCTCTTGACAAAAAAATTTCATCCATCACAGGCTCCCTAAACATAGTAGATGAGGAATTTCATATACAAAATACCAATGGAGTAGAAGAATCAGACTTTGCAACATATATTTCAGGAATTATTAATGCAGACTCCACTTTGGGCAATACTCCAGTATCAGGAATTGGTCAGATGAGCGGTAGAACTAGAGATATGTTTTCTCCAGAAAAGATAGGGCATGAGGCCAAGAGTATGTGTATAGGATCAATCAATCCAATAGATTGTGAATCAGGAGAATATTCAATAATATTTGAGCCATATTCGGTAGGCGAGATGTTGGCATTTGTTTTTGCATCAAATTTTAATCTGAAAGTATTTGCAGAGAAAAAAAGTTGTTTTTCAGAAAGACTTGGGAATTCAATTGCAGTTGATGAATTTAATTTGATTGATGATCCTCATGCGCCAAACGGCATAGGAAGTAAAAAAATTGATGATGAGGGAATTCCTACATCACCGAATTCATTAATTGAAAATGGCATATTCAAAAATACTTTTTCAGATTCGTATAATGCATTCAAAGAATCAACCAAATCTACAGGCAACGCTAACAGACCAGGATTACCCATGGGCAGGGATGCAGATTCATTTCCTATTTCATCTCCACATAATTTGAGAATCAAGAAAGGAGATACCCCTCAAGAGGAGATGATTGAAGAAACAAAATCAGGCATTCTGGTAGGTCGTTTATGGTACACCTATGCAGTCAATCCGATAAAAGGAGACTTTTCATGTACTGCAAGAAGTGGTATTAGAATCATAAAGAATGGTCAGATAGTATCCCCTGCAAAACCAGTTAGAATTATCCATAACTTACCAACGATGCTTCGCAATATTTCTGCAATTGGAAATGATGACAGAAATGTACTGCAGTGGGCATCATTACCATCAATTACACCCAGCATCAAGGCAGAAAAAATCAGGGTTGTTCCAATTTGATTTTTTATGGCATAAAGAATGCAAACGCCAAATATGCAACGTATCCCATAGTAAGTAAGATTCCCATAGTTCTGTTTATCACTCCAGATTTTATTGCGATTAGTAATGTCAAACTGAAACCAACCATTATTGCATAATCAAGCATCACTTGTGTTGAGACAGCCACGCTTGCAATTGTTGCAGCAACACCCATTATCATTAAAATATTGTAAATGTTACTTCCAATAATATTTCCAACACCGATATCTGTATGTCCTTTTTTTATTGCAATCACACTTGTTATTAGCTCAGGTAATGAAGTACCAATAGCAATTACAGTTAATCCAATTATTCTTTCAGATATTCCAAGAGATTCTGCCAATATCACTGCATTATCTACGGTCAGTATCGCCCCCACATAAAGAAGAGAAATCCCTAAACCAATTAGCCCAAATGATTTTAGGTAAACATTTTTTTTGTTAGTATTTTTCTCATCAGTGCCATTTTGATTTGTATCACGATGTTTTTGTGCATCTTTATATGTAAAAATTGAGAAAGCGATCATTGCTCCAAGAAAAATTATCCCATCATACTGGGATAATTCACCATCAATTGATAAGGCAATTAAAAGTAAAGAAATACCAAGCATTATTGGGATTTCCTTTCGAAGTGTGGTTTTGCTAACAGCCAATGGAATCAATATAGATGCAATTCCAATCACCATGCCAACATTAGCAATATTGCTTCCAACAATATTTCCTAAAATTATGTCCCCATGTTCTCCTGCTGCAGCGATACTTGCTGCAAGTTCTGGAGTTGAAGTGCCATATGCAACTACAGTCATTCCAATTACTAATTGACTTATTCCAATTTTCTTTGCTATTGTTACTCCCCCAGTAACTAACCAATTGCCCCCAAAACAAAGTAAGGCAAGACCCGCTATGACAAGTAATCCATTGACGATTAATTCCACAATTCACAGTCAGTTATTACTTGTTTAAATTTAGATGCGCTTGATTTTAGATTGGAGTAAGTCCAGAATAGTTTAAAAAAATCAGCTAGATGGGCCAACAAAGCTTCAGTTAAGATTAATATGGTAATATACCGTACTATACGGTATGATGAAAGCAAGATTAACTTACATACCTTTAGAGGTAGCCGATCAATTAGAGGATTTCATAATAAAGAGGGATGAACAAGTTTTGGATGCTGTAAAGGCACGTACAAGGGATTACAGTACTCTTTCACTCCTAAAACTACTCTATCAATTAAAGCGAAATCCAATGACATTCTCTGATCTATACGTAAAGTCAAAGATACGAATGAAGAGATCATTTCTCAATTACCTACACTTGTGTATTGACTATAGTTTTATCAGAAAAGAGTCAGTTGGGTCTAATGTAATCTACACTATTACAGACAAGGGCATAACTATGCTCAACTTATTCATGAAAGAAACAAGATAGAACATCACGAATGCTTTATGAACCCCTAAATTATGAATTCCAATAGTAATGAAGTTTGAGTCTGGACTAATCGCAGTAATGATTTTTCTTATCATGGCAGTAATTGCAATGATAATGATATCAGGAGATGAGCCAGGACAAATGATGTGTACTAAAGAGTACAACCCAGTTTGCGGAGCAGATTCCAAGACATACTCAAACAGTTGTATGCTAAATGCAGCGAATGTAGAGATGAGACATGAAGGAGTTTGTAAGAAAGATGTAGAGTCAAAATCAGAAAAGAAAGTAAAATTAGTAGAGACACCAGAAATTATGGAATCCGAAACACAGATTGAGCCAGAACCAGAGATGGTTGTAGAGCCAGAACCAGAGATGGTTGTAGAGCCAGAACCAGAGATGGTTGTAGAGCCAGAACCAGAGATGGTTGTAGAGCCAGAACCAGAGATGGTTGTAGAGCCAGAACCAGAGATGGAATTACCGTTATTAGTAGAAGTTGAACTAGGAATTGGATCAGGAGTTCCAGGATGTGAGGAAACAAATGAGTGTTACATTCCTTATGAAGTTACCATCGCCGTAGGCGGAGAGGTGTTATGGGTTAATGATGATGCAGGACATACTGTCACTGCAGGAGACATTGAAGGAGATAAAGATCTTGTAGGAGTAGATTATCCAAATGGATTTGACAGTGGTTTTTACACTGCAGGAAATACATACTCACACAAGTTTGATGTTGCAGGAGAATATCCATACTTTTGTCAAGTGCACCCATGGATGAAAGGAATAGTTATTGTAAAATAATGAAATACCTGAAAACTAACAATTTTGTTGCATAACATTAGGTTGAAGAGTAATTAATTAGAAAAATTTGAATTAAAAAATGACTCAAAATAAATTTCCAGAAGCTGAAGTATATGAAATTAAAAAAATAGAATTAAAGAATCCTATAATTTTTGCAGGCTTTGTAGGAGCAGGTCTTGTAGGAACATTATCAGTTGGGCACATTATTGAAAAACTAAAAATGAAAGAAATAGCATATATGAGATCAAAATATCTTCCACCATCTACAGTTTTTTTAAGAGGTAGGTTAAGACATCCATTTAGATTCTATACTAACGAAGAAGGAACTATTTGTGCAATAATTTGTGAGATTACACTTAGGATGGAAGGACTATACACCATAGTATCATCAATACTAGATTGGGCCAAAGAAAAAGGATCAAAGGAAATAATCATTCTAGACGGTGTTGCAAGTGATGAACATGACAATAAAGCATATTGTGCCGCAGAGGAGGATCTTTGTAGAGTTATGGCAGATAAAGAAATCAACATGATCCCACAGGGATTCATCACAGGAATCCCAGGCGGAATATTAAACGAGTGTCTTTTGAGAGATATTCAAGGAGTCACTCTATTGGTAAAAGCAAACAGGATTAAGGCAGATCCTATTGCAGCACTAACCTTATTGGAGGCAGTAAATAGAATGTACGAGACAGATATTGACACAAGTGATCTACGAAATGAAAAAGATCAGATTGGGCAAGACTTTGAAGAATTATCACTAAAATATGCTCAGAGTAGAGAAGAAACATCAGGCATGTACATGTAAAAAATCCAATGTTAAGCAAATTCTTTTATTAAAATCAAATCTGCATCTGAATATGGGCCTAAGTTATAAAAAATCAGGAGTCGACATTACAAAAATTAAACAAAGCCAAAAGGCCATAGGGAAAATAATATCATCCACACATAATGCCCAGAAAAAATCAAAGATAAAACACGGTTTTGGTCATTATGCGGGAGTAGTTGAAATTTCTGAAAAGATGCTACTTGCAACACACACAGACGGTGTAGGGACCAAAGTGTTACTTGCAAATATGATGAAAAAATATGACACAGTTGGAATCGACTGCGTAGCAATGAATGTTAATGATATTATATGTATTGGAGCTACTCCAGTATCTTTTGTAGATTATATTGCGGCAAACAAAAATGATAAACAGATATTTCAAAAAATTGTCACAGGGCTAGCAACAGGTGCAAAAAAAGCTTCTGTCCCCATCGTAGGAGGAGAGACTGCAATAATGCCAGATTTATTTTCAGATAAAAAATTTGCATTTGATCTTGCAGGAATGGTAACAGGAATTGTTCCAAAAAATAAGATGATACTTGGAGATAAGATAAAGGAAGGAGATACCATTATTGGAGCAAGTAGTTCAGGATTACACTCAAATGGTTATTCATTAGCACGAAAAGCATTACTAAAGAAATATTCCCTCAAAGACAACATTAAAGGAGTTGGAAATGTCGGAAAGGCACTTCTGGCGCCAACTGAAATCTATGTAAATCCAGTTTTAGAGATCATAGACAAATGCCAAGTTCATGGATTAGCGCACATCACAGGAGGTGCATTTACTAAACTACTAAGATTAAAACAGACAGGATATTCGTTGGATGAAATGCCAAAGACTCCTCCATTAATGAGACTCATTCAGGAACAAGGAGTAGATGAACTAGAGATGTACAAAACATTCAACATGGGAGTAGGATTTTGTGTTGTGGCACCTTCAAGAGAATCAAAAAAGATAATTCAGATTTTTAAAAAATACAAGATCAATGCGAAAGAGATTGGTAAGATAATTTCTAAGAAAGGAGTTTTTATCAATGAAAGAAAAATTGCATAATCAATTAGACAAAATTGGTATTATTTTCGACCAATAATTGCCTTATATTGGCGAACGTATGGGGGTAATGAGGGAAATTGGCAGCAGAAGCGGGCTTTATTCAAGTAATAATTGGTGTAGGAATACTTCTTTTTGCGGCAAAGTTAATGGCAGAATTATTTCTGAGATTAAAGCTTCCAATTGTTTTAGGAGAGCTTTTGGCAGGAATGATTATAGGCCCATTCGCACTTGGTTCATTTTTAATTGTTGATGGACAACCATTACTTTCAATCGGCAGTGAGATCAAAGTTCTTGGAGAGATAGGGGCAATTGTAATTTTGTTTATGGCAGGATTAGAGATGACGCCAAAGGAATTTCTTAAAGGAGGAAAGGCATCGTTTACTGTTGGAACACTTGGAGTTGTGATTCCGTTCTTTGCAGGATTAATGGCTTTTCAGGCATTTGGTTTTGATGCATTACAATCAATGTTAATTGCAACAGCATTAACTGCAACTAGTATTGCGATATCAATACAGGTTCTTAGTGAATTTGGAAAGATAAAGACAAAAGAAGCACGATTGATCATAGGAGCTGCAGTAGTAGACGATATCCTTGCAATTGCAGTTCTTTCAGTTGTATCATCATTGGCTACAGGTGAAGGAGGAGTAAATGATATTGATATAATGACAGTGACAATTACAATTTTACAGGTACTTGGATTCTTTGCTGCAATGCTAATTGCTGCCGTAGTTGTGATTCCAAGAATAGTTACACCAAAATTATGGAAAGCGAAGGGAAGCGTAGAAGGAATTGTAACTGCAGCATTCTTTGGAGCTGCTGCTTTAGCAGGTTCAATTGGCTTATCCCCTATTGTAGGTGCATTTGCAGTTGGAATGGCATTATCTACAACCAAAGTATTTGAAAAAGTTGAGAATTTTATAGGCAAGATTGGATTGATTTTTGCTCCATTATTCTTTGCCATAATAGGTGCTCAAGTAGACTTTAGGCAAGTCGATACTGAGATTTTAATGCTAAGTGGAATAGTAATAGGAATTGCAGTTGCCACAAAATACTTTGGTTGTGGTCTTCCGGCATGGTTATTCCTTAAAGACAAAGCTGCTGGAATGCGCGTAGGAATTGGAATGATTTCAAGAGGAGAAGTAGGATTGATTGTAGCAGGAGTCGGAGTGTCCTCAGGAATTTTAACAGGTAGCGTATACTCCACCATAGTCATAATGGTTGCTGTAACTACAATAATCACACCTATTTGGTTGAAGATGGAATACAAAAAAGAAATCAAGGTAGGAAGGGTTGATGATTCTAATGAAATTGAGGAATCAAAGAAAGGTAAAGAGTAATTCCATCACTTCATAGACCAAAATTACAAAATACAGAAAAGTCTTTAACGAGCTTAAAAAAACAATCTCATTAGATGGCAGAAGAATACATTGGAATTTGTGCTGCATGCACAAAAGGCGTAACTCGCGACAATATGAAATACGTCAATGGTAGACTTTTCCATCCAGAATGCTATCAGAAACATGGAAAAGATTTTTTGGCAGTGGATCAAGAGCTTGCAGCAAAAACTGCTAAATTGAAAATTGATTTAATACAACTAAAAAATCTCAAATCAAGAAGATCAAGTTCTAAAAAAGCATCATCGACTACAACAAAAAGAAAGTCTGCACGAAAGTCAACTAAGAAAACAAAGCGAAAGACAGCTAAGACTAGAAGAAGCAAGCCAAAATCTAGAACAAAGCGAAAGACAGCTAAGACTAGAAGAAGCAAGCCAAAATCTAGAACAAAGCGAAAGACAGCTAAGACTAGAAGAAGCAAGCCAAAATCTAGAACAAAGCGAAAGACAGCTGGAAAACGTCGAAGATAGTAACATTTCTTTTTAAAGAATTTATGACAGAGTATCGTCAAAACAACAATGTCTCAAACAGATGTTAATTTCACTAAAGCGTGTAATGAGATTTCACAAAACCTACTCACAGTAATAGAGCCTACCAAGCAAAAAGTCAAAAACGAAATAAAAAAAATTTGTGCAAAATATTCGTTAGAGAGAATTCCACGAAATCATGAAATTTTATCAATGGTTTCAGGAGACGATTTTGAAAAATTACAAAATGTGTTAATCAAAAAACCTGTAAAAACAGCTTCAGGGGTTGCAGTAATTGCGTTAATGCCAAAGCCATTTGCATGTCCACATGGCAGATGTACATATTGTCCAGGAGGAATTGAATTCAACACTCCCAATAGCTATACTGGAAAAGAACCATCCACAATTAATGCAATAGAGAGTAATTACGAAGTAAAAAATCAAATTACAAGTAAATTAAAAAAATTACTAACATACGGTCATGATGCATCTAAAATAGAATTAGTGATTGTTGGAGGAACATTTCTTTTCATGCCAAAAGATTACCAGACTAATTTCATAAAATCGTGCTATGACACACTTAATGGTTTTGTATCATCAAACTTGGAAGAATCAAAAGCAAATAATGAACATGCAGAATTTCGAAATGTTGGTTTTACGATTGAAACAAAACCAGATTATTGTAAAAAAGAACACATTGATGCAATGCTAGGGTATGGAGTTACTAGAATCGAGATAGGAGTTCAAAGCTTACAAGAAAGAGTCTACAACATCGTAAACAGAGGACATAACCTAGAGGATGTGATTGAATCATTTCAATTAGCAAAAGATGCAGGGTACAAAATAGTTGCACATATGATGCCTGGTCTTCCCACTGTAACACCACAGGAAGATATTGATGATTTCAAGAAGCTTTTTGATGATCCTAGATTCAAACCAGATATGTTAAAGATCTATCCATCATTAGTATTAGAAAATACGCCAATGTATGATGATTACAAGTCAGGAAGTTACAAACCATATTCAGATGAGCAAATGTTACATGTACTAAAGCAAGTTAAGAGAAACATCCCCAGATGGGCAAGAATTATGAGAGTTCAAAGAGAAATATCATCTCAAGATATTGTTGCAGGCCCTAAACTTGGAAATCTTCGCCAAATTGTTCTAGATAGTATGAAAAAAGAAGGGTTAAGGTGTAATTGCATTCGTTGTAGGGAGGCAGGTTTGGCAAATAAGGAATCAAAGATAGAAGATTTAAAATTGAATAGAGAAGATTATGATTCTTCAAATGGTAACGAAGTCTTTTTCTCATATGATGATCCAGATGATTTCATCTATGGGTTTTTGAGATTAAGAAATCCTAGCCAATATGCCCATAGAAAAGAAGTTGAAGAAAACACATGTATTGTAAGGGAGCTGCATGTTTTTGGAAAATCCCTCAAATTAGGCCATAGAGAGAAGGAGAGAATACAGCATTCAGGGTTAGGAAAGAACCTAATGAGTGAAGCTGAAAAAATTGCCAGAGAAGAATTTGATGCAAAAAAACTATTGGTAATCAGTGCAGTAGGGACCAGAGAGTACTATCAAAAGATAGGTTATTCGTTGCATGGTCCATATATGGCAAAAATTTTGTGATAATAGATGTCAGAACAAGAAATTATTGGTAAAGGTACTTGGATTGATAAGCTTGCACATGAACTAATTCAAAGAGAAGAAAGTCTAGGAAGAAGTACAAATTTGATTCGTGTAGAAAGCGGATTAGGAGCATCTGGAGTTCCACATATTGGAAGTTTGGGGGATGCCGTAAGAGCATACGGAGTAAAGTTAGCATTAGAAAATTTTGGATACAATTCAGAATTAATTGCATATTCAGATGATTTAGACGGTTTACGAAAAATTCCTGAGGGATTTCCAGATTCTTTATCAGAGCATTTAGCAAAACCAGTTTCTTTAATTCCGGATCCGTTTGGATGTCATGATTCCTATGGAATGCACATGAGCAGTCTTCTTTTAGAAGGATTAGATGCATTAGAGATCAAGTTCAAGTTTCAAAGAGCCAAAGACACATATCAACAAGGTCTTCTAAAAGATCAAATTCACACTATTTTGGAAAATAGTGAGAAGATAGGAAATAAGATTGCAGAATTAGTTGGGCAAGAAAAGTATCAAAAATATCTACCATATTTTCCTGTTTGTGCACAATGCAGTAAATTATACACTGCAGAATCATATGAATATATTCCAAATGAGAAAAAAGTAAGATATCGTTGTCATGATGTTGAAGTAGGTTCAAAGATTATCAAAGGATGCAGTCACGAAGGAGAGGCAGATATTACAAAAGATCTAGGAAAACTTGCCTGGAAAGTCGAATTTGCTGCACGATGGCAGGCATTTGATATTAGATTTGAAGCATATGGAAAAGACATCATGGATTCCGTTAAAGTAAATGATTGGGTTGCAGATGAAGTTCTAAAATATCCTCATCCACACCATGTAAAGTATGAAATGTTTCTGGACAAAGGAGGTAAGAAGATCTCAAAATCTTTGGGCAACGTTGTAACATCCCAAAAATGGCTAAAGTATGGAGATCCAAAATCAATTCTTCTATTATTATACAAACGAATTACAGGAGCTAGAGAGCTAGGATTTGAAGATATTCCAAATCTAATGGATGAATACAAAGAAATCGAAGATGTTTATTTTGGAAAAATAAAACTGGATAACGAAGCTAAAGTAACAAAACTGCGAGGGCTTTATGAGTATGTTAACCTACTTAATCCTCCAAAACAGCCAGCTCCATATGTCAGCTATAGATTACTGACTGAGTTATCAAAGATTTTCAAAGAAGATAGAGCCTCCAGAATAACAAAAAAATTAGTTGATTATGGAGTTATAAAAGAAGGAAACCCCAGAATAGAGGAACTTATTAGATTAGCAGGCAATTATGCTGATGAATTTGATGAGCATGAAAAGATCAAAATAGAAATTGATTCAGAGAAAGAATTAGCATTAAAAGAATTAGTGAAAATTCTCAGAGAAGAAAAAGAACCAGAAGATTTACAAAATTCAATTTATCAAATTGCAAAATCAAACAATGTGCCACCAAGAGATTTTTTTAAGATTCTCTATCAAATTTTGCTAAATACCACAAAAGGTCCAAAGATTGGTCCGTTCATTTCGGATATTGGAAGAAAAAAAGTTGCAGAAACCATTGAAAAACAAATTGGTTAACAATGGCCCATAGTGAACACAACAAGAATAGGAGAAGTGGGGGATTTTTCTTGATTATTTTAGGTGCATTAATTTTTGTAACCGCTCCAACATATCTTGGCGAATCACCAGAGTTAGGAATGCTTGCCATACTCTTTGGTTTTGTAGTAGGCGGGATAGGATTTTATTTTCAATTCATTAAGGGGAAAAGGACTATCAAATAACCCGTATATGAATAAAGTAAAGAGTGAAAATGTTGGATTGGTTTAAACGAAAAAAGACAGATATTGAAGAGGAGTCACCGTCACAAGAAGTTCCAGAACCAGTAAAAATCAAAAGTCAGGAGGAGATTCTAAAAGAGAGATACGAAAATGAATTAGAATCATTACAAAATGAGATCAAAACAAAAACAAACGAATTTGAATCAATTTCAAATAAACTTGCAAGCGTTAAAGAAGAGTACGATGTAGCAGTCGGAAATTTAATGAATGTAAAAAAGGAATTAAATCAAAAGAAAAAAGAAATAGAACAAGTAAAATTTGAACACGAACAGAATCTACAAAAAATAGGCTCTATAAAATCCCAAATTGAAAATGCATCCAATCAATATGAAGAAAAAAAGAAAAAACTCGCAGAATTAGAAGATGCAGACCAAGTTCTAGCTGAAGTAAGAAAAGACATTGATAAGAATAAAGAAACTTATGAAGAAATTAAGAGAAAAGTAACAGAATCTCAATCAGTCCTTGATCAAGTAAATGCAAAGCAGCAAGAAGCTGAGAATGAATTAAGCAATACAAATGCTAGACTTGCAAACGCTAGAGCAGAAATACAAAAGATCCAGAGTCAAAAAGATCTCAAAACAGGCGAGATTGGAATGGCAAAAAAAGAGATGGCGTTTATTCAAAACGAGCTATCAAGTACAGGTCATACTTCAAAAAATATTGTTGAAGCAGCCAGTGCAGTTGTTGCATCAATGAATCACAAGCTGCAAAGAACAGTAAATGAGCTGGAAATAGTCCAAAAATTATTAGAAAAAGAAAGAAAAGAGCATGAGGAGACAAAAAGACAATTAGAAGAATTAAAAAATTCAGGAAATTAACTATCTATCTAGAAAGATTTTTTTCCATTTCTGTTTAATCTCTTCTTCAGAAAATCCAAGATCATAGAGAGGAGAGGTTACTTCTTCAACGTCAGAAACTTTAATCTTTACAATTGCGTTAATTTTGCTTTTAATTCCTGATTTTTTATATTCACTAGTAATTTTTTCAAACTCATCTCCATATGTAATAATTTTTGCATCACCCTTGAATCGATATCCTTTACGAATTAAAGGATCTACAACATTGATTTCCAATTTAGGATTAATTTTCAAATTAGCAATTGTTTTTGGAGAACGAATTTCTGCAAAGATAAGATGTTTCTCATCCAATGCAACAATGGTTCCCTTTGGAGATAAATTTGGCATATTATCACTTGAAACAGTAGCAACATATCCCAGTTTTTGCTCTTTTAGAAAACTCTGTATTTCTTTTGTTATCATGGTAAGAATTTACAATTTCAATATTAAAGATAATAGTTTTTACTTTAATCTCTTAATTAGTTCTTTTTTAATAAAATTAAACTCTTCATCTGATATCATTCCTTTTTCCTTAAAGGTTGAAAGTCGAAGAATTTGTTCAACGACAGAATCATTTGATGACATATCAGTTGGAGAAGATACAGATTTTGCTTTGATAGATTCTGATTCGGTGGTGGATTTTATTCTAATTTTTTCTGCATCGTTTAATTCAGGATTGATTTCTTCAAGATAGATGTTTTGAGAGCAGCCAATCATCTGAGTATGTTGAATCAATTCCTCTCCGGCATATTCAATTGGAGTAGGCTTTTTTGATACAAAACCACAAACGTTGCAAACTACACGAAATTTTCCATTAATTACATTTGGAGGATTATCAGTTTTTTTAATATATTCGCTGTATCTTGTTTTGATGCATTGATGACTTTCACTGGAAAGATGTTCATCACAGAATTTGAAACCACAATATCTACACATCGTAGGTGGATTTAGAACTTGATTGCAAAACAGGCACACATTGGCCAAGGTTCTATTTGTTTGAGTCTGATTCAAGATATAGAAAAAAGAAAAATTTTCTTAAAAAGTAGTAGCTTTTCACAAAAAAAATACTAGGCGTTAACGCATTAATTCACCAAGGGTATCCATCATCAGGAAGAAGCCAATACCCCCACCCAGTATTCCAATCCAAATTGCGATATTTTTTACTGACGGCATGAAAATCCTAAATTATTTTTATTAATTAATGTAATTAGCCGTAAACGATACAGTACTCACAATCGCAATTATCTTGTTTTTTGTTTTTTGCGAGACAGTTTTTATGTTGACCAGCCTGGCATTGAACGCAAATTTGTTCAAGGTTTTCTACGTTGGAGTATTTTTTAGATTGATCAAATCCAAAGCCACCGTCTTGTGGACCTACCATGTATTTTGATATGTTTTGTAGTATTTCTAGTTCACTGATTTTCAGTGAGGGTATTTTTGATCAAAGTGAGCAATTCAGACCTATGGGATTCAATCATTCCTCTTATTTCAAATGAATCGATAAATCCTCCTGCAGAAGCCCTTGTTGCTTTGAGTAGGTAATGAAGTGTAGACTCTTCGATTTTTCCAACATAATAGCCATATAGAAAATCCACTTCGTTTTCACATTTCCAGACTTGTTTAGTTTTAAAAAAAGTCTCTTTTACCTCCAGAGGAATTTCCTTGATTCTTCGCTTGATGTATTCATCAATGGATTTTCTAATCGATGAATCTTGAAGCAATAAGATACTGTTGTAATACTCATAATTGACCTTGTCTATTTTTCATCATCATTAGATTTTTTTCTATCCCAAAGATGCATGTTGCCTCTTATCATAAAAGAACCTACAATTATAGCCACTAATCCTGCAACAAGAAAAACAAAGAATTTACCGATATCTCGAATAGAAGCCATGTAAGGACATATTCTTAGATAATATTCAAGTTTTCTAGTTATTCTGAACCCAATTTTTGACGTAATGCAAAAATTCCTATCATCACTATTCCAACAGATGTTATGTTTATGATAGTAATTGCTTCTGATAAATACACTGTAGAATAAATGACGCTAAAAATGGTAGATGTCGAATATAACAAAACTGTCCTCACTGCACCTATTAGACGTAATGCAATTACAAAGAACATCATAGTCACTCCTATTCCCAGAAATCCCACCATAGAAATTATCGAAAACTGTTCAACTGCAATATCAAATGGTATTTCAAAATAAAGCATCAATGCTAGTGTAAAGACAGCACCAGAGCAAGACATTATTTGAACTACTCTTCTGGTGTTAATCGAATCACTGATTTTTTTAGCTATGAATGTATCAAGACAGTAAAAAAAGCCAGATAATAGGATCAACATATCGCCATAAACAAATTCAGAAAGTTCCCAGTTTTGATGATACAAGTCACTTCCCAATGGAAGAAAAACAGTTCCAGAAACAATTAGCATGAAGGGTAATACTTCTCGCTTTCCTAGTTTTTCTTTGAAAAGTGTAATTCCAATTAGAATAGCAAAAACTGTTTCACCATTCACAAGAACAGATGCATTTAATGCGCTAGTATCTTGTAATCCTACTGTATAAGCAAGTGTCCCAGATGTTTCAAGTACTCCCAATAAAATTAAAAGAAAAATTGTGTATTTGCTTAGTTTGTTGATAGGACTTTTCTTTCCTGCAAGTGGCGTAAAGAACAATCCATTGATCACATAAATTACAAAAACTAGCATCAGTGGATTTGGAGTAATACCATCAGAGTTTCCTTCCATCAAAGGTTTGGGAATCACATTTGGTAGTGCAGAAAAAGCAGCAGCTAAAACAGCAAGAGTTATTCCAAGAGTAGTAGTTGATTTTAAATTAACTTTAGAGATTTTTTTGAAAAAAGATTTTTTTTCTATATTCACTAATAGTGACAGCTACACACCACCCATTCCCATAAATGGAAACACTTACTCACTAATAATATGATCCGTTTCCAAGATTGAAAACAAAAGATGTTATAATATTATCATTTGGAAACTGATGTAGGGATGTTCCACATCCAAATTTAAGAAGTAAAGTGTTATCCGTAAATTACTTGCAATACAGAGCTATCATTAAAGTCAGGTCTTGATAGTTGAACATCAACTGTAATTTTATTTTTCACAATGTTTATTCTAATATTATCAAAGAGTGATCTATATTTTGTGACTCTTCTTCCATCAGAAGTAATTGTGTAACCATCATCAACCAATAATCCATCTTTGATTAATTGATTTATTTTGCGATAGCCAGATGTTTGAGGGATTTTACAATCAACAAGAATATCAGAAATAATTTTTGCATCTTCAATAACTACATTAAGAATTGCAGATTTGTCGTCATCTCCAAAACTTTCCATAATAGTTTGACTAGTATGATTATCTGTTATACTAAACCAGTTGTTTGTTTTATTCTTTGATTTTGCACTGCAAAGACTCTGCATGAACTTTGATTCCAAACCATCAGCTCCTGCTCCAAAAAATTCTCGCAAGACTGCATCAATTTTGTGAAATTCTTCAATGGACTGTGTAAGAGATAAACCATATTTTTGAAATAGTCTTTCTTCTACTTTTTGAGTTGTTTTTTCACCTAGATTATTTCTAATAGTGTTATTCAGAGATTTAGCCAATAATCTATCCAATCCGCCCATGCATAGTATTACGGTATGATGTTTATAACATTTCCTAGAATGAAAAAGAATACTTATTTATTAAAAACCCATTACCAAAAGTGGTAATTATATTGGGATTTGATAAAGTTTCTTCAATAGTCATCGATGATGATGTAGATACCGTATCTGTATTTGCAGATTATCTAAAATTAAAGCAGATTAATGTCCTGGGCTGCGGATATAATGGAAAGGAAGCTGTCCAGTTATTTCAAAAACACAAACCAGATGTAGTATTCTTAGATCATAGAATGCCAGAATACGATGGATTGTATGCATTATACAACATTAGGCAAATTGATCCAGATGCAAAAATCATTATGATTACTGCAGACAATACAGTAGACCTTAATCCGAAAATTTTAGAATTACAACCATCAGCAATAATTCACAAACCATTCAACATAGACAAAATTCTGCAAACAGTAGAAAGAGTTCTAGATGAAAAAACCATATCAAAGGAGAATGGAAATTGACTCAGTTAGCACTGGATGATCATAGAATTCGAGAGTTTCCACTAGAGAAAAGAGTAGATGTGCTAGAACAGATTTTTAAAAATTCAGATGACGAATCATTACGATGGGATGCAGTATGGCTTGCTGGCGAAATCCCAGAAAAAGTTGGCCTTAAGGGTCCGCTCTTTGACAAAATAGCTGACATTTATGCATGGGTTTTAAAAAATGATGATAATGCAGTAGTTCGTCATGAAGTGTGCTATCAAATTGCAGGAAGAAATATGCGAAAAAAAATTCCCGATCTAGTTCAAGCTGGACTGTATGATAAAAGTGCACTTGTCAGACACGAAGCAATTGAATGTCTTGGAATCATTAGAGCGTTTGATCAGATGGATGCAATGAAAAAAGCATTAGAAGATCCTAGTCCCTATGTTGTAGAGACTGCAAGAATGGTGCTAAAAAGAATGGAAAGATATCAGGGAAAAGAATTCGTTGCAGAAGATGAATACGTATCCTACTAGATTACTTTTTGATGTTTGTAAAGTGCATAAATCATCATCAAATTAGACACATACCAGACAACCGTAACAGGATGTGCGTTGAAATATTCTCCAAAAATTTCAAGAACATAATACCATACATCGGCAATTGCATTTAACAGGATTCCTACTACCAGTAATAACCAGGCAACTCCAAGTAAACCCTGTTTGAAAATAGTTGCACCAACTACAGCAAATGATAAAATCAGTGATGCACCAATTATGAATATTATTCCATAGTAAAAGTCAAAATTTGCCTCTTCCAATTCCTGAAAAGAGATTACACCATATGAAATGACGAAAACAATTGGAATTATTCCAAGAATGAGCAGTTGTTTTGATGAGAATTTATGAACGAAAAACTTGACATTAAGAATCAAGTGAATCAAAGCTAGAGGATACAACATGAAAAAGAAGATATCCGCAACAGAGGGATATGCTTCAACTTCTAAAATAATGTCCAAAGTATAGTAGATGACCTCAGCTATTGCGTATGAGGCATAACCTAATCCTAAAGCAAGATAAGAACGCCCAAAAACCTGAGTGCTCCAATATCTTTTAGAGACAGTAAGTGAAGCTGCAGAAACAGCTGCTGCCAGTGCTACAGATAATACAAATATCAGATTAGAGGAATTTTCTTCGCCTAATGTATTGATTACAAAATAAATTCCAATACCAAATGCAAAAATTAGTAAAAGTATCTTATAGCTAATGGGGCTCTTTAGTTTTTCAGGAACTACATCTGGATCATTCATTACGAAAAAAAAAGAATGAATCTAGATAAGGATTAGCGTTATTATCTTGAACGATAATATGTCAAAATTAGCTTAGTAATCTTGATGAATTGTCACAATAAGAAAGATGGATGTTATCATAATCTTGCTGCACATTTTGAGGGCAATGGTAGGTGTCTTGTCAAGGGTTGTGATTGTAAAAAATTTACTAATGAAAAGGATTCAATTTTGTGACAAATACCACAAAATTATTGATAACCCAATCAGACCATACCATTTGATATTCCTCTTATCAAGAAAAATTTTCGGAGATCCAAGTTCGCCATCAATAGTAGTACTTTTTCTAATCCGACCCATTTCAAATGCCTGCCCGATAATCCCAACAGTAAACAGTACTAATGCGCCAATTCCCAATGACCATTCCATGACATAATTACAGATGCTACTCTAATAAGACTTGGTCATCCCTTCATGCCATATCCAACTAAGACAGAATAGCAACCCAAACCACATTCCTCACATCGTGGTTTCATTGATTTCTTTTCTGCACTTCCTATACAGCAAGGAAGTTTTTCTCTACCCATATGATCTACCGAAATTATAGCCCACGTTGGACAATCAACAGGAGTGGTTCCTTTCCCACCCCAACTGGATTTCATTAATTCAAGCTGACTAGTTGGGTTTATGATGTAATCTTTGAATGTGCTTTCTTTCATATCAATAATTTCATTAATGGCTTTGGTTCGTTCATCACCAAATGGCACCCAGAGTGGATCTCCAGGCATAAATGGAGTATGAAATTGGAATCCTATTTTATTTGAATAGTCTTTCCAGTCGTTAATCACAGTTTTAATTGTATGAAGGTTCTTTGAATTAATTGTCATTGTAATCCAAATGTCTTTCCAGGCTTTGTTGCCATTAGTATTAACATAATCTAAAACATTTTTTCGTGTTTTTCCCCAAGCATTCTCTCCTCTGATTTCATCATGTGTTTTTTGGTCACCGTCAATAGAAATCCAATAAAAGTAAATGTCCTTTAGAAAAGGAATTGGGTACGTTCCGTTTGTTACAACACAAGCTCGTTTTGGAAATTCTTTGACAAATAATTTTACTACATCTTGTCTCATCATCGGCTCTCCCCCAACAAGCGTAACTATGAACACATGATTTTTTTTGAATTTTTTATCAATGACTTTTTTCCATTGATCTAAGGTAAGATCTTCGTTTTCTTTTCTATTAAGCCACCAGTAACAATGCTCACAGTGAAGATTACAAACATTGATGATATCTGCAGAACCATATAGTGGACTTTTTTTATTAAATAATTTGTATCCCAGATACTTTGAGAATATATGAAAATACAATGGGCTTTCCCGAAGTATCTGCTGGAAACCCCTACCCATTATCTCCATGGGCATAATATGGACACGCTCTTACTTAAAGTGAAATGCATAAATTCTTTTTCTTAATATTATTTGCATCAAGGCTTCCTTAGAATATTCTATACCATGTTCATTATTTGAATGGGTTCCAAACTCTTCTACTATTACCTGAGAGTTTTGGCCTTCAACTGTATAATCACATTCGAATCCATAATCACGGCAGCTTAATCTTACCATGGAAAAATTACTATTTTTTTGCACTTAAGCCTGTGATTGTCGTAAATGAATTAACACTAGGAGTTTGTTGAAAACCCCTGCGTGTGACCCTTGTCTTGTTCTACAGCCTCTTTTAGTTGATTTTTTAGGTGGATAATTCTGTCATCCTTACATTTTTGGGAGCAAAAAATCCCAACGCCACTCTCAAACTCTTTTTGACAATGTTTACAGAATTTTTTTGTCATTTGCATACAATTTTAATTATTTAGGAAATAAGGAATTCCTTCCAAATTTGGTAATGACAGTAATAGTAACTAGATTTTTTTGCAGGAAAGTAAAAGATAGTCAATGATATTTTTTTCTGATGTTTCTCGCATCTTCTTAATTGATCTCCAAAGGATTTTTTCCACAGAGGGAGAATAGTTTTTCAGGATCTTTTTTTGGATTGATTCCCTATTTTTTGAATAATAGTCTGCCAATGGAGGATATACATTTGAGCCGATGAGTTTCTCTTCAAGAATTTCAAAATTGTTTTTGGATACTGTAGACAGGATATGGTTTTTGCTATAATGTTCAGAAGACCAAGTCATCGATAAGATTCCAAGTTTTAAAAGCGGTTGTGAAAAATCTTTTCCAAGTATTGGGATTGCAAAGGATAAGATTCCATCACTCTTTAGAATTCTTTTGCATTCTGAGATAAAAAAATCCAGGGGTTTGAAATGTTGGGCAGATTCAAAAGCTAATATTCTATCCATGGAGTCATCTGCAAATGGCAATGAAGTAGCAGTGGAATTTATGAATCGTACATCAAATCGAGAATTCAGTGATAGTTTGTTTTTTGCAGATACTAGTTGAGAATTATTAATATTCACACTGGTGATACTAAGATGAGGGTATTTTTCTGCCCAAAAAAATGCTGGAGCTGACAAGCCACTTCCAACATCCAAGATATTTTCAGCTGATTTTAGGTGTGAGAATTCTGCAAATTTAGTACAAAGTTTTTCTTGTGCATCTATTGGAGAAACAGTAGATTCGTCCCAAAATCCAAAATTTAGCATATCTCCACCTGTGGATAATTGCATGACTTCGGATAGTGAATCGTAAAGTTTTACAACATCATTTTCATTTCGTCGAAATGACCATAAAAAGACATCAAGAGGATTGATTTTTTTCAAGATTACTAGTCAAAGAGGTACCCCCATAGATAAAGAATGTAAAAAGAAAAAGAAGAAGAACTATTCAGTTCTTGGAAGTTTACCGTATCTATCAAATGATTGTTGTATTTTATCATCTGCAAGACCATTTTCTATGTTCAAGTTTTTAGTCATTTCAATTAATTGAACGCGTTTAGTTGACGCAATATCATTGAACGCCTGTCGTGCTTCGGCATAACTGCCTCCATTGTCAAGTATTCTATTCATTGCATCGTTTGCTGCTTGAACTTTAGATGACTGATACTCAAACATTCCCCAGTATACGGAATGAACTTTTTCAGGCATTTTTGATACAAAATTTGTAAATGCTGCTTTTGGAGTATAGTCTTCATAGTCTTTATTCATACGATCTAACTGTTGTGATAGTTTTTGCTTTGCTACTTCTCGTTGTTCTTCGATGAACTTTTGTTGTTCATTAAGCTGGATTTGCTTTTGTTTTAGTTCAGCAATTCGTTGTTTAGCAATCTCAATTCTTTCGAGAATTTGTTTTGCCATGGGATTTTTTGAAATATCATCACCAGACAGGTTTGATGATTTAAAATCAGTTGCAGCAAACGCTAATTGTTCTGAACCCAAGCCCGGAATTGCAAATAGGACAAAAATTGCAAATACAGTAGGCAAAGCAATTGTAGTTGTTACTTTCATTATTCGTGATTTTTGATTATTTTATTTAGCCATTAGACAGAATACTGTAGAAAGCTTAAAGAGCAAGAAATTTTTGTTTGGCTAGCGAATTTTTTACTTGATTGTGCTGTTTAATGATGTGATGTATTCTTTCATTTGATCATTACGTGCTTTTTCACGTAGTGCTTTAATGATTTTAAAGGCAATTTCGTTTCTATCAAAAGGTTTGACGATATAATCACAGGCTCCGTATTTCATTGCATCCTGAGTATCTATTTTTGCCGTTGATGAAGAGATAACTATCACATACGATGAAGGATTTAGTTCTTGCATTTTCTTTAAAACATCTAATCCATCAATATCAGGCATTCGCAAATCCAATATTACTAGATCAGGCTTGAATTGGATGAATTTCTCAATTCCAATTATTCCGTTTGGAGCATCTTCAACATACGGTGTAATGTCATTACGATCTATGATTTGTCTTAACAGATACCGCATAGCATTGCTATCATCAATTATCAGTATTCTAAAGAAATGTTTTTTCAATAATAAATTTCTTGTAATTTATCATATAGAATGATGTTTGTGTTAATGTCACAAACAATTTGTGTCAAAACAGATTAGATAGATGGATTTGATTAATTAACTTAAATAATCATATTGAATGCGAATGTAAAAATTCTACATGAGTGAGCCTGAAAAAGAACCAACTGTAAGGGAGCAAATTCTAGATAAAATGTCTGCCTTGATAACGGCAGCGTTTGGACTAGTCGCGGCACTTGCATGGAATGATGCAATAAAGGCAATCTTCAAAGAGATCTTTGGGACCTCAGACACATTAATTCCCATGATTATCTATGCTACCATTGTGACGATAATTGCAGTGATTTTGACAATTATTGTTGCTAGAGCAGTCAGTAAAGCTAAATCGTTAAGATTGGGATAAAATTCCTAATGACCTATTTTATTTTCAATTACTTGTAAAAGAGATTCATTTGAGAATGGTTTTTTCAAGCAGATGATTTCTCCTTGATTAATTGCATCACGTAATCTTACATCATCAGGAAATGAGGTCATAAAGATGACTTTTGCATTTGGGTTTGCCTTTTTTATTTCTAAATAAGAGTCATAACCGTTTAGCCCAGGCATTCTAAAATCAGTCAAAACAAGATCAGGTCCATATTCTCTAAAAAGAAGTGGGGCCCTTTTTCCATCAACTTCAGTAACTGTCCTATATCCTGCTGAGGATATCACTTCATTTACACCGTCTAACAAATCTATATCATCATCAACTATCATTACTATTTTTGACACAAATAAAATAGTGAAAAAATGCATAAAAACTGGTGTTTTTCATAATGAAAAAACACGACATGTAGCAAATCGGTTAGTGGAGTAGATAGTTAGTTTTTTCAATCTCTAGAAGTTTATCTCTGCTTAACACATCTAAGATATGAGCATGGAATTGAATCTCACTATAAGAGTTGCATTTTTGACAAAATAACTTGGTAGGTTCTTTACATACAACACATTTGTGACTAGGGTTTTTGCTGGCAGTTTGCTCCGTGCCACATTTTTTGCAAGATTCAATTCTCATGCATATAGATAGGTTACAACATACATTACTCCTAGTAAGCTAATCAGCTTACCAGTCGTAAATTCGTCTTACCATAATCTAAGTGGCAGTATGCCTATCTACTATCATGGAAACACAACAAGTTTCAACTTGGAAAAAAATGGTGCACGCTCCATTCAAAAAAGTTGTTGCCTTTGATCTTCTCTGTATGGGAATAGGCATAGTAATGGGAATGGGAATAGGTGCATACTTGGTTGCAGGAGCATAACTGCAACTCTAACTTTTTTTATGGATTATACTGAATCATATCATGGCAGAATTTACTAAAGTAGAAGAACCATACACTTCAAAAGATGGTGTAAGACTTGTTTGGCAGGGAATAGATGAGGATGATTCGGATGTAGTTATTTTAGGAAAAGATGAGCTTGATTCATTATTAGAAATTTTATCTAAAGAAAAAACAGGAAAGGTAGAGCTAGAAGATGAATTTAGTTCAATTTTAGTGAATTCAGATGTTTCACAATTCAGATTAAAAGATGAAAGATACTTGGAAGCTGATACAAAACTACTCAGAGAGAAGCTCTTGGAATATATGAAAATTCCACATGAAGTACAAAGTATTGATGTAAAATCAAACGAGTTCTATCCTACATCTGAAAAATCATCTGAATCAAAAAAGGTAGAATCAAAAAAACAATCTCTGCTTAGCGCGATATTGGGGTCACAAGAGAAAAAAATTTCAGAGTCAGAGTATTTCAGAATTATTTCAACAAGACGCTCTACTAGAAAATTTGACAAGTCACATCTGGTAGAAGATTGGAAAGTAGACAAAATACTTGCCGCAGCAGATACTGCCCCAAGTGCAGGAAATTTTCAGGGATTTGAAGTATTTTATATAAAAAATAAAAAAATCAAGCAAGCTCTAGTTGAAGCAGCAAACAGACAACCATATGTCGATGCACCGATTGTACTGGTCTTTTGTATGAATCCATCCAGAGTTAAAATGGACTTTCCTCCAGAGACATTATCAAAGTTTTCGTTACAAGATGCTACATTAGCTGCTGCATATGCACAGCTAGCAGCATCTGCATTAGAATTAAGCTCAATTTGGATTGGGATGTTGGATGAAGAAAAAGTCAAAAAGATACTTGGAACAGATTTACAGCCTTCTTCCATTTTATGTATAGGATATCCTGACAAACGTCGTCCACCAAAATCAAGAAGAAAATTAAGAGATCTAATACATGTTTTAGAGTCTTAATCTTTGGACATTGTTTTTATGATGCAAGTGATTCGAGACTAGTATGGTAGATCTCTTCGAAGAAGCAGCAAACAATTTTTTGCAGCTTGCTAGTCCCCAAAGACTTGAAATTCTCTTCAAACTATTACAAAAGAAGACTACTCCTACTGCTTTAGCAAAGGAGATAGGTGCCACAAAACAAGAAGTCCATAGAAATTTTATTCGATTAGAAGATCATGGATTAATTGAAAAGGGAAAGGACGGAAAGTTTTCCCTAACAATGTTTGGTCAGACAATGTGTACACAGGTTCCATCGTTGGTCTTTTTTTCTCAAAACAGAAAATATTTTGAAGACCATACGTTTAGTAATTTACCATCAAAGTTTATCATGAGAACAGGGCAGCTTGCTTCTGGTAATCATATCAAAGGTTTTGCAAATACACTTGAGATATGGAAGTCAATTTACAAAAACGCAAATGAATACATCTATGAGGTGTTATCAGAAGTTCCACTTGATCTAATAGAGCCTCTAGTAAAACGTGTGAAAAAAGGAGTAAAGTTTTCATATATTTTTTCAGAGTCAGCAGTGGTTCCAAAAGGGCGAAAAGAGTTACTAAAGAAATTAGGTTTTCATAAACTAATTGAAAAAGGATTGGTAGAAAGAAAGATGGAAAAGAATGTCAGTACCGTTTTAGTATTAAATGAAAAAGAAGCTTGTGTGATGTTTCCCACAATAAATGGCGAATCAGATCTATCGGAGATGTTTTACTCAAATGATCCTATGTTTCATGAATGGTGTCTTGATTACTTTAGATATTGCTGGTATGGTTCTGATACCTTTGAAGAAAGTAAATTAAAAGAGAAATAGCGGGCTCGGCCGGATTCGAACCGGCGACCTAACGCTCCGCAAGCGTTCGCACTATCCATGCTATGCAACGAGTCCAAACAATTTTGTTATGAGTGGTTTAATGTGGTTTACGATTTAGAAATTAACTAAGATTCTTGCTCTGCTTTTTTGACAAAGATATAGTTCATTATCAGGCCAGCAATAATTCCACCTACGATTGGAGCTGCCCAATATAACCATTGGAACTCCCATGCGCCAGAAATCAATGCAGGACCAAATGTTCGTGCTGGGTTCATTGATGCTCCAGTTAATGGTACGCCTACGATGTGTAACAAAAACACCATTCCACCAATTGAGAATCCATGCCATCCGGGGGATGCTTTTTTGTGTACTGCAGTCATAAAGATTACAGTTACCAAGAAGAAAGTGAAGATTGCTTCAAGTGCAAATGCGGAATTTATACTTCCATTAATCAGGTCGCTTGGTCCACCTTGTGTTCCAAAGTTAACAACTGCACCTAATTCAGGAAGAATTGCCTTTAGCGTAGCTGCTGCAGCTACTGCACCAATTATTTGAAGAACGATGTATCCAATACCGTCTGCAATGCCAATTTTTTTAGTAATTATCATCGGAATTGTAACTGCAGGATTAATGTGAGCACCAGATACATGTCCAAATGCATAAACCATTAATGCGATTGCTCCACCGTGTCCAAGTGAAATGAAAAAGACAGTTTCAGTTGAAAGTTCTTGTCCAAAGGCAGCTACTGCTAAAATTACAGATAACGGACCAAAGAAGACTAGACCGTACGTTGCTACGCCTTCTGCTAGCCATGCCCGTGGATTAACCATCAGTCATCAGCCACTTGAATATCCATATAAAAGATTCGCAATGATTTGCTCAAGCAAAGTAAAAAGCCATTAATTGAGGACAAGTAATCTTGGAATTATGATCTCAGAAGGAGACACAGTACCAAGTTTTGAATTACTGAATGAAGAAGGTAAGAAAGTAAAGTCAAGTGATTTTAAAGGTAAAAAACATGTCATCTATTTTTATCCAAAGGATTTCACTCCGGGTTGCACAACAGAAGCTGATGAGTTTTCTAAAGAACATAGTAAATTCAAAAAAGAAGGAATAGAAATTATTGGCGTTAGTCCCGATGATACAGATTCTCACAAGAAATTCTGTGAAAAGATGAAGATAACATACACCTTACTTGCAGATACTGAAAAAGAACTTTCAAAGAAATTTGGGGTTTGGGGGAAAAAGCAATTCATGGGAAGAGAATACATGGGCGTTAATCGCAGTACGTTTCTAGTTGATGAAAAGGGAAAGATCTTCAAAGTTTTTCCCAAAGTAAAACCAGCAGGTCACGCAAAAGAAGTTTTAGAGTGTTTTAAAAATTAAAAAGAAAGTAAAGAGGATTTTAGAATCCTTTTGGCAATGTGCCTCTTGATTTACCAGGACTGCTGCTTGATTGGCCTTCGGCTCTTCTCTTAGCTGCTAGTTCTGCTGCTGCACGTTGTAGTTCTTCGGCTTCTTTTCGCTCTCGCTCCATTCTTGCCAAATATTCTGCTTCATAATCAGCTAACTGTTCCTGTTTTGTCTTACCACTGCCACTAGATGATGATGTTTGTTGTTGTACCTGTGCTTGTGGTTGTCCCATTCCTTTTGGAAGGCTTCCACGAGTTGTACTTGGTTTTGGTGGAGGTGGAGGTGCTGTTTGTGTTTGTGTTTTTGCTTCAGGAACTCCTTCAACTTTCATTCCATAACCAGTGAATGTTTTTTCTGGAGGATGATAAGCCAATCTTGCTCTTGTTGCAAAGTATTGGTTTGATGGTTGTGTGTAACCAGGAACTTTGGATTTTTGCAGATTCCAGCTCTGAGTAGGTACTGTTCCGCGAGGTGCTGTTTTTCTAACAAAGTATCTGTTTGGTGCTGGAGTAAATCCAGGAACTTTTGTTTTGTAGTCGTGAGTATTAGTCATTCTAGCATTTTGATAAGCGTGTTCTAATGCTTGAGCAACATTACCTGGTGCACCTGCTTTCTCAGCTGGCTTTGGTGCCTCTGCTGGTTTTTGTCCCATTCCTTTTGGTAATGAACCTTTAGGAGATGATGCTGCAGGTTGTGGTTTTGGTGGTGGTGTTTGTGTCTGTGATGGTTTTGTTTCAGCTGGTTTTGGAGGTGGTGAAGTTTGTGCTGGTTTTGGAGTTGGAGGCGTTTGAAGTTGTGATGATAATTTAGTTAGTTTTGCTTCTAATTCAGCAATCTTTGATTCGAGGTCTTTTTTTGTCGTTGCCTTTTTTGCTGCCATGTGATGTTCTACATATAGCACTGTTTATTTACATTTTGATCAAAGTGAGATCGAAGAAGAATTTTTTCGATATTGTTTCTGAAATGTTAGAAAATATTTGCAAAAAAAATCACAATTTTACTAAATTTTATCTTCTAAAAGAGCTAATCAGGCTCCCAAAAATGCATCAGGTACATGCAGTTATTGCAACGCCATATTTTCACGTGAATTCCATTTGTGGTATCTGCAACATATTTTCCCTCATCAAGGGCCTCAACCCTTGGCAAATAATGCAATTCAGGATTCTCTAGCCACTCATTTAGTCCACAGTTGGGACAGGCAATCTTTGGAGGCACACAAAAAATTTGTCATTATGATTCATGAAGTTTTCTGTCTTGGATAAAAATAGAAAATAAAGTGGTTTTGATTAGAAACCTTTTGGTAAGCTGCCGCGTGCTGCACTCTTTTTTGGAGGTGCTGCTTGCACTTTGGCCTCAGCTGCTACACCATCTACCCTCATACCAAATCCCTCAAATTTCTTTGTAGGTGGATGATATGCCAATCTTGCTCTTGTTGCAAAGTATTGGTTTGATGGTTGTGTGTAACCAGGAACTTTGGATTTTTGCATATTCCAGCTCTGAGTTTGTACAGTTCCTCTTGGAGCATGTAATCTGCCAAAGTATCTGTTTGGTGCTGGAGCATAACCAGGAACCTTTGTTTTGTAGTCGTGGGTGTTAGTCATAGGATAGTTTTGATAAACAGTTTCCAAAACGGCAGCTACATTGGATGAACTTGCTTTCTCAGCTGGCTTTGGGGCCTCTGCTGGTTTTTGTCCCATTCCTTTTGGTAATGAACCTCTAGGAGATGATGCTGCAGGTTGTGGTTTTGGTGGTGCTTGTGTCTGTGCTGGTTTTGTTTCAGCTGGTTTTGGTTGTGTTTGAGTTGTCTGTGTTTGGACTTGACTAGAAAGTTTTGCTAATTTTGCTTCTAATTCAGCAATCTTTGATTCTAGATCTTTCTTTGTCGTTGCCTTTTTTGCTACCATATTGTGGCAAGTTTGAGCGGGGTTTATTTAGATTTGGTTTAATATCAAGTGAGAATCTGCCAAATTTTATAAACACAGACAGACTAAGGATGGTCATGGATGATTTTGAAAAAGAGTATCCGGGATTTGATTGGAAGAATACTCCAGCATACAAACATCCAGGTGGCAAAGATTGTCCTTGTCCAAAACATGAATACATCAGAGAGCAGATCAACTTTACAAAACAAGTAAACGAAAAAACCAAAGATCCTGCAAAAGTCACTCTAAAGTTCTGTCCAGATCATTATATCGTTTACATGAAAGAAGTAATTCCTGCAATGCCACTCAAGTACAAGCTATTAACAAAAATTGCATTAAAGATTGGTGCAATCCAAGTAGAGCAGCTTACTCACATGCAATCCGACCTGTGCTTTTATTGTAAATTTGGTTCTGGCGGGCATGACAAAAAGAGTGAGTTACCACCAATCCAATAATTCTAAAAAGGTTCAATCAAAATTTTTGGCTTATTTGGAGTATCATGGTGACATCGCTTTCCACATAAGGGGCACTTTTTTCTGTCTAGAAAAATGCATTGACAGATATGAGAATCAAGATAGGCTTCGGCTGTCTTTGTGAATTCACCAGTACCATTACAAAAGGGACATTCAGAGCCAAGCAATTCAATAATCCCATTACCTTTACAAACTGCACATTTTTTTTCTGCCATTAACCAAAATCTCCTAACATTTTATGAAGAGACGTGTGTAAAAATATTTGCAAAGTAAGTTTTTGTCTGAATTTTTCCAGTTAAGCTTATACTCCATTCCTAAATCATTACAAGTGTGCCAATCGAGGACGTTTCAGAATTTATTGAAAAGTTAGAAAAAGCTGGAGAGCTAAAAAGAGTAAAGACAGAAGTTGATGCAGATTTAGAGATTGCTGAAATTCTTCGTAGAGTTATGTATTCAGAGGGCCCTGCAGTGTTATTTGAGAATGTAAAAAATTATGATATGCCAGTTTTAGGAAATGCATTTGGTTCAATGAAGAGATTAGAGATTGGATTAGAGACAAACGACTTTACAGAAATAGGACAAAGAATTGTAGATCTTACAAAGATGGATATTCCATCAGGTCTTTTCAATAAAATAAAAAAACTTCCAGAGTTATCCAAGATGAGTGACTCGTTCCCACAATTAGAAAAAAGTGGTCCTGTAACTGAAGTAATTGATGAATCACCTTCATTTGATAAGATTCCAATTTTAAAAACATGGATTAAAGATGCAGGAAAATTCATCACGCTTGGATTAATTGCAACAAAACATCCTGAAACGGGTATTAGAAATCTTGGAGTATACAGAATGCAAATTGTAGATAGCACTCATGCACTAATGCACTGGCAAAAACACAAACGCGGTGCACAACACCATGAGATTTCTAAAGAGAAGGGAAGTAAAATCGAAGCTGCAATAATTATTGGTGGTGAGCCTGCAACAGTTTTTTCAGCAGTAGCACCAGTACCAGAAGGATTAGACAAGTATCTCTTTGCAGGAATTGCACGAAAGAAAGGAATCAAGATGGTAAAATGCAAAACAATTGATTTGGAAGTTCCTGCTAATGCAGAGATGGTTCTGGAAGGATATGTTGATTCAGCAGACATAAGAGATGAAGGGCCATTTGGGGATCATACAGGATACTATACTCCTCAGGAGCCATATCCAACATTTACATTAACAGGAATTATGAGAAGGAAAAAACCAATTTACCTTACCACAATTGTAGGAAAACCCATTCTTGAAGACGCATATATTGGAAAAGTGATTGAGCGTTCATTTTTGCCATTGATTCGAATGTTTCAACCAGAAGTAGTTGATTTTGCAATGCCAGCTGCAGGATGGTTTCAAGGATTTGCAATTGTTTCAATAAAAAAGAGATATCCAGGTCAAGCAAAGAAAGTGATGATGGGACTATGGGGACTTGGCCAATTGGCATTGACAAAAATTTTTGTTGTTGTGGATGATGATGTAAATGTTCATGACATTAATGATGTCATATGGGCCATCACAACAAGAGCTGATGCAGCTAGGGATACCGTAATTATCAATAACACTCCAACGGATACATTAGATCCTGCATCACCATTAGTCAATCTAGGTTCAAAACTAGGAATTGATGCAACCCAAAAGACCAAAGAAGAAGGATATCAAAGAGAAATTCAAGAGCAAGTTAAGGTAGACGAGAAAACAAAAGACCTAGTTGATGCAAAATGGTCTCAGTATGGACTCTAGTGCATACGCACAGGATTGTAAAAGTTATCCCGTTCCTCTACACTATATCCAATTTGTCTGATAGAATCAATTATTCGTTTGTCAGTTAGCTCAGTTGAGCGAGCTCCAGTACAAGAGACAACTTCCTCACCAATCAGAGTGCCTCCAAAGTCATCAGCACCATACTGTAAAGCAAGCTGAGCCATACCAATTCCATTTGTTAACCAAGATGATTGAATATGTGGAATCAATCCATCAAGCATTAATCGAGAGATGGCAATCATCTTCAATAGTTGAGTTCCACCTGCACCAAAGTTAACAAGACTTTCTTTTTGCATCAATGTGTTATTTGGCTCAAAGCTCCATGGAATAAATGCCATAAAGCCCTTGGTTTTTTCTTGTAGAGAAACAATTTTTGAGAAATGTTCTGCAATATCTCTATTGGATTCTACATGACCATACATCATGGTAGCAGAACCGGGAATGCCTAATGAATGAGCTTCATGCATAATTCTTATCCATTCATCACTCGAAATCTTTTTTGGGCTAATTACATCTTTTACGGTATCAACAAGAATTTCAGCGCCAGCACCAGGAATGGATTGTAGTCCAGATTCTTTTAATCGAGATAAAATTTCTTTTGTGGATGACTTTTCTACTCTAGATATCATATCGATTTCAGAAGTAGATAATCCATGCACGCCAACTTGTGGAAATTTTTTTCGAATCATTTGAAATGCTTCTTCATAATATTCTAATGAAAGATTTGGGTTATGTCCGCCTTGAATCAAGACTTGACGAATCTTAAACATCTCCCATGAAGTCTTTACTCGGGCTTCGATCTCTTCTAAAGAAAGAGTGTATGAATCCTTTGCGCCCGGAGAGCGATAGAATGCACAAAATTTACAATCAGTAACACATACGTTGGTATAATTTAGAATAATATTATTTACAAATGAAGCCTTTTTCCCAAACTGTTTTTGTGTAAGATATCCTGCAACTAAGCCCATTAGCTGAACGTCTTCGGACTCTAGCAAACGAAGGCATTCTTCTTTGCTTGGACGTTGACCACTAAGAGAATGATCAAGTATATCTCCAATATCACTTGAATGAATTTGTTCAGTAAGCTGGCTCAATTACCTTGAAACAATCCTCTTTGCTTGGTATTTAATCCTTGAGAGAAAATTTCAATTCAAAGTCTATGTTCAAAATACATGAAAGTGACACATCAGAGGCATATGAATAAAAATCATTCACGTTATTTTTAAGTAGGGCACAAAGAGGAGATCATCGCATGGTATCAGGTCATCAAATTAGACTAAATAGAATTTTAAGAAAAGGAAAGATGCTTTGCATTCCAATGGATCATGGTATTTCAAATGGACCTATTGAAGGTCTAGAAGATCCTCACTCAGTCATTTATGACTGCGAAGGTCATGGACTTACAAGCGTAATTATCAACAAAGGAATTCTCAAAACATTACCCAAACCAACCAAGATTGGTCTTTTGGTTCACTTTTCAAGTAGTACTTCTCTTTCATTATCACCAAATAGAAAAATGCTTACAGGAACAGTGGAAGAAGCAATACGACTTGGTGCAGATGGAGTTTCACTTCACATTAACGTTGGTGGAGCTGAAGAACCAGAGATGTTAGAGCAGCTTGGAATGACTGCTGAAGAATGCCACAAATGGAATATGCCATTATTAGCTATGATGTATCCTAGAGGAGAAAATGTAAAGAATCCACATGATCCAGAAATTGTTGCTCATGTAGCACGAATTGGTGCAGAATGTGGAGCAGACATTGTAAAAACAGTTTACACTGGAGACGTTGATTCGTTTGCAAAGATTGTAAAGAGTACTCCAGTTCCAATTGTTATAGCAGGAGGTCCAAAAGCAAAAACTGATTTAGATATTTTACAAATGACAGAGGATGCAATGAAGGCAGGTGCAAAAGGCGTAACTTATGGTAGAAATATTTTTGCACACAAGCATCCACAAAAAATGGTTGGAGCATTATCAGAGATAATATTTAAAAAATCATCAGCAAAGGAAGCAGCGAAACGACTTGAGTAAATCTAGAGAGCTTATCATTTCTCCAAAAGTTTCAAAAGCGCAACTGGGAAAATTCTTAAAACAATTATCCGATGAAGGAATCAAAACAGTGTATGCAGATCCAAAAAGTGTTGGAAAAACAAAGTTATCTACAGTACACACTAGTAACGCTGCAAATTATGTTGTCCTAGAAAAAGAAAATTCATCTAAACCAAAAGGTAAAAAAATTGGAAGACGATTCAAAGTATTATCCAATCAAGACATTGAAAAAATTTTAGAGTCAGCAAAAAAAGGCCTAGATTTTGTAATTGTTGAAGTCAAAGATTGGAAAATAATTCCCTTGGAGAACATTATTGCCAAACTACACAAAATACACACAAAAATTTTTGCTATCGCCAGAACTCCAGAAGAGGTTAGAAAGATGTTTTCTATTTTAGAAGTAGGTGTCGACGGAGTAATATTCAATACATCATCAATTAATGAGGTCCGAGAGGCATCTGTGTATCTTGGTTCTAGAAGTTTTGAATTAAAGCCAGCAAAAATTATTGAGATTAAAGAAGTCGGGGATGGTGAACGAGTATGCGTAGATACTGCTTCAATTCTTCACAAAGGTGAAGGAATGTTAATTGGAAGTAGGTCTAATTTCCTATTTTTGGTTCATAATGAATCGGTTGGTTCTTCTTTTACATCTCCAAGGCCATTTAGAGTAAATGCGGGTGCAGTTCATTGTTATACATTATCACCTGATGGAACTACAAGGTATCTCTCAGAAGTAGAAACTGGTTCTGAGGTGTTAGTACTTGATTCAAAAGGAAGAGCAAGAAGAGCAACTGTTGGGCGTTCAAAAATTGAACGAAGGCCAATGTTAATGATAAAAGCGCAGGTAAACGGAGAAATTGGCGGCATAATAGCACAGGATGCTGAAACAATTCGTTTTGTAAAACCAAATGGACATCTTGTGTCTGTAACACATCTAAAGAAAGGAGATATGGTCCTCACACATTCAAAGCAAGCTACTGGAAGACATTTCGGGATGGAAGTATCAGACGAATACATTCTTGAAAAATAGATTATGAAACACAAAACCTGTGTATCGATTGCAGAAAAAACTCCCAAACGTATGAATCAGCTTATCAAAAAAGCACTTAAAAGATCGGATTATGTTGAAATCCGTTTTGATTTTTTAAAACCTGAACATGTTCCACAAGCATTAGAGCTATCAAAAAAATATCTCAAATTTTCAGTGTGTACATTACGACCAAAGGTAGAGGGAGGAAAATTTTCAGGAAAAGAATCAGAAAGAATATCGATTATAAAATTAATTTCAGAGTACAAA
Source organism: Thermoproteota archaeon (assembly GCA_003352285.1). Taxonomy (NCBI): domain Archaea; kingdom Thermoproteati; phylum Thermoproteota; species Thermoproteota archaeon. The sequence continues at coordinate 131,946 of QQVN01000003.1, read as the reverse complement.
CCGTTTCTTTTAGACATAGAATACAACACTTTAAGAAAAAATAGATCACTTCTAAATTATGTTAGAAAAACAAAAACCCCAATTTTAGTTTCTTGGCATGATTTTAAAAAAACCCCCAACATGAATGATTTACAGAAAAAAATGAATCAAATGAAAAAAATATCAAATAACGTAAAGATTGTAACAACCGCAAAGACAGTCAAGGATGCATCAAAAGTTTTATCGCTTTACAGTATTTCATCAAAAATTAACTTAATTGCATTCTCTATGGGAGATTTGGGGAGAATTTCCAGAGTTTTGTGTTTATACTTGGGAAGTCCATATACGTATGTCTCACTTGGAAAAGCAGTAGCGCCAGGACAATTCAGTCTGGATGAGATTAAGTCAATTATAGATACCTAGAAATCTTAAATATCAATTTTGCAATATTTGGCATGCATAAGAAGCATCCATCAATTAATTCAGTTATTTCTAAGGTCCTATATGAAATAGTAAAGGGGACAGGATTGGATCCTAATGTATACAAATAATCCTCAGACTTGACAGTTTAAATCAATCAATTATTGAAAAAATTCATGGTAAAAACTTATGCAGTGATTGGAGATCCGATAGACCACTCCCTTTCGCCAAATATTCACAATGCAGCATTCAAAGAACTGAATATGGATTGCACATACATTGCATACAGAATTCCTAAAGGCGAACTATTAGAAGGGCTTGAATCCTTAAAAAAAATAAATATTTCTGGATTCAATGTCACGATTCCACATAAAGTTGAAGTCATGAAGTATATTGACAAGGTGGATGAAGACTGTAGTTTGATTGGTGCTGCAAATACAATTTCAAATGAGAATAATGTCTTGAAAGGTTACAATACAGACATGGAGGGATTTTTAGATCCATTACATCGAAGAGACCTCAAAATGAACGATTTTCAAGTTCTCCTTTTGGGGGCAGGAGGGGCAGCAAGAGCTATCACTGCAGGATTAGTAAAAGAGGATGTGAAATCAATTATGATTGCAAATAGAACAAGAGATAATGCAAATTCCTTGGCACAATTTGCAAATAAAATTGGAATGAGTACAGAAGTGTCACTTCTAAATGAGATTGGAGATGTTACAAATTATGACTTGATTATTAATGCAACATCTATCGGATTAAAAAATGAACCCAGTCCGATACCTACAAAAAGTATCAGAAAAAATTCCATAGTTTATGACATAGTATACAATCCAATGAATACAGATTTGATAAAAGGAGCAAAAGAGAAAGGAGCTACCATAATTTACGGATACGAGATGCTACTTGGTCAAGCAATTCGTGCATTTGAGATTTGGCATAAAACAAAAGCACCTTATGAGGTAATGAAAAAAGCTGTTCTAGGAGTTTTCTGATGAGTAAATCAAAGGCCACAATACATGGGGCAGTTTCACTAGTAAACGCAATTGCCACAGGTAAAGGAGCAACGTTAGGAATTTCATTAAAGGTAGAAGCAATTGTAGAAGAGTCATCAGGTACAGGAATTACAATTGAATCGGATAATCAAAGTCTCAGTTCTAGATTGATAAATAGAACAATAGAGAAAGTAGTACCAAAGAAAAAGCTAGAAAAAACAAAGTTAAGCCTCATGCTAGATTCTGAAATTCCAACAGGGTATGGCCTTAAGAGCTCAAGTGCAATATCATCAGCAGTTGCTTTGGCATGCGCAAAGCTCTTCCAACCAAAAATTGTTGATTCTGAAATACTTCTTGCGGGAATTGATGCATCTATAGAAACCAAAGTGAGTATCACAGGCGCATATGATGATGCAACAGCGTGTTATTTTGGAGGTTTTCAAGTGACTGATAACTACAAAAGGAAAACAATACTTTCAGAAAAAGCACCAACAAATCTTATTGCAGTAATTTTCATCCCAAAATCACGAAAAAGAGGAAATGTGAAGAAACTAAAAACACTCGATGCAGTATTTGATAAAGCTTGGAATCTTGCAAAAAATAAGGATTATTGGAATGCAATGATACTAAACGGGTTAGCTACATCAGCAATTCTAGATTCAGATCCAAAAATTATCACCGATCTAGTTGAAGAAGGAGCTCTTGGTGCATCAGTATCAGGAAACGGTCCATCCATTGCAGCAATAGTAAAAATAGACAGTCTAACAAAAATTAAGAAGGTTTTTTCATCAATGGAAGGAAGAATTATCACATCTGAGGTAAACAACAAAAAGGCAGAAGTTCATGAACTGTAAAGTAGAAAAATCTAAAATTTCAGGAATTATTTCCTGCCCTACAAACAAGAGTTATTCTCATAGAGCAATTTTCCTAGCAACACTATCACAGGGAAAGAGCACATTACACAATGTATTAGATTCAGCAGATGTAAAATCTACAATTCATGCATGTAAGGGATTTGGGGCAGACATATCCATTAGTAACGAATCAATCACAATAAATTCTAAAGGAAAGATAAATCCAACAGAAATTGATGCTGCCAATTCTGGAACCACAATTAGAATTGCAGCTGCAATTTCATCATTATCTGAGGGCAAAACAACTCTTACAGGGGACAGTAGCCTCAAAAAAAGACCTATGCAGCCACTACTAGATGCGTTAGAATCATTGGGTGCAAAATGTACATCAACAGAAGGTAAACCTCCTGTTTCAGTGCATGGAAAAATTTCTGGAGGAGAAGTCACTATTGCAGGAAATATTTCAAGTCAGTTTATTTCTGCATTAATGATTACAGGACCACTTACGAAAGAGGGCATTGAGTTAAAGATTGAAGGAGAATTAGTTTCAAAACCATACCTTGATGCTACAATTGCAATAATGAAAAAATTTGGGGTAAGAGTACACACATTAATTCCTTACAAAAATTATCAAATCACACCACAAATTTATCATCCAACTGAAATTACAGTTCCATCAGATTTTTCCAGTCTAGCATTATTGTTGTCTTCAGCAGTTTTAGTTGGTGAGGATGTAAAGATCAAAGTGGAGATGGGGGATCTCCCACAAGGAGATGAAGCATTTATCGATATTTTAGAAGCACTAGGAGTCAGAGTGATAATTGATGAAGAAACAATCTCAATAAGTAATGTAGAGAAACTCTCAGGTGGGAAATTTGATCTTAGTAATACACCAGACCTTCTTCCACCATTATCCATTTTAGCATTAAAATCACAAAAACCAATAGAGATAGTAAATGTTGGTCATGCAAGGTTCAAAGAAACAGACAGAATAGCAATAATCTCTAGAGAATTAAAAAAAATTGGAATAAAAGTAATTGAAAAAAGTGATGGAATGATTTTAGAACCCTCAGACCAACTAAAAGGTGCTGCATTAAATGCTGAAAATGATCATAGATTGTTTATGGCATTTTGTATTGTTGGAATGTATGTTGGAAATTGCACAATAACAGACCCAGAATCTATAGATGTCTCATTTCCAAGTTTCATAAAAGAAATGAAAAATTGTGGCGCAGTTATAACTGTTGGATAAAATTCAATCACACTGAAGCTGTAGGAAGAACATTCTTTTCTGACAAATAATCAAGTAGTTGCTTTCCGGTAAATGGTTTTTCAATAAAACCAAACAAACCTCTTTTTTCTGCTTCATAGAATCTTTCCTTTTTTTGAAAACCAGTCATAAGAATAACTTTGGCTTCAGGATCTGCATCTTTTATTTGGAAAAATGTATCATATCCGTCCATTCCTTCCATAACTATATCCATAATTACAAGGTCAGGTCTGGCATTTTGATATTCAATACAAGCTTGAGAACCGTTTTGAGCAGTTCTCACATTAAAACCTCCAATTTTTAAAAAGCTGCCAATGCATTCTAGAAGATCTTCGTTATCATCTACTAATAATACGCTAGGACTCATACAATATTATTTTGATTTTGCTTAAAAAGAACATGTTTGTTTTAAGAAACAAAACAGATGCACATTATCCACAATGTGAAGAAATCATGTTGAAAAAAATTCAGGTTACCTTTACCCTTAGTCCTAAGGTTTTAGATGACATGAAAGATCTTCAAACATTCTTGATGATGAAATCGGGAAAAACATGGAGTTTTTCACAAATCTCTGAATTAGTTTTAGAGGAAGGCATTAAAAATTATCGAAAGCAAGACGAATCAAAAGCAAAATTAGAAGAAAAAATCCTCAAGGCCTAGATTGTTCAAGATTTAGCAGATGAATTTTGGGGTTTTGTTTCTGCCAGTAAATTCAATAATGTTTTTGATGAGACAATGCCAACTATTTTTCCAGAAAAACCAGGTTCTATTACAGGAATCATTTCAAAGTGATGAGAATTCATTTTCTGAATTACTGAGTAAATATAGTCTTGTGGAATAACTGTGTGAAATTTCTTTTCCATGATATCTGAAATTAAAGCAACATCTCTACTTTTTTTATGGACATTGTTTAGTTCCTTTTTTGAAACGATGCCAATTAATCTACCATCATCATCAATGACCATAGTTTCTTCTTTGGGATCAATATCAGAATTAAGAAAGTTCTTTACGATAACATTGGGTTTGGTTTTTTGGAAATCTATTGACATTGCATCCTGAGCTCGTTTATCAGAAACTGTTCTTCTAAAGAAGATTGGAAGCATTCCAATTTCTACACTACCAACTTTGACTTGAACAATTTTCTTTAATTTTCTTTGTAATTCAACGCTTGAGATTATCATTGTAATCAACGTACCAAGAACTAGTAAAGAGAATAAACTGTCATCTAGCATATTGACTTGGAGTAAGGACAACATAAGAGCCAAGTCAACTGCACCCTTAGACATTACACCGTAAGCAACTGTTGTTGCAGGACGCATCTTGGCGATTTTGACTGCAATGTACGATCCAATGAATTTTACACCCACGATTATACCAATAAAGGCAGCAATTATCCAAAGATCTATTTCAACAAATTTTGTAGTAAAATGTAATCCTATACCAGCAAAAAACATGGGAATAAAAATTCCATAACCTACTGCATTTACATTTTTTGATATTTCAAGATATTCTTCTCTGTTCATTCTAGATACTGCAATTCCTAACAATAGTGCACCAATGGCTCCATGTATTCCACTTATTTCGGCAAAGTATGCAACCAGTAAGATTACTCCAATTACCAAACCAAAGTAAACTTGTTGTGCACGTAAATGACTATGGATGACTCGAAATACTTTTGGTAATGCAAACACAGCTAGCAATCCAGCTACAGCAAAGAAAATTCCCATCTTTGCAAACAACCACAAAAATTCAGATATGTTTGGGGTATCACTGGTGTTGATCTGAATCAAAACACTGGTAAGAATAATTGCAATAAACTCAATGATTGCAGTTACTGTAAAGATTTCCAAGCCGATTGTTGAACGCAGTTTCCCAAGATCAGTTAGTACTTTGGCAGTAACACCCAGACTAGAAGCACCAATTACACTACCTATAGCAAAAGCCTGAATGAAGCTCATATCAAGACTAAGTCCAAAAAACGAGGCTACAAAAAATGGAATGAAAAATCCAGCAAGAGAACCTGCAAAGATTCTACCTCTCATTACCCGAACTAATCCGGGAAGATCAATTTCTTCAAGACCAATAAGGAAGAACAAAAAGAAAACACCAATTGAGATGAATAACTCAATAGCATCTATCGGTTGAACCAAAAAGAATAACGCAGGCCCAACTATGATACCAGCCAGAACATTTCCTATAATTCTGGGTTGATTTATTCTGTACAATAATTCTCCTAATAATTTTGCGGAGATTAGCAAGACTGCAATGTATAGAACTGCCTCAAACACCATTGAAATTTCAAAGTTTAATCCAGTTATGTACCTTCTATTATTCCCTACACATAACGGGTATTTTCAAGTAGGAATTATAAGCATCAAAAATTATCAAATAATTATTGTCTGGTAGCTCAATTGGAAAGAGGTTAGTTCTAACAAGTTTTGGTGAAAGTCATGGTAAATGTATTGGTGCAGTTTTAGACGGATGTCCAGCAGGTTTGGAGCTAGAAGAAAAGGACATTCAGAAAATGTTAGATTACAGACGGCCAGGACAATCAATAATCACTACACAAAGAAAAGAAGGAGATCAAGTGGAAATTATTTCAGGAGTTTTCAGAGGATACACTACAGGTGCACCAATTACAATGATAATTTGGAATAAAGATCAGAATTCAAAAGATTATGAAAATCTAGTTACAAAATTACGTCCAGGTCATTCGGATTATCCAGCTATGATCAAATACAAAAAGTTCAATGATCATCGAGGAGGAGGAAGATTTTCTGGAAGATTGACTGCAACGCATGTGATGGGCGGAGCAATTGCACGAAAGCTTCTAAAAGTTTCACTCGGAGTTGAAACAAATTCTTTTACAGTGCAAATTGGGAAGATAAAAACCGATAAAGAAATCACATCAAAGATGTTACGTTCGATTTATTCAAATGATGTCAGATGTCCTGATGAAAAGATTGCTAAAAAAATGAAGAATTCAATTTTGGAAGCAAGAAAGAAAGGAGATTCATTAGGAGGAATAATAGAATCAATTACCACTAACCTTCCAGTTGGAATCGGAGAACCAATCTTTAGCTCATTAGAATCAGAAATCAGCAAGGCAGTGTTTTCAATTCCATCAGTAAAGGGTGTTGAATTTGGTTCAGGATTTGAAGGAGCAACCAGTTTTGGTTCAAAAAATAATGATCTTTACACTATCAAAAGAGGTAAAATAGTTACAAAAACTAACAACTCTGGAGGAATTTTAGGAGGATTGTCAAATGGAATGCCAATTGTTCTAAGAATTGCTTTCAAACCAGCATCATCAATTTCCATGAAACAATCTACAGTAGATATCAAATCAAAGAAACCTGCTACATTGCAAGTTAAGGGAAGACATGATCCATGTGTTGTACCACGGGCGCCACCAGTTGTGGATTCTTTAGTTGCATTAACCATTGCAGATCATGCGTTACAAGGCGGTTTCATCAAACCAATTCTATAGAGCATGGCAGACATCGACAACCTTCGTAATCAAATGGAAGAGATTACTCTAGAAATGATTAGACTTCTAAAGAAGAGAACCGAAATTGCAAAAGAAATTGGCCAAGTCAAGAAAAGCTTAGGAATTAGCGTCACAGACGAGAGTAGAGAAGGAGATCTAAGGAAAAAAGTACTTTCACTATCTAAAGAATTACAATTAGATGAAAAATTAGCATCAAAGTATCTGAATTTCTTATTAAATGAATCAGTAAGAGTGCAGTCAACTGACAAACAAACGCATCTATCGATATTTCTAAAAGCAAAAGAGATGGAAGAAAAAGGAGAAAAAATTATCCATATGGAAGTTGGTGAACCAGATTTTATGCCACCAAAAATTGTTAAAAATGCATTAGACGAAGTGTACGACAAGGGATTTGTAAAATATGGACAGGCACAAGGAATGCCAGAGTTTAGAAAAGAGATTGCTCAGAAAAATTCCAGAGAATTCAACCAATCTATAACTTTAGATAATGTTTTAGTCAGTCCAGGTGCACGATTTTCTATTTTTCTTGCAATCAGTACATTACTGAATCCAGGAGATGAGTTAATTGTGTTGGAACCTGCATGGCCAGCATACAAAGATTGTGCCCTAAATGCTGGGGTAAAGGTTAGAACTATCAAAACAACGTTAGAAAACAATTGGGAGCCATCAATCAAACAGATTGAAGACGCAATAAATTCAAACACAAAAATGATTGTGCTAAATTATCCAAACAACCCAACTGGAAAAATTCTTCCAACCAAGATTCAGGATCAAATTATTCAAATTGCAAAGAAAAATAATTTGTATGTTCTTAGCGATGAAATTTACTCAGAATATTCATTCAAAGAATGGAAAAGTGTTTTAGAGTATAACTATGAAAAAAGTATCGTAACCCAATCATTCTCAAAATCTCATGCTATGACAGGTTTTCGAATAGGATATACAATTGCTAGTAAAGGAATCATTGAGCAAATGTCACGACTTCAGGCTTTATCCCTTACAAATGTCTCAGAGCCCATGCAGTATGTAGCCTTACGCTCACTCAACGAGGATACCAGTGAGAACTCAAGAATTATCAAATCGCGTATTATGGCTTTGAGTAAAAAATCCAAAGAATTAGGGTTAGAGTTTGTAGAGCCAGATGGTGCGATGTATGTATTTGCCAGGGTAAAAAAAGATGGTTTTGATGGAATTAAATTTGCCAATGAATTACTAGAATTAGGTCTAGCAGTAGCTCCAGGACAAGGTTTTGGAGATTATAAGGACTTCATTAGACTTTCTGCTTGTAGAGACGAAAAGACACTAATGGAAGGCATGGATATACTCGATCATAGACTAAGAGGAAAAATATGAAAAAAAAGATTACAATAATTGGTGCGGGAGGTCAAATGGGGCAATGGTTCTCAAAATATTTTCTCTCACAAGACTTTGAAGTAACAGGTCATGATTCTGAAAATAAGATTCCTGGCAAGGCCATAATAAAATCAGATTCACTTGTTGGAGCAGTTTTAAGTGCAGACTATGTAATGCTATGTACACCCACAAGAAGAACACCAGAAATCATTCGCCTCATAGCCAAAGAGATGAAAAGAGGAACATATCTAATTGAAATATCATCACAAAAAGCAAAGACTATTTCTGCTTTGTTAAAGATACCAGCTAAAATTAACCCAATTTGCATACATCCAATGTTTGGACCAGGAGCAAAAAAAATTACTAATCAAAACATCATTTCAGTTCCTGTTAAAGATGCAAAGAAAGAGCTCGAAGTTGCTAAATCACTGTTCAAAGGAGCAAATTTCGTAACAATTGATGCAAACGAACATGATAAAAAAATTGCAGTCATTTTAGGATTAACACACCTTGTGAATTTAGTTTTTGCAAATATCATATCAAAAGATGATAAGATAAATTTGACAGAAAAGATGTCAGGAACTACATTTAAGGCCCAGAAAATTCTTGCAGAAAGTATTCTTACAGAATCACCGGAACTAATTGAGACAATCATTTCTAATCCAGAGATAAGGAAATTTGCAGAGGAGTTTTGGAAGGACATCGGCAGATTACTTACTGCAGTTCAAGAAGCAAAATCCGAAGAAGTAATCAATTATGTTAAAGCGTGTCAAGAGCGTTTATCTGAAAACGTTAATCTAGAAAATTCCTACAAGAAATTGACTTCCATGGTTAATGTAATTGATAAAAAATAGTCATGCGCTCAACGAAAATTGTAACATCTTTTTTAAAAAATTCAGACAAAATTCTCATCCTTCGAAGAAGTGAAAAAGTAAAAACAATGAAGGGGTTGTGGGCAGGAATAAGTGGAATCATAGAAAAAGATGAAGTTCCTTTAGAGAGAGCAAAGATTGAGATCTTTGAGGAGCTTGGAATTAAAGAAGATCAAATCAAATTATTAAAATCAATTGATGAAATAAGAATTGAATCTCCACAATATGAGAATCATGAATGGGAAATTTTTCCATTTCTTTTTGAAGTAAATGATCCTGAAATAAAACTAAACTGGGAAAATTCAGAATACAAGTGGATTAACCCCAATGAAATTTCCAATTACAAAACAGTTCCAAGTCTAGAACAGGTTCTATTCAACTTGTTGTAACTTTTCATTTGGTTTTTCATATTTTCTTTGTTGTGGTAACATAACATACACACATGCACCACCACACATTGTACATGGAACATTATTTCCTGGATGCTGTCCGGTACGACTATGAATCTTGGCAGCTTCTTCAGGGTCTATAGACAGAGCAAGCTGTGTTTCCCAATCAAGAGTACGACGAGCTTCAGTCATTTTCATATCCCATTTGATAGCTTTTTCTCTAATCTTTACTAAATCGGCTGCGTGTGCAGCAATTCTATATGCAATCAGTCCAGCCTTTACATCATCACTGTTTGGTAAAGCAAGATGCTCTGATGGAGTCAGATAACATAAAAGATCAACTCCTTCAGCAGCAGAGATTGCAGCTCCTATGGCGCTAGCAATGTGATCATGGCCTGATGCAACATCAGTAACAAGAGGTCCCAAAACATAGTAAGGGACATCACCAATAAGCGATTTTGCTAACCTCACATTTGCAGCAACTTCATTTAGTGGAACATGTCCTGGACCCTCCACCATCACTTGAACATCTTTTTCATGCGCCTGTTTTGTTAAACGAGCAACGTTAATCATTTCTTGAACTTGTAATTCATCGTGGGAGTCTAAAATTGAGCCGGGTCGTAAAGCGTCTCCGAGGCTAAATGTAACATCATATTTTCTTGCAATTTCAATCAAATAATCATAATGAGCAAAATATGGATTTTCTTTATCATATTTTAGCATCCATGCTGCAGTAATAGTTCCACCTTTGCTGACTACACCACCATGTCTTTGTACTTTTAGAATTCGTTTAGCAATATCTTTGGTTATTCCAGCATGAATTGTGGTATAATCAACACCATCTTTTGCATTGTTTTCAAATGCATTTAGAAAATCATCTTCAGTGAGATTTAATGGGTTCTTGTGAACTTCAACTCCGTGATTGTATGCCTCATAGATTGGAACAGTTCCAAAAGTAATTGGGGACACTTCCATGATTGCACGCCTTATAGAGCCTACATCGCCTCCATCACTAAGATCCATCATAGTGTCAGCATGATACTTTACAGCAACTTTTGCCTTTTCAATCTCCTCATCGAGATTTACATTAAGTGTAGAAGTTCCAATGTTGACATTGACTTTAGTCTTTAGACCTTTTCCAATTCCTACATTATGGATCTTTTGAGGCCTTACATTGTTACTAGGAATTATTATCGAACCCTTTGCAATTTGTTTGACTAGCCAATCAAGGGAGACATCTTCATCTTTTGCAACCAGCTTCATTTCATCAGTTGCAACACCTCGCCTTGCAGAGCTCATTTGGGTACCCATAATCAAATACTACACTATTGCCGAATTTAAACAGTAGTTAATTTCCTTAAAGGAGGTTAGGAAATTAGGAATAATTGTGATAGTGGATCGCTGTATAGGAATCTGATATTCAAAATTGAATCAATATTGAAAAATTTTTCTGCTAAACAATAGAAAATTGTTAATTCAAATGGTAGCATTAAGTATCATAGTCATGGACTCTCCCAAGATTATTGATTCGATTGTTTGGAATGACTCAGAAAAGAAATGGATTACTGAGAAGATAACAATTCAAGAATATCATGGATTTACAGAATGCAGGAGGTGTCAAAAACCACTATCCCATAATGTCAAGACTCAAGGCAAATTCAAAGTAGTATACGTAAGATGTGGCTGCGGATGATTCAAGATAAATAGAAAATCAACGAAAAGGCAGTATGAATATTCTAACAATTGGAGGCTCAGACCCATCTTCAGGAGCAGGAATACAGAGTGATATCAAAACATTTTCAGATTTGGGCTGTCATGGATTCACAGTTATTACTGCAATAACCAGCCAAAATTCTTCTAAATATAAAAAAACTGAGCCAGTTTCAGCAAAAATGGTCTCATCACAAATCGATGCAATAGTTTCTGATTTTAAGGTCGACGCCATCAAAATTGGAATGGTATTCAATTCAGAAATCATTAAAATTTTGAATAAAAAACTAAAAGATTTTGATGTCCCAAAAATTCTTGATCCTGTAATAAAATCAACTACAGGAGGAGTATTGTTGGAAAAAAACGCATTAAATGATTTGAAAAAATTTCTGTTACCAATTTGTGATGTAATAACACCCAACAAAAACGAAGCAGAGATCCTCACAAAAATTAAAATCAATTCTAGAAAGGATCTACTAGATTGCTCAAAAGAATTTCAAAAACTTGGGATTAGCAAAGTGATTATCACTGGAATGGAATTTGAAAAAGAAAGAATAAGCGATATAGTCTTTGAGGATTCTAAGTCATATCAGGTTAAGAGTAAAAAAATCAACAGTATAAATCACGGAAGTGGATGCACTTATTCTTCTGCATTAACTGTGGCATTATCAAAAGGAAATAATTTAAAAAATTCAGTAAAATTTGCAAAGAAATATTCGTTAAATTCAATCAAAAATGCCACAAACATTGGAAAGGGTATTACACTAACAAAAAGCAAAGAGGATCCACTCAAGAAAAAATTGCAAAATGAAATAACTAATTTTATTTCAATGAAAGATTCATACAAATTGATTCCAGAATGTCAAACAAATTTTGTTTTTTCAAAACGAAAACCAAAAAATACCAAGGATGTTTTAGGAGTTCAAGGAAGATTGGTAAAAGCAGGAAATACTGTTTTGATTGCAGGTAATCTAGAGTACAATGGTTCAAAACATGTGGCAACTGCACTTGTAACCATTTCAAAGAAATTTCCAGATATTTGCTCTGCAATAAATCTAAAATTTGACCAAGATTCACTAAGAAAGCTTACAAAGAAAGGACTGGAGATAGTAAGTTACGAAAGAAAAAAAGAGCCTTCCAAAAGCAAAAAGAAAGAAGGCTCCTCAATTTCTTGGGGAGTTGAAAATGCCATAAAAAAATCAAAAATCATGCCTGATGTCATATATCATAAAGGAGATTTTGGAAAAGAGGCCATGATTTTGATTTTCGGAACAAATCCAAATGATGTCATGAAAAAAGTACGTAAAATATTCTAAAGATAATAAATTATTCTTAAAAATATACTTCAACATAAATACTCATTATTTCAAATCAAATCCGTGAAGACAGTAATTTTAGCCGGTGGATTAGGCACAAGACTTCAACCGTATACAACTTTTCTTCCAAAACCAATGCTTCCTTTAGGAGAAAAACCATTGCTTGAACACCTCATTGATTGGAATAGAAAAAACGGAATAAAATCAATTGTTCTTTGTGTTAGTTACTTAAGAAAAACTATTGAAGATTATTTTGAAGATGGGAAGAGATTTGGAGTAGACATAGAATACGCTATAGCAAATAGACCTCTTGCAACTGCAGGTCAACTGAAAACTGCCCAGAAGTTTATTGACGATACTTTTGTTTGTATGTATGGGGATTCAATTTACGATTTTCCATTAAGGAGCATGGTATCACAGCACAAACGAAAAAAATCATTCATCACCATGAGTTTGTTTGAATACAAAACAAAGCTTCCTTATGGAGTTATTGAAACTACGTCTAATGGAAAAGTTACTGCATGGAATGAAAAACCAGAGATAAGTGCCAACATAAACATAGGATGTTACGTAATGGAACCTCAAACTTTTGACTTTATCCCAGAGAACAAGCCGTATGGAATGGATGATGTAGTTAAAAAGGCCATGTCAAAGAAGAAATTAGTTAGCAGTTACATTACCAAAAAAGGATTTATGGATATTGGAGACAAGGCATCATATAGAAAAGCATACCAACAATTTCTAGAAAAACTCGGTAAGATCTAGACAAATGTCAGAATTAACGATAAGACAAATTCAAAGGGATGACCTATTCAATGGTTTTTTAGAATCATTAGACTCACTCCGAAAAACTAGTGATATAGATAAGAAAAAAGCAGACGAGGTTTTTGAAAAAATTACCTCAAACCCTAATCATCACATCTTTGTGGCAGTACTGAATAACAGAATAGTAGGCTCTACCACCTTGTTAATTGAACCTAAATTCATTCACAATGGAGGCCTAGTGGGACATATTGAGGATGTAGTAGTATCAAAAAAGAACCAAGGTGAGGGAATTGGAGAAAAATTAATCAAATATTCTCTCAACTTTGCAAAAAATGCAGGGTGCTATAAGACAATTCTTGATTGCAAAGATGACGTAAAAGGCTTTTATGAAAAATTAGGTTTTTTTAAAAATTCAAATGAAATGAGAGTAAACCACATCTAGACGTATTGTTTTTTTGGTTTTCTTTCACGTGTTTTGAATAGTAAAGCACCTACTACCATTACAGGTACTGATACTACCATAAAGAGAATTGGAGTTATAGTTACAGCATCGACAAGATACTTGGAATCAATATCAGACAATTGTGTGAATGCAAATGCCATACCGACTAGTAATACTGCACCACCTGCTACAATCATCATTCCAATGCTTTTAGAGCCATATCGTTTTGACATTATGAAAGAAACGCCTGCCATAATCATTGCCGGTGCAACCCCAATAGAAATAAACTGAAGCATTTTTGGTTCAGGTTCAAGAGATTCTGCAATATCGAGTGTAGGATATGAGATCATAAAATTATAGAAAATTATTACTTCGCCAACAAACATTATGAATAATCCGAGACTAGCACCTGCAATGTATTTTTCAACAGACATGAGATAATTTGTGATTAGATTCTAAATAAACTATGCATATTCTAGACTATGCCAACAAGACCGGCAAGTTCTTTTCTACACGCTGCACCCAATTTTTCTGCTGCATCTTCTGGCGAGATACTATTTAGAAAAACACCATATCCTCTTTCCAAGCCAGACCAGGAATTTGTAATTGGGTAAATTTCTATATGCCAATGAATTTGTCTACTGTTTTTCTTTTCAGGTGAAAGATGAAACACCAAGTTGTAAGCAAGATCTTTAATGCTTTTAGATAATCCGCCCAAAGTGGCACGAAGTATTAGAGATAAATCATTAATCTCCTTTTGAGTAATTTTGGAAAAACTCGTAGTATGTTTTTTAGGACATATCCAAAATTCATATGGATATGAAGGTGCCCAAGGGCAAAATGCGATGAATCCTTCTGTCTGTAGTATCTGTCGTGGTCCACCAGTTTCTGCATTAACTGTTTGGCACATAGGACATACTCCTTTTTCATTTAGTATTTTATGAGAAGCTTCGGCTTCAGCTTCGATGACTGGTGGAATAGTAGAAAATGTTACAATGTTTAGGTGAGGATGCGGATTACTACTACCAGCTGCTTCACCATGATTTGCATAAATTGATACATATGTAACTCCTTTTTGGGTGTAAAGCCAACGTAATCTATCCTGAATTACAACTAAAATGTTGGACCATTGTTCAACGCCTATAGTTGAGAATGAGTCTTTCTCTTTGGGTGATGCCACTACGACAAAATGATAACCATATGCAGGTTCACTGTAATGAGGCCTATCGCTGTATGTGTTCTCAGATTCTATAGATACTGCAGGATTTTTGCTTTCAAAAACTCTGATAGACCAATCAGTGACATACTCATCTTCACTATCTTGTAATCTTTGCAACATTCCATCTTTTGCAACAAGGGACAACACTGATGGATTGGTCATGGATTCGTTTCCAGGTGCATATGGGGATTTTTTTGCATTAGAAACTTTGTCTTCTTTTTTTGTAACAATCATAAATTTTTCTGAGACATAGTCCTTACGCATACTACCCATATGAGAACTGGCAATGATCGTATGTTAAAACTTTTTCAGATCATCAGTAGATCGGAAAAAATTATGTAAAGTTTAAAGTGGACAGGTAAAGTTCTCAAAAGTGAGGTCCTAACCATAGCCAAAAATTCGGATGTTCACATGATATATGTCCTATTAGATGGAGTTGGAGATCTAGCTCATCCAGATTTACATGGAAAGACTCCACTTGAGGCAGCTGTAACTCCAAACATGGACAAGCTTGCAAGAAATGGAGTGATGGGAGAAGTAATTTCAGTCGGAGAAGGAATTGCACCAGAATCTGATATTGCAGTATTCAATATGTTAGGATACAAATTTCAACATGCAGATTATGTAGGTAGGGGAGTCATAGAAGCAATCGGAGTTGGAATAGATTTCAAAGACGGAGATTTGGCTCTTAGAGGAAATTTTGCCACACTGAATGATGATGGAGTAATTACAGATAGAAGAGCTGGGAGAAACATCGAACGGGAGGATGCAGAGGCAGTATCAAAAGAAATTGAAAACAAAATTAAATTTTCATATCCTAATACTTCAGTAGTTGTGGCCCCAACAGTAGGTCACAGAGTAACTGTGAGAATTAGAATGGAAGGAAAATCACTTTCTTCCAACATTACAAATACAGATCCTGCTTATGCCCGCGTAGATGGAATGGGAATTGCAAAAGCAGTTGGAGATTTTCTAAAAATTGACAAATGTCTTCCGTTAGATGAGTCAGAAAATGCAAAGATTACTGCTGACTTGGTAAATCAATTTACTCAACAATCATTAGAAATTATGAAGAATAGTGATACCAACAAGAAAAGAAAACAACAGAACAAAAAACTGCTTAACAGTATTTTATTGCGAGATGCAGGTAACAAGTATCCCGCAGTTATGCCAATTAATGATCTATACTCTATGAATTTTTCATGTATTGTAGACATGCCTGTTGAATTAGGTATTTCAGAAGTCCTAAAGATGAAAGCGTTTGAAGCAGGAGGCCTGACAGATTATGAAGAAAAGGCAAAAGTAGCTGCAAAGGCAATGGAAACTCAAAATGCAATCTATGTACATTTGAAGGGACCAGACGAATTTGGTCATGATGGGGATGCAATCGGAAAGATGAAGAATATTGAGGAGATAGATAAGAGATTTTTTGGAACATTACTTGATAACATTGACACAAGTAAGGTAGCAGTAGTAATATCAGCTGATCATTCAACACCGTGTATCAACAAGGGCCACAGTGATGATCCAGTTCCAGTAATGATCTCAAAAGATTCTATTCAAAATGATGGGTCACAAAGAGTTACAGAAAAGGATGCTAAGAGAGGCAACATCAAATTAATTATGGGCGCAGACGTGGTCACAAAGGCTTTGGAATTGATCAAATCTCAAATGTAGATATTTCACCAGAGTTTTTCATTGCGGATATTTTTTTTCTGATCAAGTCAACATCAATGTCATAGTATTTTCCGCTTGCTTTGCTCAATTTATCAAGAGCCCGTCCAAAAATAGAAAGACAAATCTCATCTTCATTTTTTTGATAATGTACTAATCCTGCAGCAATAAGAATTACTCCTTGAACTAGATCCTTTTCTCCTTCAAAACAATTTTTCCAAACTCCCTCCAATACTTCATGGCATTCCCAAAATCTTTCATTATTAAAGTAAAAAATTCCCTGTTTTACAGCATCTTCCTTCTTTATTGATTCCTCGGTGACATGTTTTGCATGATCAATCTTACCCAGCGAAGATAGTTTCTCAACAAGTGTATCCAGATTCTCTTTTTTTATTGAAACGTCGTATTCAAGATATTTACTTGAAACTCTTGTGTCGCGAACGGTCACATCCATTCCATGGCTTAACTCCCTTGCTTTTCTCAAAAGAGTGGTTGCATCTTTTGGAGTATAATCGGAATTTTGAAGATGTAGCATATATCGTTCCATGGTATACCCTTAGAAGATTTTCATAAATCCTTATTGATTTTCAATCAAGATTTATATGAACTATGGAAAGGATTTGGGACATGTCGATTGAGACCATTAGTGATGTCAATAATTCATTCCTTTCAAGAAGAGAGCTTACTTGCAATTTTGCAGGATTAGGTGGAAAATTAAAAAAATTGGAAGCAATCGATATGATCTCAAAAGAATTCAAATTGGATGGAAAAGTAATCATCCCAATTAATCTCAAGAATCATGTTGGGAAACCAATGGTGACAGGAACTTTCTATGTTTATGAAGATGAAAAATTAGCAAAAGAACACGTAAACCCCACAATATTCAAAAGATTAGACAAAGTTAACGCTGCTCAAAAGGAAGCACAGCAAAAAGAAGAAGAGGCTGCAGCACAAAAAGCTGCAGAAGCAGCTCCAGCTGAAAAACCTGCTGAAGAGAAGAAAGAGGAAAAGACTGAGTAATGGCAGATAAAAAAGCAGGAAAAAAAGGCTCTAGTCCAAATGTGTACAAATACTACAAAGTAGACAAAGACAAACTAACTAAATTAAGAAAAATCTGTTCACGATGTGGTAAAGGAGTTTTCATGTCCGTACACAAGAATAGACATACTTGTGGAAAATGTGGTTTAACAGAATTTAATCAATAGTACTTTTTCTTTCTTATTTTCTTGCTCTTTTCTTCTAGGTTTTCTATCAATTTTACAAATTGAGGATTAATCTTAATTTTTGCAAGTGAGTTTGCAGATATTTTCATTATATTGGAATCCAATGTAATGTTAGATGTGGGAAGTTTTTTTTCAATCCAGTTTTTGATTACTTTATCTTCTAATTTGTAGTCCCTAAAGCCAGACGGGAATTTTTTTGTGATATGGAGAAGCAATGTACGATCTTTGAAAACTGCTTTTGGCTCAAACAATCTAGTTTCATCAGCATACACGTTTTCAAATAAATTACTGGAAATCTCATCAGAAAGCATCTCCATTTTTGATACTTTGCGAATTAACTCCAAATAATGTAAAAATTCATGTGCCAAAATCGCATGAATTGTTCCTTTAAGACCATATGCTACTAACGGCCCAGAAATTTGTATGACAACTTGAAGTTTGTCTTCTAGTACCAAAGGAATTGTGCGTGCAAATAAAATTCCATACTGGAAGGAGTTTGGATCATTGGAAGTTACAATAATTGATGGGTCCACATATGCAATAGGATAGTTTATTCCAGATGCTTTTTCGACTCGGTTAATACCCTCTACAGTAATTGGGAATCGTTCTTCGATTAATGAGTAAACTTTCTCAGGTAGGACTCCTGCCTTGAATGCCTCTTTAACCTTGAATAAAGGATCCATGAAATCCACTCGTTTAGTAAACAGGTAAAAATGTTGATTTGGTTATCTGGAACGGGGTTTTCCAGCTTTTGATTTCTTTTTCTTACGTCTATCAGCTCTTTGATCCGCCCATCTTGCATGTTTTCCTTTTTTTCGTAGAGGCATGAAAAGCAGTGTTATGGATGGTTAGTTATTTGTTGTCATTCCATCTCAACGTCACGGAAATCAATTTGTGTACACCTACACCTATTCTCTAAAAGATCAGAAAGATTAGGGAAGACATCCTCACCTACTACAAATTTCCTCAAAGGAAATCCACTCTCCACATTAAGAATAGTCATAAACGAGGAATCGCCAGTCTTTTTGTATTTGAAAGAATGTATTGCTTTTTCAATGCGCTTGCCAAATTTGTCATATATTGCAACCACCGACTTGGATAACTGAGAGAATTTTTTTAGAGAGTTTTTTGGAATAGGGTTTTCAGTGGATATTGATAATTCAACCAGAGAGTTAAACCGAATTGGTACTTTTGGAAATGCAGGTATAATTTTTAGAGATAGTAAACTCATTTCTCTCAAAGCGATCTTTTTGTGAAATTTTACTTTACGTTTTTTTGGATCAAGGATTTTTACAAAAAACGGTCTCCCAGGATTATAAACAAGACTTGATTTGTCTTCTCCACCAATCCAAGATATTTTTACCTGTTTTGCATCAAATTTATTGTAAAGATATTTTGATATTTGTCCCTCTATACTCTCA
Organism: Thermoproteota archaeon; assembly: GCA_003352285.1. Classification (NCBI taxonomy): domain Archaea; kingdom Thermoproteati; phylum Thermoproteota; species Thermoproteota archaeon. The sequence goes on along the minus strand of QQVN01000003.1, from coordinate 112,533 downwards.
AAACTTGAAATTCCATGATAACAACAGACCGAACAGCCTTTTCCATTACAGTTTTCACAAGATTTTTGTTTTTGTGATAGAGATCTAGATGTCTTAGTGTATCTACCAAAAACAAATACCGGTTTAGAACGAGTTTCAATTGAACCGTTTTTAAAATTAATTGTTAATGTCAAATCAGGAGAGTCATGATCAGATATTGATTTAGTTTTTTTAGAAAATTGTTTTGAAAGTTCCTTTGTAACAGCGGTTTTGATGCTGTCAATCCCACGTAAGCTAAATTTGGAGCGAATTGTATCATCCCTATCAATGAAAGATGGTTTTAGTATGGCACCAATCAGAAAAGTAAAAAACTGGTAATCATTAGATGTCTCTAGTAATTTTTTAAGAATAACAGGAAAAGTATCGAATTGATTTTTACAAATAAAACATTTAGAATTCTTGTGTTTAATTTTTTTTCTGATTTTTTTTCCAAGTAATTTGTTTGAGGTAACATTTAGTCTTTTGACAAATAATCTACCAAGGCAATCATCACATAAATCGTATTCTTTGAGTATTTTTTTTGAATCTAATATTATTTGGTTAAATTTTTCATTTGACACGCAAATACATCATAATTACACGTTATTAGCTATACGAATTATCCCAAACCCATTCGTCTAAGAGCGCCTTGCATCTGTCGTCCCTTTGATGCTTTCATCATACTCTTAGAATTTTTGTAGTTTTTTAGTAGCTCTTTGACGTCATGTTCAGACCAGCCAGAGCCTCTAGCAATTCTTTTGATCCTAGACGAATTAAGCAAGTCAGGATCTGCCTTTTCATCTTTGGTCATACTTTGAATGATGTAACGCCATCGTTCCACTCTACCTTCCATCTGATCAAGCTGATCATCTTTTACCATTCCAGATAATCCAGGCATATTATCTAGAAAACCCCTCAGTGAACCAACTTTAGTGACTTCTTCAAGTTGATAGTAAAAATCATCCATATTCATTTTACCACTTGAAATTCTCTTTAGTCTAACATCATCTGCTTCACTTTCTAACCTCTTTGCAAGATCTAGTACTGCTTGAATGTCACCCATTCCCAATAGCCGACCAACAAATCGAGTAGGGGAGAATTGTTCAAGGTCATCAATTCTTTCACCAGTACCGATGTACATGATTTGAGCGCCTGTGGCAGCTGAGGCAGCTATTGCCCCACCACCCTTAGCAGAGCTATCTAATTTTGTAATTACAATTCCACCTACAGGGACTGTTTTGTGAAAAGCTTCAGCCTGATTAAAGCACTGTTGGCCTATAGTCCCATCAATCACTAATAATGCAAGGTCAGGATTTGAAACCTTACTAATTCGTTTCATTTCATCGAGTAGTTCCTGTTCTTCTTTATGGCGTCCTGCAGTATCAATCAAAATTATATCAAGATTGGAATTTTCGAAATGTTTTAGACCCTTTTCTACAATTTGTGGAGAATCTTTGTTGTTCTCTTCACCATAAACTTCGACATTTGCCTTTTCACACATTGTTTTTAATTGGACCAATGCGCCAGGACGATAAGTATCTGCACCAATTACTCCTACTTTGTATCCTTGTTTTGTCAAAAATTTTGCTAGTTTTGAAGACATGGTGGTTTTTCCACTTCCCTGAATTCCCAACATCAAAACTTTGTTAATTTTACCAGCCTTGAATGAGAATTCTGTCTCATTTCCTAATAGTTTTGCAAGTTCATCATATAGAATTTTTACAATGTGATCCTTTCGAGATAGTCCCGGAGGTGGAGATTCGTTTAATGAACGATCTTTTAGCTTTTTTGTAATTTCAAGTACTAACCTAACATTTACGTCTGATTGTAATAATGCTCTTTGAACGTCCTTGCATAATTCATCAATTAATTCCTCATCAATGCCTGAGGAGCTTACAATCTTTTTAATGGCTGCTCGCAGATTTGTTTTTAGATTATCTAACAATGGAAATCATTGATTTTTAGATTATATGACGTTTTTTGTTCTTCAGATATCGTTCACGAAGAACAGCCTTAAGATAGGCACATGCATGAAATCACTATTGTGCCATCTCGAGTCGTTAAAAAATTACACATTTTTTTTGCTATAATCTAATTTTGACTCTATAATCTCAAGTTTTCCACGGTAACCATCCCATATTTTTTTAAAATTTGTTATCTCCAATGGATATGAATACAAAGGGCAATCTACAACTAGTGTTTCAGCCTCGCCTCCCTCAAAATTAAGATTGAATCCATGTTTTTTTGATAACTCGGATAAGTTTTCAATATCTGCAGGGTCGATAATCTTGCCTAACCATGAATCGTCTAATCCCTCAGAAGTAACACTAGTAATCATAAAACAAAATCCTTTCTCTAAAAGTTGTTTCATATATGAATGAGGATTAAGATTCCAAACTGGAGAAAAGAGTTTGAGATCTAGTTTTTTACATAAATTTTCAAAGTTTTTCTTTTGAAATACACTAGAAATTCCACCATGTACTAGTCCCTCTATTTGAAAATCAATTTTTGCTTTTTTTAGAATTTGAAAAATAGAATTAACTTCATTAGCTGTATCATTGGAATCTGAAGTCACATACACTTGAGGGATTCTCATTGAGGTAGAAAGTAATTTTGTCACTTCGATATTTGGATGATGTAAAAGCATACTTTCTTCTGATTTTGGAAATACTGTAACAAGACAAACCACTTCATGACCTTCGGAGGTAGCTTGGTAGATAGAATATGTGCTATCCTTACCTCCAGAAAAAAGTGCTGCAAGTCTCATGACATAGTTTGGTATATTGTTTCATTTGAAGTATTAGAAATGATGATTGTTGGATGCTTCATTACTCATAATCCTCATCAAACCTCAGACGGCTTTTCCGCTCATCATCAGCATCCGAGTTTAACTCTTTACACGCATTATTTTGGTTTTATCCATAACCTTCCAGTATTCTACGTTTTGTCCATTCTCTAGCTTACCCTTGACTTCATCATCAATCAGGGTGACGTCTATTGTCTCGAAGGTTTCAGAATCCATTATTTGGATAATGTCTCCAGTAATGGAGATAATTTGTCCAGTTCTTTTGTCAATCAAAGGAACGTGAACTTGCATGCTAACAGGTCCTACATGGGGCCTTTTTTGGTCATCAAAAATTCCAACACCTACAATTCTTGCTTTTGCTGCTCCATGTTTTCCAGGTTTACTGGTATCATACTCTACGATTCTACATGGTTCACCTGATGGTTGATCAGATACAGGTAGTAAAATGTAAGAACCGATCTTTAATGAACCCAAATCTGCTGGCTTGCTCATGAAGGAACCAGTTATACGTCGATATTTAACTTTTTTATTTTAGCTTTTCAAGAATGGAAAGACTAACAAGATTTGTCAGTGTGATCCCTTTTCTTCCAACATCACGTCGTGTTTTTTCACAATATTTGTTCACACTTTGATGGCTTTTATCACTAGAAACTTCTAACACAACAATATTGCCACTGTATGGAAAAGTAAACTTTTGTGGTATGGTACAGCATAGATCCATATGACCTACACCTGCTTTACCCACTTTTTCTCGCTTGGCAACAAGATTTGCAACTTCGCTGACATCTTCCTCTGAATCACCATATTCCAAATAGTACACTGAAACAAAATTCATTGTTCCTTGGGATTCACGTTCAAACAATCCTTCATCCATTGTGAAAATAAAAGACGGTTTATCCTGATTGTATTTTTCAATTTCTTTAATTATTTTTTTTGAATCTTTGAATTTGGCAAGTATGTAGTGATTAGCCGATGATGAAAAGTATGGCTTACTCTCCTCAGAGAATGTTGCAGTGACAAAATACATGTCTTCGATATTCTTTGAATGATCCCATGTATCTTTTAGTTCAATAGTATTATGACTATGCAAATATGGAATACAGACATATCCACTTGTTTGAAGTATGGTTTCTGACACTGGATCCAGTGATCAATAGCTTGATTATTTAATATTTTACAGATCGTGTGCTAAATTTACTCAAAATTATGCGTATTTGATTCGTTCTTGTTCGATAGTTATTTAATACTAAAGTGCTCCGACAAATTTGTCCCAAGCTAGCTCAGCCTGGTAGAGCTTCCGGCTGTAGTAGTTGGCTTTTGGCTGACATAATAGCAGCATATCAGGCATACAGAAACCGGGTTGTCGAAGGTTCAATTCCTTCGCTTGGGACCATAATTTTTTCACAACCAAAAATTCAAAAACTCATGAATTTACACTATGGTATGAGTAATGATCCTTGGTCAAATCTAGACAAAGTTGACCAGAAGATTATAGAGATTTTAAACAAGAATGCAAGAACACCTTCAAAAGAAATAGCAACTGAGCTAAGAAAATCAGGTCATGATGTTTCAGATAGAACCATACGGAAAAGAATCGAGAGGCTAGAGAAAAGTGGAATCATCAAAGGTTACAAAGCTGTTCTAACCGATGTATCGGAATCAAATGAATATGAAGCATTGTTTATGAAATTAAAACCATCAAAATCTCTAGATTCAGTAAAAGATTCTATCAAGGATTTTGTAGTAAAATTACCAAACTATTTGTTTATTGCAAATCTAGAAGGCGATTGGAATATTCTTATTGTAATGAAAGTTGAAGCTGAAGATTCAGATCCAACACAAAAAATTATTGAAAAGTTTTCTGAACAGGTAATTGATTATAGAGTAAGTGACTTTGATGTTGCAAATGTCAATTTGCTCAATATGTCATTGTTACTATTGTAATTAATATTCAGACTCTGCAATATCAATTGCTTTTTTTACTTCTTCAATTGTAAATGGTTTTTGTATAAATGATGCAACACCAGAACTGATTGTTTTATTAACTCGCTTTGAGGTTTTTTCATCAGCAGTGATAACAATAATTTGAAGATCCAGCTGTTCTTCTAAAAGAGTAGATGCAACAACATCACCGCCAATATCAGGCAGCCCCATGTCAAGAAGTATAATTGGATTTTGTGATTCAGAGATTAATTCTTTACATTTTTTGATTCCATCTTTTCCCTTTTCAAATGAATAAAACGTAGAGTAACCTAGTTTCTCAAGATATTTTTCTAGTTTCATTGTGATGGCTTTACTATCTTCAATAATTATTACTGGGCGCATAAAGCTTATCTGAGCAGATGAAATTTCTTTAGATTTGTTGAATGCTTTTTTTGCCTCAGAATATTTTCCAGTTTTAAGAAAGCATTTTGATGCGCAAAGATATGCACTTTTTGAGCTATATGACTTGTCTTTTTTTGCAAAATTTTGATAAAGATTTGCAGCCATCAAAATTTCTTCATTGTTATCTTTGTTCTGTCGAGATTTACATTCTGCTGCAAGAAGGTACAACAGGGCAGATTTTGGTTCATCAGATTTTTTGTAAGACTCTGCCAGATTTGTAAATAGGTTATAGGCTGAAATATTTTGATTATTTCTAAGATGAGTAAAAGCTAAATCGTATTCCTGATTTTTTTCTTCCAACAGGCTCTGAAAATATTTTATTTTATATTACTATATTGGGTCAAAGGAAATTAGACAGTCAGGGGTTAATTACCGCACGTCCATTAATTTTCCGTGCTTTAAGATTTTCAAGGGCGGTATTTGCATCGTCTAAAGCATAACGTTCAGTTATTTTTGGATTGATAACACCTTTTTTTGCAAGTTCAATTAGTTCTACCATGCTAGCGTAATTTCCAGTATATGCACCTTGAATTGTTATTGCTTTAAGCGGAATGGTAACAAGTGATAATTCCATAGATCCACCAAAAAGTCCAACTAGTATCAAATTACCTCGTTTTCGAAGTACTGCTAAGCCAGTCTTTGCAGTTTGAGGAGCGTTAACAAAATCAATAACACTGTCTGCCCCTTTGTTATTACATAATGAAATGATTTTTTGTGCAGCATTACCAGAACCAGTTGTAACAGAACCAATTACATTAGAGTTTACAACAAAATCAGCACCCATTTCTTTTGCAGTTTGTAATTTTTTATCATCCAAGTCAACACAGATCACTTTTGCTTTTGTTACTGCTTTAGCAATTTGAATTCCCATTAATCCTAATCCACCGGCTCCGATTATTACAATAAACTCTGGAGAGTTTGAATTTGCTTTTTTTACTGCAGTAAAAGCTGTAAGTCCTGCACATGCAAGAGATGTAGCACCATCTGGATCTAGGCCAGTGATATCAGCCAAATATTTGTAATGTGGAACTTTGACAATTTCTGCATAGCCGCCATCTTGGAATAGGCCTATAGATTTTGGTGTGTCGCAGAGATTTTCATTGCCTGCTTTACACGCAACGCATTGACCACATCCCAGCCAAGGATAAACAAGTACGTTATCTCCCACCTTGACGCCTTTTACATCAGGACCAATTTCTAATACACTACCAACAACTTCGTGACCTGGAGTAACAGGGTATTTTACTCCCCTATCAGTAACTTTGAGAAAAACTCCATCGCCTAAATCATAGCCACCTTCCCAAAGATGCAAGTCACTATGACAAACGCCTGCAGCTTTTACTTTTACAATGACTTCACTGCCTTGAGGTTTAGGTGCTTCTAATTCAGATATTTGTAAAGGCTTTTCAGGTTCAACGATACGAGCGGCTTTCAATAATCATTCCTTTCTTCCTTATAATATAAGAGTTGACTGGAAGGGAGAAAAAAATAGAGCGTGAAGATATTATCTCATAGAAAGCGAGTTTTTTTGTGAGCGAAGAAGAATCAAGAGCAGGTATTTCGCAAGCTCCTGTAAATATTCTGTTTAATCCAGCTACCATATCCAAAAAGGATGTTTGGGAGATTGATTTAATTCAGATATTAGATATTTTAATTCGAATTTTACAAAAGAGTGGTAAAAAAGATCTTAGGATTGCTGGCATGGCAGCATTGTCATCCTCTTTAATCTATAGAATGAAAGTTGAAAGTATTTTTGCTCTGCAACGAGCTGCAATGGAAAAGAAACCTATGACTCAACGAACTGATGTAGATATTCAATTAATTGACATTCCCTATAGACATGAATCAACATATCCTGTAACACTTGACGAGTTGTTAGATCTTCTTGAAAACTTGATTGGGTCAATCGCAAACCCAAGATCTAAGAAAGGAAGTCAGATGAATTTTGAGCCTCTAGAAGCTCCAGACTTTAAGGATTATTTTATTTCGCTTGAAAACATCATAGGAAAATATGAAGATTTGATAGTAAGAAAAATTAGAAACACAGGTCATGGAATGTTACAAGCAATAGTAGCAGATTTGGAGTCAATAGATGCCATTAGATGCTTTTTTGCAATACTATTTTTGGCAAGAGATAAGAAGATAGATCTTGAGCAAGTTGAAGACGATATCAAAATAATACTCATTGAGGAGAACTTAACAACGTGATCAAATATGCGCAAAGGATTGTTTTAAGTAGATTTTAGGAGGTTTTGAGGCTAATGGACAAGGTTGAAAACGAAGATGAGGCAACTGCAAGAATTGAGGCAGCCCTATATTCAGCAGGAAGACCTCTCAGGATTGAAGAAATTATCAGAGCTTCAGGTACAGAATCAAGAACAAAAACCCTAGATATTCTGGAAAAAATTATGAAAAAGACCAAATCAGCTTTCAAAGCAATAGAGGTAGTCACTCTTCCAGATGGATCATATGTTTTTCAACTAAAACCAGAGTTTAGTAATGTTGTTAGAAGATATGCATCAAAACCAATTTTGCCAAAAGCCACTCTAAAGACATTATCATATATTGCATACATGCAACCAATTTCATCAAAGCAATTAGTAGAGACAAGAGGTTCGGGGGTGTATTCACATCTGAAAGAATTAAGACAGTTAGATTTTATTGCACACCAAAATGTCGGAAGATTAAAAATTTTTACAACCACTGAAAAATTCCAAAAATATTTTGGAATTCATGGAGATGCAGATACTCTAAAAGAAAAACTATTCAAAAAAGTAAGAAGAACATCCCAAATGACAATAAAACCCCAAGAAATTACATCCCAAGTGTAATAATTCAAAAATTCCTAAGTCGCCTTTCACGCGTAAATCTTGCGTTTTGTATAAATTAGAGTGATTTAAAGAACTAATGTGAGAAAATCAATAGAAAATTTAGCAACCAGTAAGCTAACAGGTGGAAGAAGACATCCTCTCAGAATTAGAAGAAAATATGAGATTGACAGATATCCTAACGAAGCTCTTACAGGTGCACAAGTTACGGTTACAAGACACGTTCGCGGAAAAAATAGGAAAACAGCATTAAAGACAATTGATTTTGTAAATTTATCAACAGGAGATGCCAAAGTAAAAAAATCAAAAATTCTAAAAGTATTAGAAAATTCAACAAACAATGATTATCAAAGACGTGGTGTCATCACGAAAGGTGCAATACTTGAAACAGAAGCAGGTAAATGTAGAGTTGTTTCAAGACCCGGACAAGATGGCGTAGTAAATGCAATTCTCATAAAGTGATGAGATGAAAGATTACGAACATGTCGTAATCTGGTTAGATTATTTTAATAAAACACTTCCAAGAGCTAAAGGACGAAGATTAGATAAAGAGAAATGTGTTTTTGATCCTTCATTAAATGAATTAATCGAAGCTGCAAAATCAGCAGGTTATGAAATAAAAGAGCAAGAAGATAAAGTGAGATTTCCCAGAAGATCTTATGTAAGATCCGGATACATTGTTTTGCCAAAAGAATCCTCCAAGACGAAAATTCTTAACAAAATTTCAGAAAAGCTAGTAGCCAAAAGAGCAAAGCAGTCAAAATAAAACCGATTCTAGCTTTTAGCTAAAGTAAAGTTGACAGAAGTATATGATAACAATCAGATGATCTTGATTTCTAATTGCAGGAGGTAGGGGAAATTATGCACTTGGCCAGTAGTGGCAGGGTAGTTATTCAACTGACAAAAGTTGTTAGTGAAGGACAAATACTCTGTGACGAAAAGAGTACCAAAGTTGCAAAAGTTATGGAGTTGATTGGTCCTGTTGCAAAACCATATGCATCAGCTACTCCATTGACAAATAGCATAAAAAAATACACTGGCAAGAAAGTTTTTGCTCTCGACATAGCTCCTGCAAAAAAACAAAAATACAGGAGAAAAAGAAAATGAATACATTAGAAACACAATGCTGTCCTGAATGTGAATCATCATTAGTTGATGACAGTCAGAACGGTGAATTGATTTGTTCTGGTTGCGGAATTGTCGTAGCAGATCAAATCGCAGATTATGGCCCAGAAGCAATAGGTTCAAGTCTTGAAGACAAAATGAAGTTAGCAAGAGCTACAGGACAGACAACATATTCCCAACATGATTTGGGAATTACAACAGAAATTTCCATTAGTTCAAAAGACTTTAGTGGAAAATCTATCAATTCCGAAGTTGCTAACCAAATGCACAATCTACGCAAATGGCAACAAAGAGTACGAGTATCATCTCCAAGAGAAAGACGACTTGCAAATGTTTTAACAAAAATTGGTGAAGCATGTCAAGGTCTGTCTTTGTCTAAAAATGTTCAAGAGACGGCATCTATGATTTACAGAAATCTAGATGGTCAAATAGAAGTCAAAGGAAAGTCAGTAGCAAGCATTTCAGTTGCTACTATTTACATGGCATGTAAACAATGCGATGTAGTTAGATCTCTTGAAGAGATATGCAGAGGTATTTGTCAGCCAAAAGACGTAAAAGCTAAAACAAAACTTGCAGCAAGATATTACAGAACCATGGTAATGGAGATGGGTTCCAAAACAGCTCCAGTAGTTACTATGGACAAGTACATCTCAAAAATTGCTAACCTAACAAAAACAGAAGTTCGTGTAGAAAGATTAGCACTTGAGATTGCTGAAAAAACCAAGAATAACAACCTAGCAGATGGAAAAGCACCAAATGGAATTGCAGCAGCGTATCTGTATGTTGCATCAATATTACTTGGACAAAATGTACTACAGCGTGATGTATCAAGCATTGCTGGAGTAACCGAAGTAACCATTCGAAATAGGTGCAAAGAGATTCTAACTAGCTATAAGCTAAAAATCGCTCTAAGACCATCACTGGCCAAAAAATAATCATCCCCCTCTTTTCTATTTTATTTAGGCATGATATTGGTTAGGATTAGCTAAAATTCGTGGGTATTATATAGAGAAATAACTCATTTAGCAACATGGCAGTACTTGAAATCAAGGATCTTCATGTGACTAGAGAAGGAAAGGAGATTCTCAAGGGAGTGAATCTGAAAACAGGTCCAGGTGAGGTTCATGCCATTATGGGGCCAAATGGTTCTGGTAAGAGTACTTTGGCATATACATTACTTGCACATCCAAAATATGAAATCACATCTGGAGACATATTACTTGATGGAGAAAGCATTAAAGATCTTAGTGCTGATGAGCGAGCAAAAAAAGGATTATTCTTAGGATTCCAATATCCAACTGAAGTATCAGGAGTAGGTTTTTCGCATTTTCTTAGAACATCTTACAATTCTCTAAGTAAAGCCCTTCAAGGGGAAAATAGAGAAGTATTCATCACAGTGAGAGAATTTCAAAAGTATCTCAAGGACAATCTTAAACAAGTAGGATTGAAGGATGAATTTTTATCAAGATATCTTAACGAAGGATTTTCAGGTGGAGAGAAAAAACGCTCAGAGGTTTTACAGATGGCTGTTTTAAAACCAAAGATTTCAATTCTTGATGAACCAGATTCAGGATTAGATATCGATGCAGTTCAAGCAGTTGCAAAAGCAATTAGTGAAGTATCTGGAAAGGATTCAACCATCATAGTAATTACCCATTATGCACGCATTTTGAAATTTTTGAAAAAATTAGATCATGTTCATGTTTTTGCTAGAGGTAAAGTTCTAAAAAGTGGGGATGCATCCCTTGCAGATGAATTAGAAACAAGGGGTTATGATTGGGTTTTAGAAGAAAATAAAGAAACAGCATAATTCTAAAGATACTAAAAACTTGAGCTAGGAATTAGAAATCATTGTTTACTTATTTAAATAAGGTTGAATAATACGGAGAATCATGGAAGAGGGTCAAGATAAGCAATACTTTTTTGACTTTTGTTTCTTCAAAGTTGATCCAAAATGGAGATGGATGGCAGACCTTGCAAAAGAAGAATCCGCCAGAGAAGTAGAAAACGTAATTAGAAACTCTGGAATAAAATTTAGAACCTATTCAACTCTAGGATTACGTGACGATGCTGAATTTCTAATTTGGTTTGCAGCAGAATCAGTTGAGGAAATTCAGAATGTAATTTCTAAATTGTATCTAACAGTGTTTGGAAAGTATATTGTTTCTTCAAGAACTTATTTGTCATGTACTAGGCCGTCGTTATATGCAAAAAAGGGGTTAACATTATCATTTGTTGCAGGCAATCAACCAAAAAAATATGCTGTAGTTTATCCATTTACAAAGACCAGAGAATGGTACCTACTTACTGAGCAACAAAGGCAAAAGATGATGGATGAGCATATTTCAGTAGGTCAAAAATATCCCCAAGTAGTTCTGAATACTACATATTCATTCGGTATACATGATGAGGATTTCATGTTAGCATTTGAATGTGATGATTTACGAGACTTTCAGAATTTAATTATGGATTTACGACAAACACAAGTTTCAAAATATGTGCAGGTCGATACTCCCATGATTGTTTGTGTTAAAAAAGATATTATTTCCCTGATATCCAGCTTAGGATAGTTGGAATCACTAAAAGAATGGGCAACGGTTGTTACTGCACTAGAGTCAGGAAAGCAGACAGTTTTGTTGCGTAAAGGTGGAATTTTAGAAACAGCATCAGGATTCAATGTTGAGGCAAAGAAATTTCTTTTATTTCCAACATTTGAACATCAAGAGACACATCATATCAAACCTGAATTTCATAAATTACTAAACCAGATAAAAGAGAATAAACCAAGAGAAGGACATAACAGAATTACATCATATGCAGAGGTATTAGGAGAAGCAGATGTATCAGATAATGAAAAAGTGAAAGCATTATCTGAATTTCACATCTGGAGTGATTCGTATATTCAGGAAAGAAGAAACTGGAAACCAGAAAAACCACTAAAAGCAGTATTTCTCAAAGTTTATCGAATTCCCCAAAGAGAGATTCCATTAAAATCAGAATATCAGGGTTGCAAATCTTGGATAAACATAAATGAAGAAATTCAAAATGGTCAACCAGTGCTTCCAGAATCAGAGATTAACTCAAAATTAGAAAAGTTCACGGAGATTACAAAATGAAATACAAAAAGCTAGGCAAGAGTGGAATCGAGGTATCTGAGATAGGATTTGGGGCATGGACAATAGCCCTGAATTGGTGGGGAAAAGAAATTCACGAAGACGAAGCAGCAAAGATGCTAAAGCGAGCATATGATTTAGGAATTAACTTTTTTGAAACAGCAGATATGTACGGAAAAGGAAAAAGTGAAACTTTAATCGGCAAATATCTCAAAGATGTAAGAAAGGAAATCATCATATCGACAAAGTATGGATATGACTTTGAAGGAGTAGAGCAAATTGGACATAGTGAGCTTCCACAGAGCTTTGCCCCAGATTTTACCAACAAAGCATTAAGAAATAGTTTAGAGAGACTTCAAACGAACTATGTAGATGTGTATGGTCTACACAATCCAAAACTAAACCACATCAGAGACGATACAATATTTCAAACTCTTGATAAATTAATTGAAGAGCAAAAGATCAACACATATCAGATTGCATTAGGACCTGCCATTGGCTGGACACAAGAAGGAATTGAGGCAATGGATAGAACAAATGTTAGCGCAGTGCAAACAGTATACAACATACTGGAACAAACACCAGGAAATGAGCTGTTTGATATGGCAACACAAAAGGATGTAGGAATACTGGTAAGAGTTCCTGATGCATCTGGAATTCTTACAGGAAAAGTTAATGCAGAAACTAAGATTGATGAAAAAGATCATCGCTCTGTAAGAAAAGGAGAATGGATAAAGTCAGCACTACAAAAAGTGGAGCAGTTACGCCCAATAGCACAACGAAACGACCTAACCATCACAGAGCTTGCAATTAAATTCATTTTATCAAAGAAAGGATTTGCATCAGTGTTTCCAACAGTAATTAGTGTTGAAGAGATTGAAAGTTTTGCAGCCATGTCAGATGGCAACTATATCAACCAAACAGACATGAAAGAGATTGAGGAATTGTTTAACTCATGGCCTGCATATGAGCTTAAAGCAACCACGCAGGCTGCATGATACCATTCATGACAGAACAGTTTGACTCTAAAAAAACCCTAGAGATTATTGAAAGGCTAAAGCTTGCAAGAATTGGCGAGTATGGAAAATGGAAAACCATAATCAAAAAAATTGAATCAGGTCAACAATTAGATGAAATAGAAAGATCCTATTTTAGTAATTTTACTCGCATATACAAAGAAGGAAAGGTCAAAGTCAGAAGTAAAATCTATCATATGAAATTATCAGAAAATGATAAAAAACCATCATGTAAAGAATGTGGAGAAGAATCACTATTCTATTGCAATGTCAATGATGCATACTTTTGTTCTAGTCATGTAGTTGGACATGATGAAAATGAAGTATAGTTTATGCTGTAATTTCTTCTATGGAAAATTCGTGCTCAACAAAATACTCTACACGCGTTTTTTTGAATTCACGTGAACTAAATAATATCCTATATTCATGAACATCAATCTGATTTTCTATCGTTTTTGCCATTTCATTTGCCTCATCTTCTGATTTACAGTGAATCATTGAAAAAACATTGTAAGGCCAATCAGGGTATACAGGTCTTTGATAGCAATGACTCACTTGTGGGAATGCGCCTAGTAATTCACCAACATTTTTTATTCTTTCATCTGGAACTTTCCACACTATCATACCATTTGCAGTAAACCCAACATCACGATGTCGTAAAATTGCAGCATAGCGACGCATTACCCCAATGTCTTCATAATAACGTAATTTTTCAAACACCTGATCTTCTGTTAATCCTAATGATGTTGCAGGTTTTAGAAATGGACGATCTACTATCTCAAGATCTTTTTGTAGTTGTCGTATGAATTCTTTGTCTTCTTCGGTCGGATCAAATTTGACATCACGAATCTTCTTTTTTTCCTCAGACGGTTTTATGTCGTGTTTTTTTTCTTCAACCATGTCAAGTTTAACACCAATCTTAAAGAGCTGAATTGTTGGAAGCATTCTTACTTTTAGAATGCCGGGAATTTTTTTGAATTTATCAACTTCGGTTTTAAGATCAGAACCAGGAGGAACAGCTAATGTAAACCAGAGATTGAACTGATGGTTTCTTTCATAATTATGACTCACACCAGGATGGCGGTTAATTTGATTGGCCACATACTCTAATTTGTCAGGCTCAATCTCCATCGCAACAAGGGAGCTTTTGTATCCTAATCTACGAGTGTCAAAAATTGCACTTAGTTGTCGCAAGACACCAATTTTTTTTAGATTTTTCAGTCGTTCTTTTATCACATCAGGTGAGACATTGAATTTTTTGGCAATTTCATGATAAGGTTGAGAAACTAATGGAAATGTCCATTGAATTTCATTTAAAATTTCTTTATCTAAATCATCCATAATCGATTAACTAATTTTTCCATTATTCAATTAAAAATGTAGCGAGAAATTAGTTGTATTCCTAAATGAGTTTATAGTTATAAATAGAAAATCAAGGTTTTCAGATCATTGATTGTTGATTTACATCTAAAGGGGAATTTAGTGATAGTTGTTGGAGGAGGAGCAGAAGGCCTTAAAAAAATAAACTCATTACTCACACAAGATTGTAAAATACTTCTGGTAAGTGATTCGATTAATCCACAAATCAAAAAATATGTAGATTCTAAGAAAATTGAATTTCAAAAAGTCAAACTGGATGAACCCAGTTTTCTTTCAAAACATAAACCCTACTTAGTTATGGCAACAACAGATAACAAAAATCTTAATAGAAAAATTGTTGAAGCTGCTAGAAAATTAAATTGTCTAGCATATGCATCAGATGACCCTGAGATTAGTGATTTTGCACATCCATCAGTAATTAACATTGAAGATACAATTCAGATTGCAATCTCAACAAAAGGAAAAAGCCCCGCAATGGCAAGAAGAGTCAAGATGCAAGCTGAGAAGGTCTTCAAAGAACTCATTACAAGAGAAGACATTGAATTAATCAAAATTCAAGAGATCGCTCGTCAAAATGCCAAAAAAGAAATCAGCACACAGATAGAACGAAAAAAGTACCTATACGCAGTAATTAATGATAATCAGATTAAACAGTTAATAAAAGACAACAAATTGGAAATTGCACAGAAACGAGCAAATCAAATGTTGAGGGACTGGAAATGAATCAAAATGTGATAAATGCACGGGTAACATTTCGTAATTCACCAATACATGTTCTTGAGCGATTTACTTTCAAAGATATAAAAAATGCGCTCTTGGAATTTAGAAAGTTTTCAGAATCAGAAGAGTGTGTGATTTTGCAGACTTGTAATAGAATAGAAATTTTTGCCACTGGTAAAAATTGCGACATAAAAAAAATCCAGAAAACTTGGGCATCACTTTCAGGATTAGAAGAAAGTGCATTCAAAGAAAATTTAGAGATAGAGATAGATGATGAGGCCTATCTTCATTTGTTAAAACTTACTTCAGGTTTAGATTCAATGGTTGTTGGCGAAGAACAAATTCTAGGTCAAATAAAAAATTCCATTACAACTGCAAGGATCAATAAAGCATCAGGTGAACGACTCAATACATTATTTGACAAGGCAATCAGAATTGGAACACGTATTAGAAATACCACAGGCATCAGCAAAGGTGGAATTTCAGTAGGCTCTATGGCAGTAAAGCTTGCAGAAGAAAACATTGATGAGCTAAAATCAAAACAAATCCTAGTAATTGGTACAGGCGAAGTATCCACACTTGTTGCCAAATCACTAAACCGACGAGGTTATGGGTTTTCTGTAACTAGTAGAACACTCCAACGTTCTCAAGCGTTTTGTGAAACTATGGGAGGTCAAGCAGTAAAATTTGAAGAAGTGCTCGGAGGTTTTGAAAAATATGATGTCATCTTTGTTGCCACAACAGCTCCATACTTTCTTGTAACGTATGAAAGAATTGCAAAGGCATTAAAAGATAAGAAAAAAGGTATGATGATTTTGGATTTGTCAAATCCAAGAACAGTTGATGAAAAAGTAGCAACACTTGGTAACATTAAACTGATGAACCTGGATCAAATTGCAGAAATGGTCGATAAAAACATGCGAAAAAGACAAGATAAAGTCAAAATAGTTGAAAATATAATTAATGAAGAATTACAAGTAATTGAGGCCTCTATGAAAAGACTAGATGCAGAACCAATTGTGAAAGACGTCTTCAAAAATATAGATGTCCTAAGGGAAAAAGAATTACAGAAAGCTCTTCAGATGCTAGGCGAAAATGATTCAGAAAAGATCAAAATTATCGAAGATTTAACAAAAGCTGTAGTTGAGAGTATCGTTTCAGCTCCTATGAATAATTTAAGAAAAGCATCTGAACAAGGAAATCCTGAAATTTTAGATGCAGCAAGTAAACTATTCAATTACAAGAAAAAAGAAACATAGGCAGAGCTAAGATCATATTTCATTAAATATGGTGAATGCTTAGTTCAGCCATGTCATCAAATGTTGAGAAAGAGGCTTACTCATTTTATGACACATATACTGTTGATAGTGACATTGACATTAAACTTCCAAGAACAAAGATTCAATTTAAAAAACTGGATAATGGTTTTGCATATTTTCGAGAAGATTCTGAGCATAATACCATCGAGAAATCAATTCCATCAATGAAATCAATTCAGGTAACAATTGCACCTGTATTGCCAATTAATCTACCAGCGAAAAAAACCAACGGATTGATTTTTTTGAGACTAGACAAACAGATTCTGGTTACTCCAGAATCAAATGTAGAGATATCCATCAAAGTTCCAATAGAAATTGGAGTTTTTATCAAATCAGAATTGTCTTCAGATATGCTAGATGTAATTACGTGTGAACCGATGCATTCAAGATTTGGACTGTATGGAGTTCCTGATGGCGGAAATTTATGCATGTACTCGAAGGTTTCACAAATTTATGATAAATCTCCTGAACCATATGTTTGGGCAAAGATGAAGATTACTATAAAAAATGAATTAAAACAGGGCGTAAAAATAGGCAAGTTTGTTTTTCCCATAACAGCACATAAGGTATACTATAAACAAAAATCAACAGAAGTCCACATCGATGATCTAACTGCCAGAGTATATTCAGACATCAGTGGAGAAAATATGGAATTGGTAAAAACGGTTTTTGCGACAGCTGGAGGAGATTGGCAAATATCAGATGCAGGAACGGACTCATCAACAAGCTTTGTTATGGATAAGGGGTTTGATTAACAATGTTTGAATTTTTAAGCACAGATATCATGGATTCTGGAATCACAGTCTGGCAAATTTTAATTTCTGCAATAGCAGTAGCAGTCGGTGTCATAGTTGCTAGAATAGTTCGAATGATCTTTCAGAAGAAATTCGCCCCCACAATGCCAGTTCATACAGCTAAAAACATGACCAAATTCTTGTATTATGGAATTATTGTAATTACTCTTTTAGGAGTTACGACAAGTCAAGGTATAGATCTTTCAGGTCTAGTTGTTGCCGGTGGAATTTTTGGTGTAGTAATTGGTTTTGCAACTCAATCAGTAGTATCAAACCTAGTATCTGGAATTTTTCTTCTCGTGGAAAAGCCCATCAAAATAAAAGAAAATGTTGAAGTTCAAGGCTCAAACATTCTTGGAAAAGTCATAGATATTGGAATTTTTTCTACAAAGATCCAGTTATTTGACGGTACGCTAGTAAGAGTTCCTAATCAGACCATATTTACTTCAGAACTTAGGACTTTTGCACTTTCGGAAATTAGAAGAACAGATGTGACTGTGGGAATTTCATATAATGATGATATTGAAAAAGCAATCAAAGTTATGAAAGACGCTATTTCTACAAAAGTTCAGTATGCATTAATTGAGCCAGGTCCACAATTTTTTGTAACAGAACTAGGAGACAATAGTGTAAATATCAAAGTACAACTTTGGTTCCCAAGAGATGACTTGCTTGAAGTTGTCCCAGGGCTACTAAAGGTCTTAAAGAATGCATTAGATGAGGCAGGAATTGAAATTCCTTTCCCACAAAGGGTTATTCATAATGCTAAAGAGTAGTACCACGGATATTCTTTAAATCCTAAAATGGTTGTAGGGAATTCATTGTGTTAAAAATAATTCTTGTTCTTTTCATTTTTTTTATAGGTATTACTAACGCATATGGACAAGAAGTACAAGAAAAAAAGAACTGGGAAGATTTTTTCAATAATGGAATCTCCATAAGTTTTGACACTCCTGAAAAATATATCGATGAGATAACTACTAACTTAGCATCTGGCTCCACGGTAGTTGATCTTGGTCTGTATGTAATTGGAATGGTAGTTTATGCAATTTTTGTTTGGAATTTTTATAGATTTATTGCAAGAAGAGAAATAATTAAAATTAATTTTGAAAAATATAACAGAGATGACAGAGTTTCACCTCTTAAAGTAGCAGCTTATGTGGGATCATATGTATTTCTCTTCCCAATAATCATCTACGTTTGGTTTTTGGTATATTCAATGTTCATGTTTATCTTAGCTAAAGATATGCCAATGGGAGTAGTTCTGTTAATTGCAATATCAGTAATAGCATCTACCAGAATTACGTCATACTATAAAGAAGATCTTGCAAAAGACGTAGGAAAACTTTTGCCTTTTGCATTACTAGGTGTATTTTTAACTAGCTCTGCCTTCTTTTCAGATACTACAAATTTCTTTTCTGTTGAAGATATAGAGAAGAGATTCCAAGAGTTTCCATTTTTTGTAGGAAGAGTAATTGAATTCATAATTTTGGTTGTAGTATTGGAATGGTCATTAAGAGTGGTTTTTCTAATAAAACGAAGAATATTTCCAGCAGTAGAAGAAAAAGTAGAAGAGAAGATTGAGGAACAAATTGATAAAAAAATAAAAGTTCATGTTGAAAAAATTCAAGAAAAACAAAAAGACATTGAAGAGAAGATTGAGGAAGGGGATGCAGAAATTGAAGAAAAATTAGAAATTGTTGAAGAGAAGATTGAGGAAGGGGATGCAGAAAAACAAGAGAACAATTTGAAAATAAATGAGTCGATTATTTCAAAATCAACAGAAGCATCTAAAGGCGATACCTTAGAAATTGTCGAACAGCTCATTAAATCAGGAATAGGAGATTTGGGAAGATTAGAACATATACGAAATACCATTCAAAACGGAAAGGTCCTTTTTCAATCAGATAAAAAATACTTAGAGGACATTACGAAGATGAAAAAGGATTAAGTAAAGTATAAGAAACAAATGGTTTGGGTTTCTAGTATGTCTTTTCCAACCAAACGTCTCAGAAGATTACGAAATTCTGAGAAAATGCGAGAATTAATGCAGGAAACAGTTCTAACCCCACATGATTTCATTTGTCCAGTATTTGTTCAGGAGAATCTAAAAAGTAGAATCAAAGTGGATTCTATGCCAGATATTGAAAGATTGCCATTAGATGATGTTATTGACGAAGTTGGAACAATTACTGATTTGAACATACCCGCAATTATGCTATTTGGAATTCCATCAAAGAAAGATGATGCAGGCACTGGAGCATTAGGGGAAAATGCAATTGTACAAAAAGCAATTACACAGATACGAAAAAATTATGGTGAAAAAATTGTCATCATGGCAGATGTTTGCTTATGCCAGTACACCACATCCGGACATTGTGGACATGTTAAAGAAAATTCAATTGATAATGACTCGAGCATTGCAACGTTGGCAAATATTGCAGTTAGTCAAGCAAAGGCAGGAGTAGATATTGTTTCCCCATCAGCGATGATGGACGGTCAGGTACTTGCAATAAGGACTGCGTTAGATGATGCAGGTTTTACAAATGTAGGAATCATGTCTCATTCTGCAAAACATAGATCATCATTTTATTCTCCATTCAGGGATGCAGCAGAGTGTGCACCTAAATTTGGTGACAGAAGATCATACCAAGTTCCATATACAAATTCTAGAGAAGCTTTACGAGAAGTTGAAACAGACATCAATGAAGGAGTGGACATAGTAATGATAAAACCTGCTTTGGCATATCTTGATTTGATTGCAGAAACTAAAAAAAGATTCAATGTTCCCGTATCAGCCTATAGTGTATCAGGAGAGTATGCATTAGTCAAGGGTGCAGCCATACAGGGTTGGATTCCTGAAAAAGAGATAATTCATGAGATTCTTTACTCTATAAAGCGAGCAGGTGCTGATATGATGGTAACATATTTTGCAAAACAAGCTGCAAAATTTTTGCAAGAGTCCAAATGAGGGACGAACATCGCTTTGAGATTGAACGTGCGTTTGATTTACTGCCACATGTAGTTGGTTCAAGTTGGGCAGTAATCTTTTTTCGTCTAAATGGAATAAAAAACCCTACTAGGGAAGAATATCACAAAAAAGTGGTAGAATATTTCAGAGAATTAGAACCACTTTTCCTGAAGTTTCCAAATGATGAAAAGTTTGAAGATATGAAAAAATATATTCAGAATAGAACAAAAATTGAGATCGATAAAATTATGAAAGGTGAAAATAAAGAAGTAGAAAAAAGATACGACAGATATGTCGATTATGGATAACCTACTTGTAAGATTCTAGTAGATCAGAATTGTATTGAAGATAGCCTTCTTTTTTTAATGTTCGAGAAATATTACTAAAGAAATTCTTAATCAAAAGAAACATCCTCCATTATCCATCCAAGACCAATCATGTCATATGCACAAAATTTTGGGTAATTTTGTCCAGATTTATTGAATTCGTGTGTGTTGTTTGAATCCGATTTTGGTGTTCTGTAAACTTGAATTGTTGACATGAATTATCATACATTATGGAATATATTGCAATACCCAGTAACTTGTGGCATGCCTAGTCACAGTAGTTGATGATGACTAAATCTCTTTTTTTAGTTCATTAAGATAATTCTTGAGAATTTTTGTTCGTCGTTTAGCCTCAATTTTTGCAGATTTTGTGTTCATCATTCCTTCGAGTTTTAGTAGTTTTTTGTAAAAATGATCCAGTGTCCACTCTTGGTCATTTGGAGTTCTTTGGGAGCAGAATGGATCGTCGTTGTTATAGATGGGTCGCTTTTCTGAACCACCCACTGCGAACACTCTAGCAATACCAATGGCGCCAACGGCATCCAATCTATCTGCATCTTGTAAAACTTTTCCTTCCATGGTCTCGGGTACTTTGTTGCGTGAAAAACTGTGATCCCTTATTGCATCGGAGATAATTTTAATCTCTTCTGAATTAAAATGATATTTTTTGAGAATTTGTTCTGCTTTCTGTGCACTTTTTATTGAGGAAGTTTTAGAGCGTTTATCAGATTTTGGGTACGACACTACATCATGTAACAGTACAGCACATAGTACCAGTTTAGTATTGGCTGTTTCTTTTTTGCATAGTTTCTCTGCATTTTTGTAAACCCGCATTATGTGATCAAAGTCATGTGCAGAATCATTAGTTGTTATTTTTTTTACTTCTTTTTTTAAACTATCAAGTTGGTTCAAATTAAAATCTCCAAAGTTTTGGTCGGACAAATTTTAGTTTTCTTTGAGTTATTAATATCTGCCAGTTAATTGATGCAAATAAAATCACCACACCAACACCAACCGCATCTGCTAAAAGAATTCCAATGTATCTTTCTTCAAACATTTGTAAAAATGGTGTTAGTGCAATATTACTGAACAGTATCATGATATAGTACGATATTGCACGGCCACACCAAAACCCAATGTACAATCCAATACTTTTTGCTCGCATCAATCCATATGCAACAAATAACATGTTGCTAGGAAGAGGAGTTGCTGCAAACAGAAAAGATGCTATGGTGTAGCCGTATCTTTTTTTGTTGAGATAGTCCCCTATGGCATCAAGATTGGACTTTTGATCTTTTCCTACAAATCTTCTAAACATGCCAGTAATCTGTTTTAGGATGAATCTTCCGATAGTTGCACCAGTTGCCCCAATCAAAGCTAGAATTATTGGATCAAGGTTAGGGTCCAGCAGATAAAATGATGATAAGACAATCCAAGTTGGCGGCATAAGTAATGGGGCAGTATTTAATGCAATTAATAAAAACAGGATTCCAAGGTAGGAAAACTCACCAATTGTTTCAAAAAAGTCATCCATTTTCTACTGTGTGGACAATCTTTGCATCTAAACCCTTGGAATAGCACATTTAGGCATGAAAAAATTTCAAAAAAATAATAATTTTTCAAATAAATTCAATTTTTTAGATCTTCTGATCACGAAATTGAAAAAAATGGATGAATCATGCAATATCTTTATAAGTAAAATTGTACATTATATACCCATGACTGAGTCAGCTTGGAAGTGTTTTAGATGCAATCTAACTTTCAAAGACGAGGTTCATGCAAAGATGCATTCTGAGATCTCAAGACATTCTACTTCTAAGGTCAAGATTCTAGTCGCATAAGACGAATTTTCACATATTCGGTATTTTTTATTAATGAAAATTATGGTGCAGGAGGTGGGATTTGAACCCACGAACCCCTAAAGGAAAGGATTTCCTATTGTCATGATCTTGAGTCCTTCTCGGTTGACCGGGCTTCGATACCCCTGCAATGAGGATCTCATAAAGCCTGTATTTTTCAATTACGTTTTTGTAAAAAACTCAGATTTTACAAATTTTAATGAGTTTTAGAATTGATATGTAACACATCAATAATGATTCCAAAAAAAACTTTATAATTGCCTCGCAGAGACTGGATTTTATGAGTACTGTAACTGCTGAACAAGCAAAGAACATGAGAAGCGGTGTAAACATCGAAGGAACCGTAGAACGAAAAGGCGAACCAAGAACAGTAAACAAGAAAGCAGGCGGAACAATTGATGTTTGTGATGCTTATCTAGTTGATGCTGAAGGCGGAGAGATCAAACTCACATTGTGGGGAGATGACATTGCCAAAGTAAACGATGGTAATAAGCTAAAGATTACTAATGGTTACACAAATTCCTTCAAAGGCGAAGTTTCTCTAACCAAAGGCAAATTTGGTCAGATGGAAGTTATCTCTTAGAGATATCTAGATTCATCCTGTCCTTTTTTCCAATCAAATGCTGCGATTATAGCGCCAGCTATTACCACAATTATTCCAATTATCAGAATTATTCCAGCAATTGCTAATGGTACCAGTGTGGTCATCAATGGAGAATTAGGATTAGAAAATGCTTCAGAATTATCAGGGTCTTCTGCAAACATCATTACAGCAAGAACAGTCCTAGAGCCTTGATTTGTTATCTCAAAATTATACACCTCGCTGTTAGGAGCTAAAAAGATCTCAAAGAATACAGGTCCCTGCTGCTCAAAGACTCCAAGTGAATCTCCAAATATGTTTGATATCTCAATAGATAGATTGTCATCTTCTTTGTAATCAATTATTTGCACACCCCAAAGAAGAGGCACATTAGAATTAGAAGTTGAAAATGAAAAGACAGAAGACTGTCCTGCCATGATTTCAGTCTCTACAGAGACATCATCAAACATGTCTTCTAAAAGTTCTGGCAGAATAAAGTTACCATCAAGACCCATCTGAGATTGTGGGAAAAATGAGAAAACCATAGAAAATGAAGCTGCTGAAATTACAATCCCAATTATTCCGATTACAATTCCGCGTTTTTTCATTTTTAGCTTATGTAGCCTAGGCTCTTGTCATCAGAAGGTCGAAACTGTGGAATCTGTTCTTGACTTCCCTTTGAAGCGGCTTGGGCCTGTAGGGTTTTGATTATTTCTTCTGTATCTTTTGCACGTTGTTCAAGCTCAGACATATCAATTGTAATATTCAAAATTTTACTAAGTGATTCTAAAACTGCTTTAGATGCATTGGCATCAATTACGTATCCAGATGTCTCCCCTAAAAGACAAATTCCAGGAATAGAGGATCTTTTTGCAATTCCAATTATTACACCATTCATTCCAGTGATGTTTCCTCTATTCATTGTAGAGACATCATATTCGGAGAATTGTTTTATTATATCACTAGAAGTGCTAGTGCCATACACCTTGGGAGATTTGGAAAACTTTCCTGTAATGTATGCTGCAAGTGTAAAAATTTTTTTTACATTAAGCTTTTTGCATAGGTTAATTATTTCATCAGTTAATGCATATTCACCTTGTGCAGATACTGGTTGTGCATCACCTGTAAGAAAGATTAACTCTTGGGAATTAATTTTTGCAGAATAAAGCGTATTCTTTACAAGATCAAGAGTTCCATCTTCTCTAATGGAAACTTGAGGTGGAAAGGATGAAGAATAGATATTTGCAAATTGTTTTGCCTGTAGCTTGTCAATCAAATAATCAACGGCAAGTTTACCTACATAACCGCTTCCAGGTAATCCACAAATTAATTGAGGATTAGAAAGATTTGGTAATTCAGAAATTTCTACAGATATTTTTTCATCAGACAATATTTAGCTTAAACCTACAATGCATATTAATCATAACATGCAAAGAAGCGATTTGTTTATCTTCTAGATTTTTTAACCGATTTGCGTTTTGGTTTGGATGCTTTCTTTGAGCGTTTCTTTGGTTTTGCTTTTCTTGTTGCTGTCTTTTTAGCCGATTTGCGTTTTGGTTTGGATGCTTTCTTTGAGCGTTTCTTTGGTTTTGCTTTTCTTGTTGCTGTCTTTTTAGCCGATTTGCGTTTTGGTTTGGATGCTTTCTTTGAGCGTTTCTTTGGTTTTGCTTTTCTTGTTGCTGTCTTTTTAGCCGATTTGCGTTTTGGTTTGGATGCTTTCTTTGAGCGTTTCTTTGGTTTTGCTTTTCTTGAACGCTTTTTGGCAGCTAATTTTCGCTTTTGGGCTTTTACTTTTTCTAATTTTTCTTTTACCTTGATGAGAGTATTTTTAGCAGATTCCTCTTGTTTTGCTTTTACTACAACCTGTTTTGAGAAGCGTTCTGCGTCCTTTTTGCTCTCTTTTAACATCTTTTGAAGAGTAGGTTTTACCTTAGTCTGTTTTTGAATTTTTCCGGAAATTTTGGATTTATTTGATTGAATATCATCTATTGCATCCGTGATTTTTCGAAGTGTTTTGTCTCTTTCTTTTATTTCATCCTCTAAATCGGCAATATGCTGATTAAGTGAGTTAATTCTAGATTGTGCACTCTGTTTTTCCTCATCAGAGCTGGCAAAGTCTAATTCTTGTAGGGCTTGTTCTAGGGCTTCTTTTTCTTTGGATACTCGGTCTTTTGCTGTTGTAACCAGTCTTTCGATGCTCTCTTTTTGTGCTAACTTTTGAGTTAAAACGCCTGCTACATCAGATAATTCTTCTCTTGCATTTTCTACTTTACGTGCTACGGTTGCCAATCCAGAAGTAGATCGTCTAAGTAATGAACGAGCTTTCTTTAGTTCTCTTTCCCCTTTTCTTCGAAGTTTTGAAGCTTCCTTTTTTCTTTCTTCTAGCTTGGAAGCAACCCTTTCGAGTGATGCCAACAATCAATCTAGATGGATGGAATCGATTAAGTTGATAACATAATCAGGATTTGACTTACCAGTTAAGAAATTTAACATGAATTGGATCTGCGATCATCAAAAAATTATTAATCGAAACGATCTTACAGAAAATGAAATGGAATTCCATCCATCAATAATTCCCATTGCAAGAACATTTGATGTAACTGATGAAAAAGCAGCTTCTGAAGCTGCAGAGGAGATTGTAAAGATGGGTTTTGCCAATAGAAAAGATGGATTCAAGGTTTTGATGCCAAAAGAGAAAAAGCTTGCAAAACGGATTGGATACACAGTTACAACATCAATCACGTATGGCTTACGACAAACAAAGCAAGATAGGGATGTAAAATATTGGACTTATCATCATGATGAGGATCATTATGCAATTGTTCTAGTCAATCCTAAAGTAGTTCAAGAACTGGGTTTTTGATTAAGAAATTTAGAGAGTTTTGTCTTATGACCAATGTATCCAGCCAAAAACAATCCCAAGACAGTTCCACCGATTACATCCATCGGATAATGCTGTAATACATAGACCCTGCTAATTGACATCAGTAATGGGTATAACAATAGGAGATAACATCCACGAGGAAATCGCTCAGATAGCACAAATCCTAGAATCACTCCAAAGACAGCAGCCCTAGCTGCATGACCTGATGGATAAGAGGCGTTGGCGCTACCATCACAGAATAGCGAAAATGTGTCATTACTCAGTTCAATTAGGAATGGATTTCCAGTATAATCTAGGGTGGGCCTATCTCTATCAACACCACACTTGATGTAGCCAGTCAGCAATGTAGTAAGAACCAATAGTATCATCAGGGCGATTCCAATTCGCCTTGTTCTCTTTATTATAAGGAGAATAATAGAAAATATCAGCATATAATACACGTCACCGATTTCTGTGATTGATTGCATTATCAAATCGAGTAACGTATTTCCAGAAATTGACTGGAATGTTTCGATGGTTTGTTGATCAAAATCTTCAGTAACTTGTAATTTTACCAAAAGCGAGATTATGATAAATCCTATAACAAGCAGTACAAATGATCTAGAGCGTATCTCAAAAATCCATTTTTGCAATTAGCTAACTTCCAAACAAGTCATTTTTAATATTTCTCAATTTTTTAGGTGTCAATTATCCAAAATATAGATTTCTTTAAGTTTGTTCATGAAAAGATCTAATAGAATATAGAATTTCTGTAATGTCTGATCGGCTCAAAGATTTTAACTTGGGAATAATTAGGAAATTTGTGAAGATACTCACTCTAGATGATTTTGATCTTAAAGGTAAAACAGTATTTGTTAGAGTAGACATGAACTGTCCCATCGATCCAGAAACAATGGAGATTTCAGGAACAAAAAGAATCGAGGAGGCAATTGAAACAATTGAATCATTAAAAGAAGCAAAAGTGGTAATCGCATCACACCAAGGTAGAGTTGGAAACAAAGACTATACCGGAATGGAAAAGCATGCTGATGTGCTAGCAAAATTTTTGAATAGAGACATAAAATATGTTGAGGATGTTATTGGAAGTGCTGCACAAAATGAAATCAAAAATTTAGAGGCAGGAGAAATTTTACTTTTAGATAATCTCAGATTATGTGCAGAAGAAAATTATGAGTTCTCGCCTACAGATGCTTCAAAAACAATTATGGTTTCTAGATTAGCAAAATTATTTGATTTGTGTGTTTTAGATTCATTTCCAAGCGCACATAGATCACACCCATCAATTGTTGGTTTTCCTCATGTATTACCAGCTGCTGCCGGAAGAATTGTAGAAAGAGAAGTAAGGAAACTAGATGAAATAATCACAGTTGCTAAAGCACCACATGTTATTGTTCTAGGAGGTTCCAAAGTTGAGGACAGATTAGAAGCAATAAAGATGTTGATCCAAAAAGGAAGAGCAGATCATGTCCTTCTAACAGGGTTAATAGGAAATGTCTTCATGAGGGCTCAAGCACGAATAAAGTATCCTTTAGGCATAAAAAGAGAGGACGAAGCAGTAGCAAAGGCCCACAAATTAATCGGTGAATATCCAGATGTTTTTTCAACTCCAGTAGACGTAGCTGTTGACAAAGACGGTTCTAGGGTAGAGATGGACGTTAGGGAGTTAAACAAAGGAGATCAAATTTTAGATCTAGGCCCAAAAACAGTGGAGCACTACAATAAATTAATCTCAGGAGCAGGCACTGTCTTTATCAGTGGTCCTCCAGGATTCTTTGAAAGAAAAGAATTCAGTTATGGAACTAGATCACTTTTGGAAAGTGTGGCAAACTCCATGGCAACTACCATCGTTAGTGGAGGCCATCTAACTTCAGCGTTAAAAAAATACGAATTAGCAGACAAGATTGATCATATCAGTACTGCAGGCGGAGCACTAGTATTGTATTTGACCGGCGAAAAATTACCTATGATTATAGCTTTAGAAGATGCTGCAAGAAGGGAACGAGCTAAATAGAAGATTTACAGTTAGGATTAGGACATATTTTCTCTTCTGAGCTGCCCAAGTAGATATCTAAATCGCATGCATTACAATGAGATTTTTCCACAGGATCAAATAGTTTTAGCCATATCGTAGTAAAATTCTGTGCAATATTACGTGCCAATCCTTTATCACATATTTCATTAAAGTATGTTTCAACATCATCTATAGTCCAAGAACTATCAATGTCATTATTTTTTTTCAAAATTTCAAATATTTCATCATTTGTAAAACGATTTTCAGTGTTATTGAATTTTTCAAAGATGATTTTTCTTATCTGAATTGGAATTGGAATTTTAGGTGTATAGTCTCCCATGTCAATACAGGTTTGCTGCCTCTTCTTTTAATTTATCGACATCGCCGGTTTCAGACATGTGTTTTGCCAAATACGAATACAAAGCATATTTTAGAACTTTAAGAGACAATAATGCACATTTGATTCTGACAGCTTGAAGATTTTCTAATCCAAGTTCACTTAACACATCATTTTTTGTGATCTTTTTTACTTCATCAATATCTTTGCCCTTGGTAATTTCTGTCAAAACTGAAGAGCATGCCATACATATTGCACATCCACGGCCATGAAATTTGATATCAGATATTTTGTTCTCCTTGATGTTCATATCAATATCTATGCTGTCACCACATAAGGGATTAGAGTCATGAAAAGTTACATCAGGGTTTTCGATTTGCCCAAAATTTAATGGATTTCTAGAATAATCTATAATCATTTCATGATAAATGTCTGCATTACTCATAGCTTAAACAACCTCGCAACTTTTTCAAGTGAATTTACTAATGCATCAACATCTTCTTTTGTGTTGTAAATGTAAAAACTTGCACGCGAAGTTGCTGCAACATCCAGTTTTTCCATCAATACTTGAGCACAGTGATGTCCAGAACGAACTGCAATTCCTTCTTCATCAATAATTTGAGCAACATCATGTGGGTGAACATCAGAAAAATTAAAGGATATCACACCACCGCGTTTTGAGAGATCCTTTGTACCATAGATTTTCATCCCCTTTACATGAGACATTTTTTCTAAAGCATATTTTGTTAATTCAACTTCATGTTCTCTGATTTTGTCTAATCCTAAATTTGTCAAGTAATCAATTGCTGCACCTAATCCAATTACATCTGCGATGTTTGGAGTACCTGCTTCAAACTTGTAAGGCAAGTCATTCCAAGTTGTTTCATATTTGTGAACTTCTCTAATCATATCACCTCCTCCATGAAACGGACTCATTGTTTCAAGAACTTGTTTTTTAACCCACAAAACTCCAATTCCAGTAGGTCCCAACATTTTATGTCCAGAAAATGCAAAAAAGTCACATCCTAATGTACCAAGGTTTACCTTCATGTGAGGTACTGCTTGGGCACCATCAATTAGTGTCAAGACACCTGCATTCTTACATTTTGAGATAATAGTATCAGCATCAGAGATAGTTCCTAATACATTAGACATCAAACTAAATGTAACAAGCTTGACTTTACCTGTTGCAAGATATTTATCAAGTTGATCAAGTTTTAGCTCTCCGTTTTCATCAATCTCAATATACTCTAGTTTTGCACGCTTTTCCTGAACAAGTAGTTGCCATGGAACAATGTTACTGTGATGTTCATATTCGGTAGTAACAATTATGTCGCCTTCTTTAACATGAGACCTTCCCCAAGCATAGGCTACTAGATTAATTGCTTCAGTAGTTCCACGTACAAAGATTATTTCTTCTCTGTTTGGAATATTGAGAAAATTTGCAATTTTATCACGAGTTTCTTCATATGCGGTAGTTGCCTCTTCAGCAAGTGCATATACTGCACGATGAATGTTTGCATTAAAAGTTTGATAATAATTTGTGATTGCATCAATTACTTGATTTGGTTTTTGGGTTGTAGATGCATTATCAAGATATACTAGAGGTTTGTTATCACGCACAGTTCGTTTTAGTATAGGAAAATCTTTTCGAATGTTTTCTATAGAAAGTTGAGCTTGCATGATTAAATCTCCACGTAAATTTCGTTTTGTTGTATTTTAACATTGTATGTTTTTAGTGGTTCATCAGCTGGAGGATTCTGAGGTTTTCCATTCTCCAAATTAAAAACAGAAAGATGTAATGGACATCTAACACCTTCATCTGTCAGAAATCCTGTAGAAAGATCAGCTTCTGCATGAGTGCAAATCAAATCAGTTGCAAAAAATTTTCCTTTAAGATTTGCCAAGAGAATCCTCTTATCTTTATGATCAAAACTGAATAATTGTCCGTCTCCTACTTCATCTACTGAACAAGCCTTTATCCAATCAGACAATAGTATCACCTATACTTGTAATGTTGTTCAATCTCGGCATTTTCGTTGTAACGAGTTTCTTCAATTTCAACGAATTTTCTAAGTTCTTCATCATTGTTAATCATCAATTCTTTACCATCCCATTTTGACTCTATAAGATATGCAATCCATGCTCTCACTTGGTATGACATTTTTCGAGATAGGGGTTCCAAAAAGCCCTCAACAATTGTTCTCTCTGCTTCTGGTCGGCTGAGACATCTTGTTCCTAAATAAAATATTTGTTCTTCATCTATTTGTGCAACAGATGCAGAGTGAGTAGCTTTAACATCATTGGTAAAGATCTCAAGTCCTGGAATAGCGTCTGATTTTGCATCTTTATCTAATAAAATTGAACGCCCTGAAAGATATGAGTTTGATTTAGCAGCTTTTTCTTTAATGCGAATCATTCCTTTAAAGAGAGATTTTGATTTATCCTTTAGAATTGATTTTTCAATAATTCTACCCTCTGTTGCAGGACTCTCATGAATTATGTTTGATTGTAAATCAAAAGATTGTTCTTTGTTTCCAAAAACAACTTCAGAATCATTTGCATTTGCTCCAGTTCCATTTAGGTAGTAATCTATTCTATATCTAGACAAAATAGTTCCAAACAATCCAAGATACCAATTAATCTGACCATCTTGTCCAATATCAGAGCGCCTAGT
Organism: Thermoproteota archaeon; assembly: GCA_003352285.1. NCBI lineage: Archaea > Thermoproteati > Thermoproteota > Thermoproteota archaeon. The sequence continues at coordinate 81,384 of QQVN01000003.1, read as the reverse complement.
TGAAAAGTTGACTGAGCCTTGATCCATCATTTGCAAAGTTGTAAGATCAAGTTGTGCGTTTGCTGCTACATTGGTATTGAGTAATTCAAGATATGCCTGTTGTTTTTCCGCTTTTGGAGAGTATAACTCTTGAACAATAGTAGCTTTACTACTTTCATCTGCAAAGATTATGTTTCGTGAGATGGTGGAAATACCATCTAGTGAAAGAGAAGAAACAAAGTGAATTGGTTTTTCTAAAATAAAATTACGTGGAATATGGATAAAAATTCCAGAATTAAATGCTGCATTGTTAAGCGCCGTGAATTTATCTTCAGTAGAGTTTGATGCTTCAAGTGCTTTTTTTACTAGATCAGCATTATTTTTTAGAGCATCATCAATAGATGAAACCACTAAGCCCTTTGAGCTAAACTCATCAGGCAAATTGATTTTGTGAATGTTGGTTCCAATCTGAATTATAGATATTTCATCTTTTAATTCTGAAAGTCTTTTTTCTAGAAAGGATGGAACTGTAGAATCTGAAGTTACTGAGAGTGAGACTTGTTCAGGATCCATTTTCTTTGCATCAGTGTACTTGTTGTATAATGGAGATGTCTCAATTGGTAGCCCTTCATAGATAGATAGAGAGTTTTTTCTATACTGTTTTAGCCAATCGGGTTCATTCTTTGATGAAGATATTTCTTCTATGTGACTTGAACCAATTGATGAGAGAGCTTGTTGTGACATGGTTTAAGCGAAATGAGTAAGTGACTATCCTACAGAGCCATCCATCTCTAGTTTTATGAGACGGTTTAGTTCTACTGCATATTCCATTGGTAATTCTTTGGTAAATGGCTCCATGAACCCATTAACGATTAAAGTTAATGCTTCTTCTTCGGAGAATCCTCTTGTCATGAGATAGAAGATTTGTTCATCACCAATTTTGCCAACAGTAGCTTCGTGAGTAATGGTTGCATCTTCTTGGTTAATCTCCATGTAAGGATAGGTATCTGTCTTTGAAGTATCATCTAATAGTAATGCATCACATCGTACAGTAGATTTTACATTTGTTGCACCTTTTGCGACGTTTAACAAACCTCTGTATGTTGACCGGCCATTTAGACGGCTAACAGATTTTGATGTGATTTTAGATGTAGTGTTAGGAGCTAGGTGAACCATCTTTGCACCTGTGTCTTGATGTTGGTTCTTTCCTGCAAATGCAATTGATAATGTTTCACCATATGCACGCTCACCCATCAAATAGATTCCAGGATACTTCATTGTAAGCTTGCTTCCAATATTTCCATCAATCCATTCTACTTTGGCGCCTTCATATGCATATGCACGTTTAGTAACAAGGTTGTATACATCACTACTCCAATTTTGTATAGTGGTGTAACGCAAGTGAGCATCTTTGTGTGCAACTAGCTCTACAACTGCAGAATGTAAGGATTCAGATGAGTAGACAGGTGCAGTACATCCCTCGATGTAATGAACTTCGGAGCCTTCATCTGCAATGATTAATGTTCTCTCAAACTGACCAATATTTTCTGCATTAATTCTAAAGTATGCTTGCAATGGCATATCAACTTTAACGCCAGGTGGAATGTAGATAAATGAACCACCACTCCATACTGCACTGTTTAATGCTGCAAATTTGTTATCCTCAGGTGGAATGATTTTACCAAAGTATTTTTTGAATATTTCTGGTTGTTCTTTTAATGCTGTATCAGTATCTAAGAATAGTACTCCTTGTTTTGCCAAGTCTTCTCTAAGATTGTGGTATACAACTTCTGATTCATATTGTGCTCCAACACCAGCAAGGAATTTTTTTTCTGCTTCGGGAATACCTAGTTTATCAAATGTTTTCTTGACATCTTCTGGAACATCATCCCAGCTTTTTTCTGTCTTTTCAGATGCTTTTGCATAATAGTAAATATTTTGAAAATCAATAACACTAAGATCGCCACCCCATTGTGGCATTGGTTTTTTCATAAATGTCTCAAATGCACGTAATCTGAAATCAAGCATCCATTGTGGCTCATCTTTCATTTTACTGATTCCAATTACGGTTTCTTTTGACAATCCTTTCTTGCTAAGGTGAACATAGAGTTCTGTGGAATCTTTAAAATCATACTTTGAATAATCCATGTCTAGATTTTCAGTTGCCATACTCGTGATAACCCCGTTATATTATAAATACATGAGGAAAAATAGGCAGAGCTAAATAGCTTTAGCTAATATTTTTGCTAAAATCAATAGAGAAAAAATTATAGAAATTTTACGCAACTGAAAAAATATTTTTTATCGTATCAAATGCGCCAGGAATAGTATGTACTTCAGCGATGATGTTTTGTACATTGAATTTTTTTAGCTCATCGGCGGTAAATGGGCCAATTGCAACAACATGGGTTTTTTCTAAACTTTTTAGTAATTTCTCTTTTGGGACATCATTTGTCATTATCTCAAAGAATGCCCTAACAGAAGATGCACTTGTAAAAACAATTCCATCTACATTATTTTTTGAAAAAAGTTCTCTAAATTCATTCCATTGAGTAGTGTCTTGAAATGCACATACATCATAAAGATAAAGCTCTTTTACGTCAAGACCAATCTTCTCTAAAAGATCCTTGAGAAATGGAGTAGATGCACCACTTCGTGGAACAATTACTTTTTTCCCAACTGCGTTGAGTCTAGTAAAGACTTCACCAACACCAACAGAAGAGAATCGTTTTGGCGTGTGATTTACTTTGATTCCTTCTGATTCCAATACCTGCTTAGTCTTTGGTCCAACAGCTATTACTATAGTATTTGCAACTGCCAGTTGTAGTTTTTCAAGCTTTGATATCTTCTTTGCAGTGTCAAAGAGTAGTGTCACTGCTTTTGAGCTCATAAACACAGAGTAATCAGGATCATATTCTTTTATGGCATTCAAAAACTCATCAACAATTTTCTCACCCTTACTAACTAACTGAATTGTTGGAAGTGTGATTGGTGTTGCTTTGTTCTCTTGCATCAATGAGATAAATTCACTAGAATCTTCCTTTGAACGAGTAATTGCTATAGTCTTTCCTTCAATCATTTCTTCCACCCAATAATCTTAGATAAATCAACGACTTTACCTATAATAATTATGGAAGGAGCTTTGAAGTTTTTCTCCTTAACCATTTTTTCAATGTTTGTTATATTTCCTGTAATCATCCTATGTTTTGATGTGGTGCCATTTTGAATTACAGCAACGGGTGTATCTTTTTTCATTCCGCCTTGAGCCAATTGCTTACAGATGATTCCTATTCGTCCTAATCCCATCATAATTACTATAGTATCAACTGATTTTGCCAAGTTCTTCCACTTTACAACTTCAACCTTTTTCTCAGGATCCTCATGTCCGGTAACAAAGGCTACTGAGGAGGCATATTTTCTGTGAGTTAATGGTATGCCAGAGTATGTTGCAGAGCCAATTCCAGAAGTGATTCCTGGAATTATCTCATATTTTATTTTGTTTTCTTTGAGGTATTCTGCCTCTTCTCCACCCCGTCCAAATATTATTGGATCACCGCCTTTGAGTCTAACAATATTTTTTTTCTTTTTAGCAAATTTTACCATTAATTCATTAGTACTGTCTTGATGTTTTGTATCATCCCCTACTGCACGTCCAACGTAAATCTTTTCTGTCTTTTTTGGAATCATTGCAAGAATTTTCTTACTAACTAATCTATCATACAGAACAACATCTGCCTTTTGTAGTAATTCTACTGCACGTAACGTAATTAATTTAGAATCTCCCGGACCAGCACCAACCAAGTATACCTTACCACTCATTGTTTATTCCACTCCTCAACCTTCTCTCTCCAATTTAATGCAAGGTCTGCAATTCCTTTCTCTTGTAATTCTTTGCCAACAGTTCTTCCTAGTGATTCTGGCTCATCTCGAGGGCCAGATTTTTGCACCACGATTGATTTTTGTCCATCGACTGAGAAGGCGCTAACTTTGAGTGTCATTGACTCACCGTATGATTTTGCATATGCCCCAATAGGAAAGCGGCAACCAGAATCGACATATTTTGATAATGCACGTTCTGCCTCTATCTCCCATCTAGATGTGTTATCTTCAATTTTTTTTAGCATTGAAATTGTCTGAGAATCATCTTTTCTGCAAACAATAGCTAATGCCCCCTGTCCAGGAGAAGGAGAAAGATCATCGGTAGTTAACATTGAATACTTTGTGTCTAGTCCTAGACGAGTGATTCCAGCTATAGCTAAAATCACGCCATCAAACTCACCTTCAGTAACTTTTCTAACTCGAGTCTCAATGTTTCCACGAATTGGTTTTACCTTAATGTCTGGACGCTTTCGAGATATCTGTACTGCCCTACGTAAACTGCTAGTACCAATCAACGCACCAGTAGGAAGAGATTCCAAAGTATCACCGTTTTTTGAAATCAAAATGTCATTTACCTTTTCACGTTTTGGAATACATGCTATAGTTAGGTCTGCAGAGATCTCAGTTGGTACGTCCTTAAGACTATGTACTGCAAAATGAACTCGTTTTTCAGAAACTGCTCTGTCAACTTCTTTTTCAAAGATTCCCTTTTGATCAATTGTAAATAATGGGCGTGCATCAGTATCTCCTTTGGTTGTAATGGTAATAATCTCAAATGAGTCCTCTGGGTTTTGCTTTTGGAGTTCTGAGATAATCCATTTTGTTTGTGCGATTGAAAGTTGGCTACCGCGCGTACCTATGAGATATTTCAATGCTTCACCGCTTGTAAACCAGTTGAATATGCGTCAACTGCCTTGTTAAGATCAGAATTTGTGTGAGCTTCAGATAAAAACACTACTTCAAATTGAGATGGAGCGATAAAGATTCCTTTCTTTAGAAGATGCTGAAAAAGTTTATTGAATTTTTTTGCATCAGCATTTTTTGAACTACGATAATCAACTACAGGTTTGTCTGTAAAAAATATTTGAAACATTGATGCTGAAAAATTAATCTGATGTGGAATTTTCATATCAGTTGCAATATCATCGATGGCTCTAGTAAGTGCAGCACAGTATCGTTCAAGTTTTGAATACATCTTGTTGCCAAGTTTGTTCATGGTCTTAATTGAGCTAATACCAGCAGCTACGGATACAGGATTTCCTGCAAAAGTGCTTGCTTGGTATACTTTTCCTCCAGGAGTAAGTTGATTCATTATTTCTTTTTTTCCGCCAACTGCAGCAATTGTAAATCCATTCCCAAGTGCCTTTCCAAGGGTAGTGACATCAGGTTTGATTCCAAAGTATTTTTGTGCTCCACCTGAAGATATACGAAAACCTGTGACTATTTCATCAAAGATTAGGGGGACATCATTTTGTGAAGTAATTTTTCTGATCTCTTTTAGAAAGTTTTTCTCAGGAAGAACTAATCCCATGTTTGCAAGAATCGGTTCTACAATAACTCCTGCAACATCCTTGTTTTTTCTAATAACATCCTCTAGCTGTTGAGAATTATTGTACTGTACTACCAAAGTATTTCTTGATACTTCGTCTAGACCTCCTTCTGAAACTGATATTCCATTATGTGCAGAGCCAGAACCTGCTTTGACTAAAACAGAATCATGAGCACCATGATAACATCCTTCAAATTTTATTATCTTCTTCTTTTTTGTAAAACCACGTGCAAGTCGAATTGCAGTCATTGTGGCTTCAGAACCAGTGTTTACAAGACGAACTTTGTTAATCGAGGGATAATTTTTTACAATGAGTTTTGATAATTCAACTTCCAAATCAGAAGGAGTACAAAATAGTGTTCCTCTTTTGAGTTGAGCCGAGACTGCTGCGATTATCTCTTTTCGCCTATGTCCTAACAGTAGTGCACCATAGCCATTGCAAAAATCAATGTATTTTTTTCCATCAACATCCCAAATGCTGCTCTTATCTGACTTTGTCACAAAGAACGGATAAGGTGTAAAGTAACGAACTGGGCTATTCACTCCGGAAGGAATGACTTTTTTTGCATTTGAAAACATTTTTTGGGATTTTGACATGATTATTGTTTCAAGGTATTTGCTATTGGTAATATTTTTACTGATTCCTTGACTCTCTTTGTCTCTTAAATTTCTCTTTAAACAACAAACCTACAATTGATGTTCCAACAAAGGTAGCTGTTAGATATAACCACAGGTTTTCTATCACTCCAGATAGTACCGCAGGAGCTAATGCGCGTGCAGGATTCATAGAAGCGCCAGAAATGAAGGAGAAGAACAAGATGTCAAGACCTACAATTCCACCTATTGCAATTCCACTAAAACCTTTGAGTCCTTTTGTGTATACCACGGTAAAGATCACTGCCATGAGTAACGCGGAAGCGAAAACCTCAACGCCAAAGATTAGAAATATTGAAAAGTCATAGTTAGGAGCATTTGCTCCAAGGTCTGCATCAGAGCCAATCACACTAAGAACTAGTAGCGAACCAAGAAAGGCACCAATTAGTTCTGCAGTAAAATAATTCAAGGCCTGACGTTTTGTAATGTGTTTGGTGATATAGTATCCAAGGGTCACCGCAGGATTAAAGTGGGCAAGAGAGATTTTTCCAAAGGAATACACTCCAATGATTAATGCAATGAATGGTGCGACAGCAGCAAATGGAGTCCCCAGACCTAAATTATAATGAACATCAAGCACGATAGAACCTGTGGCAAAGACTACCAGAATGAATGTTCCAATTAGTTCAACTGTAAAGATATGAAGATTAGAGTATGCCATGGTTATTTTTCTAGTCTTTCAACAAGTTCTTTGACTTTATTTTCTATCTCATCACGAATCTTTCTAACATCATCAATTGTTTTTCCTTTAGGATCATCAATACCCCAATCAAGAGTATCATCAACAAACAATGCAGGACACGATCTTTTATCCATACATCCCATGTTGACAGTTTGAATTGATTCATTGATTAGGGAATCAGAGATTCTCGTAGGAGTTTTCCCTGAAAGATTAATTCCAACCTCATTCATTACCTGAACGACAATAGGATTTACCTTATCTGCAGGGTGGGTTCCTGCACTGATTGCCAGAAATTTACCGGTAGAATATTTTTTAAAAAATGCTTCTGCCATCTGACTTCTTCCGGAATTTTCAACACATACGAATAAAATTTTCTTAGACAAATTTTTCAGTTCTAACAACACCAACATCACTTGTATAAAGAATAATTGCAAAGTTTGAAAATAAAGTTCTGGTAATTTCTTCAACTATATCTTGCAGTTTACTCTCAGATAATACAACTTCAACTTTGACATTTTTTTCATTCTGTAATCCCTGTCCACGTATTCCTTTAGAACCATCCCCTTCTACCTCGTATGTTGTGTATCCTGAGACTTTGTGTTTTTGTAGGATCTCTATTACATTTTTTTGTGCAAGAATCTCACAGGTAATTGTAAGTAATTTGGTTGAGTATAATTTCATATTAGATCATTTCTCAAATAATTCAATAAGTCTATCGATCCATCAGCGTTGTGTAGTATAGACGATACAACAAACATGATTGGAAGAAGCACGATAATGTTGTAAGGAAAAGTAATTCCAAGGGCGGAAGTAATGTAAAGGCTCGGTTTTGCTTGCGGTATTGCGTGACGCAGTACGGCAGGTGCGGCAATAAATGACGCACTTGCTAATAGTAGACCATACATTACAGCTCCGCCAATACTTAATCCCAAAAATGTAGCCACAAAAACTCCAATTAAGCCATTAATTGTAGGAATAATTATTGAAAATGCGACTAGAAATACTCCTACTTTTTTGATATCATCTAGTCTTTGACCTGCAATAATTCCCATTTCGATTAAAAATATCACAATTGCGCCAGTAAAGAGATCATCAAAGACTATCTTAATGGAGCTAAATCCTTCTTCTCCAATTACATATCCTATCACGATACTTCCAAGCAAAATTACAATTGCCTTGCCAGTGATTGATTCGTGTAGAACTTTGGTAAGTTTAGTCTTTCCAGATTCATCATCCATGATTCCAATCTCATCTTCTTGACTTGAATCATTTTGTGTAATTGACTTCTTTTTTTCGCGGAGTTGTTTTGATACTGCCATGTTTGTAAGAAATATTGCAAGGATGAATGCAACTGGTTCAAGCACTGCAAGAATTGCTGCAAGGTATCCTTCAGATTCGACACCTTGATTTTTCAAAAACGACAAACCAACTGAGAAGGTCACAGCGCCAACCGCACCGTATGTTGATGCAAGAGCATATGAATCAAATATGTTGAATTTACCCAAATGTCTGAGTATTTGATAACCATACAAGGTGATGAGTAGTGATAATGCAATTGCAACAAGCATTGGAACAAACATTACTTCAAAGCCAGTATTGCGCATCTCTATACCACCGTGTAATCCTATTGCAGCTAGAAGGTATATCGGCAGAAACTGTGATATTGCATCAGGAATTCTAAGATCTGATTTTATTCTTGCTGCAATTATTCCAAAGAGAAAAAACAGAACAATTGGTGTTAAAATATTTGCTTGGATTAATTCTAAAATGCCCATCAGAATATCAAAAAAAATTAGACGGTCATAAAAATCAAAGTATTATCAAATGGTTACAAACTGATGTATCACATAAGTAAATCCAATTGCAAGTCCTGCAGCCCCAGGTATTGTAATTAGCCACGCAAAGACAATCTGTTTTCCAACCTTCCATCTTACTGCAAACTTTCTTTTGGCAGCCCCAGAACCCATGATGGTTCCAGTAATTGCATGTGTAGTACTTGCAGGTATTCCAAAGAATGCAAAGATTGCAAGCATTAGACCACCGCCAGTTTCAGCACAAAATCCTTGATATGGACGTAGTCGTGTAACTTTTTGACCCAAAGTCTTGATTACCTTATATCCGCCAAAGAAGGTTCCAAGTCCCATAGCTGCAGCTGCTGCAACTATTACCCATATTGGCATTTCAATCTCAGTCATAAAGCCAGTTGAAAATAGTATAAGAACAATAATTCCCATTGTTTTCTGGCCATCATTTGCGCCGTGAGTTAATGCGAACCAGGCTGATGAGATAATCTGCAGCCTACCAAATGTCCTGTTGACTGGTGCAGGTTTTTTCTTTGCAAAAATAGTAATAATCAAACCTGTCAAGAGCAATCCAAAAATTATTCCCCCAATTGGAGCAACTACTATTCCAGTAAAGACTTTTGTCAACCCATCAAAGAGTAGTTTTTCAAAACCAAGACCAGCTATTCCAGCACCCATTATTCCTCCAACTAGTGAATGACTGTTAGATATTGGGAGTCCAAAGACAGTACATACGGTACTCCAAGTAATTGCTCCTGCCAATCCACCAATAACCATGTAAATAGTAACGTCTTCAGGAGCAAGAATGCCTTTGGCAATGGTAGTTGCCACTGCCACACCAAACAAGAAGGGCCCTGCAAAATTTGCAGCAGCAGATAAGGTTACTGCTTGCAGAGGCGTCATGACACGAGTACCAATTACGGTTGCAACTGAATTTGCAGAATCATTAAAGCCATTAACAAAATCAAAGATTAAAGCGACTATAATTGCACCAATCGCTATCTCTAACATAATATCACTAGGCGTATTTTAGAACAATGTCTTCTACAACATCAGCAACATCAACGCATCTATCAGATGCAGTCTCTATTGCTTCATAGATATCCTTGAGTTTAATTATTGTAATTGCATCATTTGTTTCAAATAATTTACCTACGGCATCTCTATAAAGATCATCAATGGTATGTTCAATGTCACTTGCGTTTCTACAGTGATTAATCAAATCTTTATTTTTCTTTAGGTTTCCTAATTTAGATATCATATATTCTACTTCAACAGTAGCTTTTGCAAGTTCTTTTGCAATCTCTAGCATAAAAGGAGGAGCTTTTGTAATTTTGTAGCTAACAACTCTACCGGATATTCCCTCTACAAAATCAATAACATCATCCGTCTTTGATGCAATTCTTTGGATGTCTTCTCTGTCCAGTGGAGTGATAAAGGTCTTGTTTAGTTCAGCAAAGACCGCGCGTGTATATCCATCTGCATCGCGTTCAATTTGTTTAATTTTGGTATGGTGTTCATCAAGATGTTCCATATCGGCAAATAACTCCACAAGTTCATTTGATACCTCAACTGATTTTTTTGCAAGATTATCAAGAATGTTGAGGATCTCTTTTTCATTTGATTTTACCCAAGAGAGCCATTGTCCCATGATAAACTCTGTAATTTACGTAATTATATCCCTGTACTCCATACACTATATTCTTCTATATAGAATAAAAAATTAATTTTTGATCGTTGTTTATTCACATTTGATGACCATATCGCCATCAGCTTGAGAGACAGTACAAGAATCTACATCATCTCCGCCGTCAATGATATCTATTCCAGTCAATCCATTGAGGATATCATTTCCTGATTGACCCTTGAGTATATCGTTTCCTTGATCGCCAATGAGTGTATCATGTCCTTCATTTCCAAATATGATATCATCACCATCGCCACCAAATATGCAATCATTACCTTTGTTACCCATGATGATATCATCACCATCTAGTGCAAAGATTAGATCTGCTTGAGGTGTTCCATTAATTACATCGTCATCAGGTGTTCCAATAATCATGTTATAGCTTGAAGAATCCTTGCCACATGCTTGAACAGTAACTATCTGAGTTGCATTGTTTACATTTCCAAATGAATCTGAGCTTGTCCAGGTCACTATGGTTTCACCTAATGGGAATACAGATGGTGCGTCATTTGTTACGGTAGGTTCTAAATCAATAATATCACTTACAGATGCCAATCCAACGGTTATCGGAGTCTCCAATGCAGTAGCGTCTACTATGATATTTGCTGGAGGAGTTATGGTTGGAGCAGTAGTATCGACTACACTAATCTTTTGGGTTGCGGTTGCAGAGTTACCATCTTGATCAATGGCAGTCCAAGTGATTATAGTGTCACCCAATTGGAAAACATTAGGAGCGTCATTACTTAATGATTCAACCTGAATAATATCGACTGCATTTGCAGAACCTATGTTAACGATGTTTTCCGAAATGCTAGTTGCCTCAACTATTACATTCTTTGGAACAGTTAATTTTGGTGGACTAGTATCAACAACATTAATCATCTGAATATCTGTGATTGAATTACCTGAAGTATCTGTTGCAGTCCAAGTGACTTCGGTGTTTCCAAATGAAAATACAGAGGGTGCGTTATTTGTTATGGATGCAATCTCAACAAGATCAGTTGCAGTTGCTAATCCAATGTCGATTATGTTTTCAGTTGGTGAGACTGCCTCAATTGTAATATCATCAGGAATTATAATTTGAGGTACAGTGGTATCAATAATTGAAACTTTTTGAGTTCCAGATGCAGAGTTTCCATTTTCATCAGTTGCTGTCCAAGTGACTATGGTATCACCAACTGGGAAGGATGATGGTGCGTCATTTGTAATTATAACATCACTTACTGAATCACTAGCAACAGGCATTCCTAGTTCAGCAATATTTCCATTAAGGGATGTTGCCTCTAGTATAACATCATTTGGAGGAGTGATTTTTGGAGGTTGTGTATCAATTAATGTTACTAGTTGAGTTGCATTGACAATATTTCCAGAAGAGTCAGTTGCAGTCCAAGTTACTATTGTTTCTCCAAGTGAAAATGATGCTGGTGCGTCATTTGTTACAAAGTCAAGTTTTACTTGATCAGATACAATTGGTTGACCCAAATCAACCTTGTTGTTTTGTAAAGATTCTGCCTCAATGGTAATACTCTCTGGTGGAGTAATTCCAGGAGCTGTGGTATCAACGACATGAATTTGTTGCACTGCAGAGTATTGATTTCCAGAAGTATCTGTTGCAGTCCAAGTAATTGATGTTAAACCTAGCGGGAAGACATCAGGAGCATCATTTGTTATGGATGCAACTCCTACAGCATCGGTAGCAGTTGCTGTGCCAAATTCTACAATATTTGAGAGTAAGCTTGTTGCCTCAACTACTTTATCTTTTGGAACATAAAGAGTTGGAGATGTTGTATCAATGACAGAAACAGTTTGTTGAGCATTTACAGAGTTTCCAGAAGTATCTGTTGCAGTCCAAGTAATTATGGTATCACCGACTGGGAAGGATACTGGTGCGTCATTTGTTATGGATGCTACACCCACAGCATCGGTTGCATTAACTGTTGGTAATTCAATTTGATTATCAAGCTCTGAAGTTGCCTCAATTTTGATTAATTTTGGTTGAGATATTGTAGGAGGAATGGTATCAACGACAGAAACAGTTTGTTGAGCATTTACAGAGTTTCCAGAAGTATCTGTTGCAGTCCAAGTAATTATGGTATCACCGACTGGGAAGGATACTGGTGCGTCATTTGTTATGGATGCTACACCCACAGCATCGGTTGCTTTAGGGGAGCCAAGTAGTACAGAATTTTGAGTTGTGCTTGTTGCCTCAACGGTGATATTTTCTGGAGGATTCAATTCAGGAGCAGTAGTATCTATTATAGAAACAATTTGTACATCAGATGCAGAGTTCCCATATAGGTCAGTAGCAGTCCAGGTTACTAGCGTATCTCCAAATGGGAACATGTTAGGAGCGTCATTTGTGATTGATGCGATTCCAATTGTATCGTTGGTTACTGTCTCTCCAAGAGATACAGTCACAGGGTTTGGACCAACTGCTTCGATCTTTAAATCTTCTGGTGCAGTAATTTCAGGAGAAATTGTATCAGAGATTGTGATTGTTTGAATGTCTACAGATTCATTACCGGATGTATCAACTGCTGTCCAAGTGACTGTTGTCATTCCAATAGGAAATGATTTGGGAGCGTCATTTGTTATGGATGCAATGTCAACTAGATCATTAACGATTGGTTGTCCCAAAGCTACAGAGTTATCGGATTTGCTTGATGCTTCAAGCTCTATATCAGCAGGTGCAGTAATTTCTGGCGGTTGTGTATCAATTACGTTGATTATTTGTTCAGAGTTTGAGATATTTCCATGTATATCAGATACAGTCCAAGTTACTATTGTTTTTCCAAGAGAAAATGATTCTGGTGCATCATTTGTTATGGATGCAATACTACCTACATCTTCCACAATTACATCACCCAAATTTACAATGTTACCTTCAAATCCAGATGCCTCTACTATTAGGTCATCAGGAACAGTAATTGATGGAGCAGTAGTATCAACTACAGAGACAATCTGTTCTACATTTGATGAATTTCCTGATTCATCGATTGCAGTCCATGTTACAATAGTGTCTCCAATTGGAAAAACATTTGGAGCATCATTTGTGATTTTAACACCTTGAATGTCACTAACAGATATTTTATCAAGAGTTACAACGTTGGAATTAACAGATGTTGCCTCTACAATAATTGTTTCAGGGAAAACTATCTCTGGAGGTTGTGTATCAATAATAGAAACTAGTTGTACATCAGTAGCAATGTTTCCAGATGTATCAGAGGCCATCCAAGTTACTGTATAGTTTCCAATTTTGAAAAACTCTGGTGCATCATTTGTGATTGATAGTACTTGGCCATTGTCAATTACTGTTGCTTCACCAAGATACACTTGATTCTTGTCAAGAGAATCTGCTTCCACTATAACATTCTCTGGTACGTATAATGAAGGATTTGTCGTATCAACTACATTTATAGTTTGAACTGTACTTGCCGTATTTCCCATAATGTCTGAGGCAATCCATGTTACTTCTGTCGTTCCAAGAGTAAAGAATTCGGGAGCGTCATTTGTGATTGATAGTACTCCTACCGTATCAGATACAGCAGGCTCTGCCAATTCAACCGTATTTTGATTTGGATTCTCTGCCTCTACTGTAATGCTAGGCATTGGTGAAATCGTTGGTGGAATGGTGTCCGATACGGTTACCTTTTGTGTAGCTATTGCCATATTTCCAGAACCATCTATTGCAGTCCATATGACAGTGTTTATGCCAAGTGTAAATTTGTCAGGTGCGTTATTCTCTAATGATTTAATTCCACTTGCATCAGTTGCTACTGCCTGACCAACATTGACAGGAGTAAGAGCTCCAGTTGCCTCTATTATTAGATCATTTGGTGGAACTATTATCGGTTTTGTCAAATCACCTGGGATTGGATTAACAGTTGGTAATGGCGTAGTAACAGTCTGAGTTTTTGGTGTCACGGGTGTTGAAGTCTGTTGTTGTATTACAATTGGTGTTCCAAATTTTTGAATTCTATGTCCGTTAGTATCTACAATGTAAAGATTTCCTTTGCTATCTAGTGTGACATCTTTTGGCATTTTAAACTGACCTGGTTGAATGCCCATGCTTCCCCATACTGAGATTGCAATTCCATTTGTGTTGAATCGTAAGACTCGATCACTTCCAGTATCAACTGCATATAGATTTCCTTCAGGATCAATTGTGATTCCCTGTACCTTTATTGCAGTTCCACCTACACTGGAATCAATTATGCTAACAAAATTTCCATTAGAATCAAATTTTTTAATGCTGTTATCTCCTGTGTCAGAGACATAGATATTTCCTGCAGGGTCAATTGCAATTCCTAATGGGGAGACAAATTTGTCATCAGATATTCCACTTTTTCCAAATGACGAGATAAAATTTCCATCAGAATCAAATTTTTGGATTCTATGATTTCCAGTATCAACTACAAAAATCATTCCAGATTTATCAGAAGCTATTCCATTAGGGAGTAAAAATTCACCGGGATTACTACCTTGAATTCCCCATTGAAGAATGAAATTTCCCTCAAGATCAAATTTTTGGACTTTGTGTAATTGGCTATCGACAACAAAGACGGCATCTTTTGTAGTGGTAATGCCAGATGGGGATGAAAATTTGCCAGGATCACTTCCGCTACTTCCCCAAGCTTTTAGAAAACCTCCAGAACTGGAGAATTTTTGGACTCTTTTATTACCCAAGTCTGTTACGTAGACATTATCGCTAGAATCAATTGCTATGTTTTGAGGATTGGAGAATTTTCCAGGTGAATTTAATCCTGATTCACCCCATTTCAAAATGAATGGATGACTGGAGCTTGTGCTTGCAAACACAGGCGCAGATCCTACAAGTATTACTGAAAATAATATGACTAGTAATGCTGCTGACTTCAACAGGCGTGAGTCTCTATATCTGAAAAAGATCTCACTAGTTAGGAATTGTTGTAGTTTTTGTCAATTTTAGGTGAATTTAGAATGGTTTGTTTACTTCACGCGTAAATGTATAGCTGGCAATTCCAACCATCAATAGAACAAATGCCGAAATGATTCCAATACTCATAATTGCAGAAACACCCTCACCAACTCCAGTCATTAGTTCCCTGACCAACAATACTGTATAGGTCACAGGATTCAGTTGAGCAGCAGTTGCCAACCAATCAGGTAAGAGCTCAAGTGGAAATAAGGCAGGACTCAGCATGAATAATGGCATTCCAAGAAAATTGATAATTCCCCAAAAGGTTTCTTGCGATTTTGCAGTAGCTGCCACAGTTACTGAGATTCCAGAAAAGCCCAAGGAGAATAATATCACTATAGCCATAATTGGTACAATTACAAAGAAATTCGGAAAGCTAACACCAATAGCTAACGCAATTCCTATAATGAGACTTGCTTGTAATGCAGCGATTAGAGATATTGCAAGCATCTTTCCAAGTGCAATTGAAGAACGTGAAATCGGCGAAGTGAGTGCTTTGTTCATAAATCCATATCGTCTATCCCAAAGTGTATTGACGCCACCAAAAATACTAGTAAAGATTGCAGTTAACACAATCACTCCAGGGGCCATGAATTCAATGTATTCTCCATCAAAACCAACTGCTTCAATGAGAGGTTGAGTACCAGCAAATGTATTTCCGATTACGATAATCCAAATTGCAGGCTGAATTAATCTAATTAAGACACCGCTGCGAGATTTTCTATATCTCTTTAGCTCCCTCCAAAATATTGTATAGGTATCAGAAGTGATCAAGAGTTAAACCTCATCATTCTTTTGTATCCTTTTTTACGAATTGAAGTTCCATTTTCATCACGAAGTTGATGTCCAGTATAATTTATGAAAACATCATCCAATGAAGGTTGTGTTAATGAAATTGTTTTAATTTTTATTCCAAGCTCAGATGAGATTTGAAAAATTTTTGGAATTACTTCGGTACCATTTGAAGTAAAGACAGTGATTTTTTCTTCTTTGAGTTTGACATCTTTAACAAAAGATATTTCTTTTAATTTTGGAATTAGTTTTTGGTTTTCAGTATCAAATAAACTAAATGTAATGACTTCATTTCCAAGGGAATTTTTCATTGATGTTGGTGAATCAATAATTTGGATTTTGCCATAATCTATTATGCCAACTCTGTCACACAGGCTATCAGCTTCTTCCATATAATGCGTCGAAAGAAAAATTGACATTCCGTATTCTATGTGAATTTGTTTAATGTATTGCCAAATCTTTCGACGAGTTTGAATATCAAGACCTACAGTAGGTTCATCTAGAAACAAAACTTTAGGCATGTGTAAGAGGCCACCAGCAATATCCAATCGCTTTCGCATTCCTCCAGAATAAGTCACCACTGCATCATCCTGTTTTTCTGTCAATTCGATTAATGCTAGGATATCATCAATTCTTTTTTCTGAGATATTTTTTGGAATACGGTTTAGCCGTGCTTGAAGAATTAGATTTTCTCTTCCAGTTAGAAATTCATCAACAGTCGAATCTTGTTGGACATATCCTATATTCTCCCTAACTTTTTTTGCGTGTGTCATTACGTCATATCCAGCAACTAATGCCTTCCCGGAAGTTGGTTTTAGTAATGTTGTAAGAATCATCATTGTGGTGCTCTTTCCAGCACCATTTGGTCCAAGAAATCCAAATATTTCACCTTCATCTACAGAGAATGAAACATCATTAACAGCAGTTACATCCCCAAATGATTTTGATAATGAGATAGTCTCAATTGAGTTCATGCCTATTAGCGCTAATTGAATTATAAATTCTATCAGAATCTAGATCAGATTTTCATGAGTAAGTCATTCTGAGAACCGATCCGCAAAAAAAATTTATTTTCATTAAAAATGAAGTTTTGCATGAAAGGGCTTTGTCACAAGTGTCATACCTCAAATGTGGATGTAAAAATTTCAGACGGGATGACCATCTGCGTTAATTGCTTAGAGAAAAAATCATAGAAAAGAAACTTAAATTATTTGTTTAATCTTTTTTCTGATCTCTTTTCCATGCAGCTCTATAATCTCTTTAATTTCCATAATTTCGTCGCCTTCTGGCCATCTTCCAACATTATCAAAAAACGTGTGTTGTGTATGACACTCTAACCTGCCAATATACCAACCATAAGCAAAATTATAGTCATTATCAAATTTCCAGATTCTTTTCATTTGTGGTAATATTTCATTTAGCATTGTAGGAATTCCCGCTATATGCTCTTGAATGTTTTTTTGTATTATTTCATAAACTTCAGAATCAACTGACATGTCTAATCAAGAAAAATAATGAAAATAAATTTTGGGATACGATTTATTCAAGGTTTTTGAATTGCTCTTTTTTAAGAGTTAAGATGACCTTTTCACCAACACCCCAAATTTCAGATTTTGCAAGAATCTTTGTATTAAAGAGTCCATTGGATACTTCGATTGATTCAAGCTCATTTGTTTCGGTGTTTCTATGAAGTCTTTTGATTTTGCCTAACTTTTGTCCATCAATATCTACTACTGGAGATCCAACTGTTACTGGAGGGGTACTAAGCAGCAACATGTTGTCTGTAAATTTATCAATGTATGTTTCAGACAAAAAGTAATCTTTGTTGAATCCTTGATGTATGGTTACCCCAGATACTCTTAGCGTATCTTGATTTATGTGAATGTGTTTGACTTTACCATATTGGATTCCTTCCCTATCAATTACTTTTTTCCCTGTGAAATCATCGGCGGTAGTAAGATTCGAAGGCATTCCTTCTAGTTTTGTTGACATCAAGATGCATTCTGAAATTTCCTTATCATCCCAGATATCAGAATTTTCTATCAATGAGGTTAAATTACTTGACAAATGATTCGTTTCATGGCTAAGAATAACGGAGATGCCTTTAAAGCAAAATTAGTCACCAAGGGACGAATTTCTGGAAAGAATCATGCAGTTTGGCTAAGGGGGGTTATGTATGAAGATAGGATCTATTTTTCAAGACACAGGCCAGATAGTGATTGGTTCAAAAATGCACTCGTAAACAACGAAGTGCTCATACAATATGATGGACTGGAAATTTCCGGAAAAGCATCTTTAGTTACTGATGAAAATCTTGCAAA
The DNA here is from genome assembly GCA_003352285.1 of Thermoproteota archaeon. Classification (NCBI taxonomy): domain Archaea; kingdom Thermoproteati; phylum Thermoproteota; species Thermoproteota archaeon. The sequence goes on along the minus strand of QQVN01000003.1, from coordinate 63,082 downwards.
AAAAATTTCTGAATTAAAATACCCTGGAGAGGAAAGAGCAAAAGAACATAGAGTTAATCTTCAAGTACAGTCAGATTAGGAGTACCAAAATCAATTTAGATATGATAACTCAAATGTTGTTTGGCGTTATCAAACACACGCAGATTATAGTGCTAGATTCTATTTGGATAGTTATTGAATTTAATTAAGAGAGGCCAACATAGAGGAGTTATTGGTGTAGAGTCTGCAATAGTTATGATTGCATTTGTAATTGTAGCAGCAGCTTTGGCCTTTGTAGTTCTCAACATGGGTTTCTCAACTACTCAAAGAGCAAAGACTGCAATCATTTCAAGTTTAAGTGAAGCAAGCAGTTCAATTGAGATTGCAGGTAAAGTTACAGGAATTGGTGACGTAACAGGAGGATTTGTAAATGTAACAAACGTTCCAATAAAGGTAGCATCAGGCGGAGATTCTGTAAACATGAATCCAACTCTTACAGCGGTAAAATATCTAAGTAATTCAGTATCATATGATGATATCTTTGTTGGTGCTTTAGGAACTGGGTCTTATGTAAACATCACTCTAGCAATGGATGCAGCAATGAATACTGGTGGTTTCATCAATGCCAATACGGCAAGAGATACAGCAGGTAGTGGAAACGCAAATTCAACAGCAGCATTTCTTTACTATGCCGTTAACAGAAATGATAATGTAATCATAGATCAGGGAGAGCATGCAAATATTGCAATTGTCTTCAAATCAGATGAAAGACCATCAGCACTTGATAATCTCAGAATTGAAGTTTTAGTTCCAACAGGAGCTCCACTGACAATAGAGAGACAAGTTCCAAACGTAACTAATTTAGTTGTTGATTTAGGTTAAATCCTAAATCTTAAACTATGTGAATTATTGTACTAACGCCACGTCTGTCTGATTCTTGATTGTTATTCATTTCAGAGACAGTAACAGTAAATGAAATTACATCACGTTGTTTGCATTCTTCTGCATGTAATTTTAGATGTAAATCCATAACATCAAATTCATCCTGTGGGAGATTGATTTCGTCAATGAATGCCTTACAAGAAGATTCAATCCTAAATCTATCATCTTTAAAATGAAACCCAAGTTTTGTCTTTCTTCCTTCACGTCCAGTTGCTTTTACATTGACATCAATTATTCCAGGTTTGGATAACGTATAGCTAGATGTTTTATTTACAAACACACCAATAGGGAATGGTTTTCCTGCAGTGGATTCAGCCATCTTTTGAACGCCATCATTCATTACAACATCAACACTTTTGATAGATTGTGCAATTTTTGCTATCCATTCATTGGTTCTCTCAATAGTAGAAAATATTCCAGCTCTTCGTTTTTTGTCCTCTTCATCTGGCAATTTGTAGTAATCAACCCAAGCAAGATAATCTTTTGAAATATCCTTGATAAACTGCATACATGTAATTTTATAATCTTCAAGACTGTTTGCGCGCTCGGAACTCTCATCTGAACGTAATGAATCATAATCCATAGGTAATGCCATGAATTTACTTGGATTACATCTAAAAAAACCAATCCCAATAAATTCAATTATTAACTAGTCGTTGTAAAATTTCAGTCATGAGTTTTTCATCAATCGTAAAAGAATTACAGGTACAATTAAAATCAAATTTACCGCAAATTAGATTTTTGCTAAAGAAAAATCCTGCAATAGCATACACAAAGATTACGGAGATTGGCTTTGCAGTAGGCAAGAAAAACAACATCAAATTAATCGTGAACTTTCCACAGGAAGGGAAAATCGAAAACTTTGAGATGTATGGCAAACAAGATCTAAGTATAATCATTGATCAAACCAAAACAAACTTTCCCATTAGTCGTGAGATAATAAAAGAAAAAGCCAAAGAGTTGTTCAAGGATTCAAAAACAGAGGATGCATACATGTATGAAGGAAAAGAGGGAGTAAAGGTATTTTTTGAGAAAGGTAGAATTGATATCTTACCGCATTCACTTCACATTTGGTGTGAGTTTACGGAAAGTGTTACTGAATTTTGTGATTGGCTTTTTGTAAATGTCTATAAATTAGATCATTGATTGTGAGATATTTTTTCTAAAAGTAGTTTTGCCTCTTGGTGTTCTGGATCTAATTCTAGTATTTTGTTCAAGCATTGAGTTGCCAGTTCTTTGTTTTGTAAGAATATCTGAATATTTGATTTTAAGAGTAATGTTTCAATGTCGTTTGGATTTATTGAGAGTACACGCTCAAAGTATGACAAAGAAGTTTTTGCATCTTCTAATATGTAGAAAATACTACCCATAATAAATAAGAAGTCAGTGTCTTGGGCAAATTTTTTCTCGATGCTTTTTCCAAATTCAATTGCCTCTTTGTAATCACCATTTTTAGCAAGTTTTCGTAATTTTCTTTTAGGATAGTTAAACAGACCCATTTGATTTCATTCTAAATTGATTCCGTGTTTAAGTCTTGATTAGTACATGTTTAGGAAATACGCATGATTCCATTTTGTATCAAGAATTGAATTCCTTGCACAAAATCATTATCGGTAATAGCCCCATCTGCCCACCATCCAGCATTATTTCTAATCCAGGATGGAATTTCATTAGAACCTGAACCAGTTCCTTGGGTAGTGGACGGAATCTTCATTATTCCTTCTTTAATTAGAAATTGTATTCCTTGCACAAATGAGTTATCGTCTATTTGACCATCTGCCCACCATTTTGCATTGTTCTTAATCCAATCTGGAATCTGTACTGTAGTCTTTGGAGTCAAGATAGTTTGTTCACCAGAAATCGTGATATCTATAGGAAGATAATCAAGCTCATCTAATGGGGGAACTATGTAGTCTGGGCTTGTACCATATATCCAAATAACATAGCGAGCTGTTCCAGGGGATTCATCGACTATAGTAAAAGTTCTGACCTGACCAGATGCAGAATACAAAAAGTTCTTTCCTTCCTCTTGTGCGATGGAACGTTTGGGTTTAAGATTATCATCTACTACTAGAATATCATATTGAACTTGGTTTAAGAATTCCTCTTGGTTGAACTTATTTTTAAAACTGATAAACCATTCTATGCTACATCCGGTTGCAGGGTTTTTTGGTCCATATTTTATCTCAACTAAATATTTGAAATCTTTTGAAGGTTTTTTGATTGAAGTTAATTCATAGTTTTTAGAGCAACCTTCTTTTGCTTTCTTTGGTAAAACCTCTTTTACATTTGCGAAAGGATCTGACGTAATGTTCTCCTTGTAAGATAATAACTCAAAGACATATTCAGATGGAGGAATGCCCTCAGCTACATGTGTAAATGTTGATGCCTTTACAGGAAAAGGAAATTCATCTACAATCCAAACTTTGTTTACTGCACCACCTGTTTTCCAAGTTAATTTAACGGTTTCAAATGTACCACCTTTTACTTTGATTGTTTCAATGCTAGTTGGAAGAATTTGTTCACCACCAATGTTTGCTATCTTTCCCCAAGAAACTGCCTTGAATTCTCTAGGTCCCTTTCCAGATATTCCAATATCGGCAGTTGCATATGCAGATAACCAAGCTATGGAAGATTTGAATGCGGCACGATATGGAGTTAGATTTTCAGAACCGCCACTTGGCTCAGGTGCAACTTTGCCCATCTCCATATCTCCTTTCAATACAAATGCACCATCATATACTACAGCTTCTGCAAGCCATTTTTCTTCAGAACCAACTGTTCTATCACCTTTAATCCAAAAATCAATTCGTAATGGACTGCATTCCTCATAATCTACATGGCAAAAACTATACGAAAAATAATCACCTTTTTTTAGACCTTCACCAACATACCAACTTCCTTCCTTGTTTACGCCGCCCTGTTGAAATTGTGCAAATGCTGTAGGTAATGGAATACTTCCAGTAAATAATACGGCAACCAATAATATTACAGCAAATTTACTATTCAAGCAATCAGAATTGCGAATTTACCTAGTTAAAGGTTATTCAAATAAGCAAATATAGAGGCATATTCGAATATTTTGTAAATGTGTGATTGTTCAAAAGTCCACTTGTATGAAGTGGAATTCAAACTAGACGGAATGATCGTAGTTCCAACACATAAGAATTGTGGATTCTCCCTCAATGAAAAACAAGCAGATCAGTTTCAAAAAGATCTTGTTAAATCATGGGGATTTGAGCAAGATGACGATTAGTAAAAAAATTGAAAAATAAAAGAAAAGATTGAAAATCTAAACTTCTAAAATTGTTTAGTTGCTTCTTTGCAGACGTCAGTACCGCATTTGCAATCTTCACTACAAATACAATGTCCTTGCATAGCACAATCACATGCATAATCAGGATCGCCGCTGTCTGCTTCGCAGCCACATGCTTGATCTGTCATGAGTTCAAGATCTCATACATGATTTTAAAGGTTTAGAATATAGATACGTACAGACTATTGATTCAACCCTGATAAGATTTCCTTTGATGCATTCTGAAGTGAATCAATTTGTTGGCTTATGATGGTTTTGTCATTTTCTATATCAAAGGCAGTTTTTAAAACATGAATGTATTCGGGGTGTCTGTGAAGGGTGTTTTTTATTGAGACAAAATTATTCCTGTTAAGATATCCAAAGTAAAAGTAACAATCAGATAAAAGAGAGTTTTTCAAAAGAAACTCATATTTGGATTTTATAATTTCAGAATCATTTGTTTTTCCAATCATTTCAGAAAAACCAATAGTTGATTTTAACATTCTCAATAAAAGCGAAGGAGTAGCCCTTTCTACACCAATACATTGTGTAACTGTCAAAAGATGACTGTTAATTTTATTTTTTTTAAAACTTCTAGACAAACTAAGAAGATGTGTAGGGCAGGGTCTAGTCATATTAAGTAAAGAAATTGCATCAGCTAAATAATATGCAGATGACTTTATCCAACAGGAGGCAAAACCATCATTGTTTTTTATTCCTTCTTTTGCTTTAGACGTACAAAAAAGTGATTCAATTAGGCATGATTTAGCATAGTCATCAAAAAATTTATTTTTGTTCTCATGAATTTTGCTTAAAAGCATCTTTAATTCCCATTTTTCATCAAGGATAATCTTCATTGAATCAAATTGAACTAAAATATTGGAATTAGATTCTAAAAGTGTGCCATGTTGAATTTTAATAAGATCATCATCCAATTGAATGACACTAGAATCTTGATTTAAATCATCAAAGATAGTAACATTGTATTCACAGCAATCATATGAAAAATCATGATATTTACAACCACCAATCCCTACGGGAAAATTATTGTGGGTGATCATTTCTAACAATTTTTTTTCATCCATAAAAAAGATAGAAAATTATTTTCTATAAAGTATCAAACAGACTAATTTTTACAAACAAATGCAAAGTCAAAACATTGCTTTAAATTGCGATTTAAGATGATTTTTTAACAAGCTCCTGTGGTGTAGTCCGGCTAAGCATACTGCCCTCTCAAGGCAGTGATCCCGGGTTCAAATCCCGGCGGGAGCATTAGTTATTTTATCTTCAGAATTAATTTTGTAATTGTTTATTAAAAGAAACCACATCTTAGTTGGAGTATTGGGATTAAGAGACATTCCATTAAAGGAAGAATACAGATCAGATAGGGATGACATCATTAAGGAATTTTTCATTCCATGCCTAAGTAATTGCATAGAATATGATAGATGTATAGAGTATGTATCACTAAAGGGACTCACCACATTATCAATGGGTTTTGATAATTTTGCAAAGAATAAAGCAAAATTAAGAATTGTTTCTGGACATAGGTTTAATGTTTCAGACCTTGCCATAATTAAAAAAATTTTTTCTGAACCAGCATCTGGTTTGAATCTTCAAACAGAAGATCCTAAATTTCGTCAAGTAAGAGAAATGGTAAAGAATCATCAGGTAGCAGTAAAAATTGCCATACCAAATTCGGATGACGTAGTTGGCTCATTTAGCGAAAGAATTGGATTATTTATTGACGATAAGGACGACGTAGTGGCATTTAGTGGAACATCAAACAGATCATTTAGTCTTGACAATAGAAATTTTGAATCAGTGGATGTATTTACTTCCTGGAATGATAAAAGCCGAGTAGACACAAAGATTAAAGATTTTGAAAATTTGTGGGAAAACAAAACAAAATATGTTGAAGTCTATGATTTTAGTTACGCAGAAAAAAATAATTTATTAAAATTTTCATCAGATTGGGTAATTGAGAGAGATTAGGAAAAATTCATACTAACTCGTTCTTTGTTTTCAAGGAAGTTTATTTTAGAAATTTTATAGTAGATTACTTCACCTCTTTTTTCCACTACCGCAATGATAGGCTCTTTTCCCATTTGCGTAATCTCTTCTACTTTTTGTTGAAGTTTACCAATCTTTTCTTGCCTCCCTTCGTTTAAACCAAATACCAAATACTTTGCTCCCTTTGCGCCAAAATGTCCCCTATCATAAACTCGAAAATCAAAACCAAATCCAAATCCATCTTTTACAGTATAGCCTCGAGTCTTCAAATCTCGATAAATTAGAAATTTAGTAAGAATGTCCTCATCAAATTTTATACAAATTTGCATCAAGGTATCAAAGTCTACAAGTTTACTTCCTTTGTGAAGTTTTAGTTTATTAGAATACAACAGATAAAGTGCCTCAAAGGGTTTGAGAAAAAATTTTTTCTCAGTTAAATCTCCATACCCTTTTAGCTCTAAATCATGTTGCATTGTAGAGTCAGAAATGAAAGTTTGATCGTCAATTAACATACCCTCTACATTTGGCTCCGAGTCATTATCCATAATGTTTGAAATTAGCATTACAATATATGAATCCCATGAGAATCAAAATTTACGAATAATCGTGGCTAACCGTTAAAATATGGGCATCTAACTCACTTGGTCATAAGTGAGAATATGCACGGTGCAAACTACAGAAAAAGTAATGGACAACCCTACGCTAGAAAAAAGTACATCAAGGGTAAACCTCAGATAAAAATTGCAAAATTTCAAACTGGCAAGATGGGAGATTATGATTTTTGTGTCCAGTTACTAGTAAATGAAAAGATACAGATCAGACATATGGCAATAGAATCAACAAGGCTTGCAGCAAACAAGACCATAGAACAAGTAACAGGTGAAACAGGATATTATTCAAGATTAAGAGTATACCCACACGTATTACTACGAGAAAATAAGATGATTGCAACAGCAGGTGCAGATAGACTTCAAGAAGGAATGAGAAGAGCATTTGGTAAAGCAGTTAGTTTGGCAGCTAGAGTCAAACAAGGTCAAGTAATCTATGAAGCACATGTCAAAAAAGAGCATTTGGAACACACAAAAAAGGCACTCAAGAGTGCATGTGTAAAATTACCAGGCACTCCAACAATCAAAGTCATTCCATTAAAATAATCACATCAGGGAAAAACCAATTTCAGAAATTCTTTCTCTCTTGATTTTAACATCTCAATGAATTCGGAAAATTCCTCTTCTGTAGGATTACGTTTTAAAATTCTCCTACACTGATAATAAAATGAATTGTACAATCTTCCTATGAAAATTCCATATGCAAATGAATCACGATTAGACGATAATTTATCAAGCAAATTTACAATGGATGATATTTCAGATGAATTTGAAAAAACTTCATTAATTTTTTCATTCATCTTATTTTCTAAGATTTTATCCACACAATACTTTACTCATTTAGAATAAAAATAATCGCAATAATCAGTACCCTTTAATAGAGAAACTCGAAAACATCGATTGAGCAGTTGTAGTACAGTTTGGTTAATATTCGAGCTTGCCAAGTTCGTGACCCGGGTTCGAATCCCGGCAACTGCATCTAATTTGAATTAGATGATTCTATACCGCGTTTTATTATCTCTAATGCGTTTGTGGCTTTTTCAGGCCTTGGCAACTGAATCATAAAGACATTGTCTTTACCAATCTCAGAATGTGGTGAAGATATGGCAAGCATTGATGTCTTTGCCAGTAATTCAAAAAACTCCAAAGAAGTATTTGCATTAAGCAGTATCTTTTCGTTGATTCCGCCATCTGAAAATGTAAGTAAGACCTCAACAAAGACATGTCCTAATCCATCTTGTAAAATATTCAAATTAGTATCAACAGATATTGGTTTTCCAGCAACTTTTTGCATGATTTCATCAAATCTTTTTTCTGAAAGTATTATGCATGGTATTTTTGTGCCATTGTAATCAAATGTGGTAATTCCTTCATGTACTTGCTCGAGTAATTTTTTCATTTCATCTTGTGTCATTTCTAATCTTCCTTGAGTTTTGGAACTATCTTGTCACTGGCCTTTATTAAAAATGGCGAAATGAACGCCGTAATAATTGAAATTAAACCAATTAGAGGAAACACAAAGCTGCTAACTGCACCTATGTCAACCCCAGTTTTGACAATTACAATTGAGAATTCTCCTCTTGGTGCAGCAAGTGTGAAAGCAGTTCGTAGTGATTTTCTTCTTTTCTGTCTGAAAATGAAATTCCCTAGTAAATTTCCTCCAAATTTCATAAAAGTTGCTACCAAAATTAGAACCAGAGCCAAAATAATGTAATCTCCGACTTGACTAACATCCATTAATGCACCTACAGAAATGAAGAAAATTGCTACAAACATGTCTTTAATTGGACTGGATATTATCTTTGAGACTTCAGCAGACTTTGACTCTGCTACCAAAACCCCTGCTAAAAAGGCCCCTATTGCAACAGACAGACCGACAACATTTGCAAGTAACGAGTATCCAAAGCAGAGTCCCAATACACTCAAAAGTAGAATTTCTCGATGTTCTGCAGCTGCTACTCTGTCAATAAGTTGAGGAATAATTCTTGTACCAATTGTAAATGTGCCGACTATCAATCCAGTTGCTACTAAGACCACAACCACGATTCCTTCTATTGAAACACTTCCGACTAGTGCAATAGATTGTAATGTAGAAATCAAAATTACGGCCACGACGTCTTCGATAATCAATATACCCAAAACCAGAATTGATGATTCTCTCTTAATTTTGCCCATGTCAGTCAGAATCTTTACAATTACTGCAGTACTGCTAATCGATAGCGCAGCACCCAAAAACAAAGAATCCATAAAATTCATACCAAATGAATTTGCAGTTAAAAATACCACTCCTAGTGTTGAAAACAATCCAATGGTTCCGACCCCTACTGCCACTTTACCAATAGATTTGATCTTTGCATATGGAAATTCTATCCCTATAACAAATAGTAACAAGATTACGCCAATCTCAGCAAAAAGATTCAACGCGGAAATATCTGCAAGTATGCCGATTCCCTCCAAATGACTAGAAGGTTCTACTTCAGGAAGTAGCCAAGCCCACAATGGAGAAAGTGGCCCAATAAGCATTCCTGCAAAGAGATAACCAATGATTAGTGGTTGCCTAATTTTGAAGAATGCTAAAGTAACTACTGCACCTATTATCATGATAATAGCCAAGTCAGTAACAAAGTTCGTGTGACTTAGGTCCGGAGTAATTTGATCAATAATATTTGAAAAGCTTTGACTGATAGAATCCTGAATTTCATCGGCACCAGTTTGTAAAAAATAATCTCTCAATGATGTGATGTATTTTATTGACTTTAAAAAGACTAACAGAAGAGCGAACTATCTTATGAAGAGCTAAATGTTTAACGTCTTTATTCTTGCATTGTAAAAAACATCTGTAGAATGATGATTAGGTGATCTGAATCATGATGAAAGACACCTGGGGTATCTGACTACTCTTTGGTAAGAACACAATCACCATCTTATTAATAGTACGGTACATTACCGTAATTTATGATAAGATGTGAATACTGCCCAAAAAACTTTGTAGAGAGCATGAACGGTCTAGCTGAAAAGACATTTCACGAGTTGTTGCACGAACCAGAAGTAGTAAACAATTAGCTCTCATCTCTTTTCTTTTTATCCTAACTTTTTTATCTATTCTTTAATCTCTGAAGTGAGTGGCTGGAAAGACAACGAAAGCAACAAAAAAGACTACAAAAAAGGAACCCACACAAGCTGCACTATTAAAAAAAGTTGCAACCGTATCAGATACAACAAAGACATTATCAAAAGAAATTAAATCAATGACAAAGATTTTTGCCGATAATCAAAAGGTGCTTATCTCAATGAAAGGAATGATCGATACATTAACAACAGCTATTGAACATATGCAAAAACAATCAAAGCAAATTAACATTTTAGAAGAAGATACTCAAAAGTTATTTTCTGGATTAAGTGAGGTAAGAAATCACTCCAACATAATTTCAAAAATTAATGATCAGACAAACAGATTACAAGAAGAGCTTAAAAAAATTGAAGATGTTCAGAAATCATCTCCAGAGTCTGCTAAACTATCTCAACAGGTTTCAGAGAGCATGGATTCGATTAAGAATAATTCTCAAATGATAATCAAAATTGCGCAAAGAGTGGACGAAGTTCGAGATGATTTAAGAAAAGTTTCAGCAAAGACAGAGAATGCATCTTCAATAAATTCAGAATTAAATAAACTAAAAGAGACATTAAAGACAATTACAGAGCAAACAAGTAAGATTCAGAGCACTGACATTTCAAATCTAAAATCAGAATTGCAAAAAATGTCAGAAAAAATGGATTCTACATCACAGATTAAATCTGAGATCACAAGCATACAAAAACAGATTGAGTCAATAGCTACCCGCGCAGAGAAGATAGATTCTTTGGGAACGGTAATTGATGGCCTAAAAAATCAATTTCAGGCAATATCATCCAAGGCAGAATCACTCCTAAATCTCAGCGGCAAAATTCAGAATTTAGAGGGCGAAATCAACTCCCTGGTAAAGAGATCTGAGGCAACTGCATTTATGGGTGAAAATCTAAAATCTGTTCAGAGTGATTTCTCTGATTTCAAGGATAATGTGTATAACAAAACCAACACGATAGAGCAGAAGATATCTACATTGTCAGATTTGGTCAAGAGATCAGAAGATGCCAGTTCTGAGTTTCACAGAAAGACTGACAAGGTCTTCCAGGAATTACAAGGAATTAAGAATGTAACAAACAAGGCATCTAGTGATTCATCAAAAGAGATGATGGCTTTGCTAAAACTATCAGAGTACCAATCAACAATTAGGATGACTTCTGAATCAAAATATGGAGAGATTAAAGACCTTGAGAGTATGGCATCTCAAACTGCAGAGATAGTGAATTTGTTTGATAAGATTTCCATTGAATCACAAGAAAAGATGCCAGTTCCTCATGAGGTAAGACAGTGGGCAGTTAGCAAGATTCTTGATTGTGCAGACAGATGGGAGATTAGATTTTCAGATGTTTTTAACATACTATCAAACAATCTGGGTAGAGACCTTCTAAAAGAATCAATCAGACTGCAGCAGGTCAGAGATATTTTTGGAATTAGAGGAGTAGACGAGTTAAGAAAAGAGCTTGGAATTACCTAGACATCATTAGCAAGATCGTATGCCTTGAGTTGTTGGTTCTTTCTTTTCAATACGGCAAATATTCCTAAAATTGCTGCAATCCACATTGTACTAAAGATAATATTTTGAACACTAACGTACATGTAAGGAGTTGCATTCATGATATTTTCACGTAATTCAATTGCACTGTGTTTGATGTTTGTCATACCAGTGTGATATGCAGAACTATCTCTAGGAGATGAAGAAATTTTTTCTGCAGTTGCAAACATGCTGTCCAAGGAGGATTGCATTCGTCCAAAGTCAGTTTCTGCAGTTGCAAATATCCAGACGGGGTTTCCTTCTTTTGGAAGTTGATCTTTTATTTCAAGTACATTTACCATGACTGCTTGGGGTTCAGTAGCTCGGCTTATCTCACTAAGATAACCTCTTGAAAGATCCAATGGATATACGTCCTTTCCGTATCCATCAAAAGCCATAAAGGCACCAAACACGATTATTCCAACAATTCCTATCATTGCAAGTTTGTATCCGTAATTTGCCATCTTCTCTGCCTTTGTTACTACACGATTGGAACTTGATTTAATTCTTTTAAATCTTGAGTGAGAGAGGCTCAGATAAGCAATATAGAAGAATCCCAATGTTTGGATTCCTATTATTGGAGCAAAAACAGGATTATTAGAAAAAACCGAGATTAAGATTCCTAATAGGCCGTATATGCCAAAGAAGATTTCAAGCAGAGTGGTTTTGGTAAATGGTAGATTGTATGCTTTATCACGCCAATCATCAGTGTTTTTTATGATACCATATTTTGGAGTTCGTAAGAATTCGTTCTTCTTACCCAATACTGCATCAAATACCGCAACTGTATTATTCACAGACATTCCGGCGCTGTAAAGAAGTAAAGAAGGTAGAACCTTTGCTTTTGATTTCCAAGATTCATGATAGAGTTTCTGAATTACAATAAGATATGCGCCAGGACCCATTGCAAAGTATGCTGCAATTGTTAATGCAGGAAGAAAGCTGACAACATACAGATTCATGTTTGCTGCAAGCAATACAGGCAAGGATAGAAACTGTACAAGCATTAGTGGAAAAACAATATGGCGAGTTAATTGAATAAAGGCTTGGATTTTTGCTTCAATTGCAATCTTTCTTTTTAATGCAATTTCTCCAAGTAATTTTATTGCACATTGAATTGAACCTTTTGCCCATCTAAACTGTTGCCTCTTTGCAGCATTCATCTGGACTGGAAGCTCTGCATCAACGACAATATCAGGTAAGAAGAGGCATTTCCATCCTTTCATTTGAGCTCTATAGCTCAAGTCAAGATCTTCAACAAGTGTGGCAGTATGCCACCCACCAGCATCCTCAATACATTCTCTTCTCCAGATTCCAGCCGTTCCATTAAAATTCATAAAAAGATGAGAGTTACTCTTTGCCTTTTGTTCTATTAAAAAGTGAAAGTCCAAACTAAGTGCTTGAGCTTGAGTGATGGCAGAATAATTTTCATTTACATGTCCCCAACGGCATTGAATTAATCCTATGTTTGAAGTTACAAAGTGAGGTATTGCTTTTTTGAGGAACCATCTTGGAGGAATAAAATCGGCATCAAATATTGCTACTAGTTCAGTATCAGTAGATTTCATCGCGTGTTTTAGAGCACCTGCTTTGTAGCCACTCCTAGTTCCTCGTCTGACGTGTTCTATTTGAAATCCTTCTTTTTTTCGCTCTTCAACTAAATTTCCTAAGAGTTCAACGGTATCGTCATCAGAATCATCAAGGACCATAATTCGCATTTTTTCTTTTGGATAATCCATTGCACATACTGCATTAACTAAACGAGCGGCAACATACTTTTCATTATAGATTGGAAGTTGAACTGTAATTGTGGGCTCATCAGATACCATTACACCAAGCGCATCTTTTCGCTTTGATGAGAGAAATGCAAGATAATAGAAATTGGCTGTGTAAGCAGTAATTAGAATGGCGGCAATGATGAAGAGATCAAAAACTAACTGAGTGAAAGGATTAGCGCCCATCCCTAAATGGGCAATGCCCACATCCGTATTTATATTTGCAAGAAAGAGTATGTGAGAAATTGAAGATTAGCCTTTGTTTTCAAAGATCTTGATTGCTTTTGGAGGGCAAACACCTTCACATGCAAGACAAAAGATACAATCAGGTTCTTTTGACATTAATGGTTTTTTCTCAGATGCGGGATTTCCAGGAAAATCAAACCATTCATAGACTTGAACAGGACATGCATCAATGCATGCTCCATCTGCAATGCAAATATCATAATCAACTGAGACAAATTCTCCCCAAACACCCATGATGCCATTGTCAGTTCCTTTTCTTCCCCAAGTTTTGATCGTATGACCTGTTGCTTCTACCTTGAATGGTGCTGAAGCTGGCATGTGTGATTTGTATTCAACATCAATTGGTCCTGGTTTTGCACCATCTGGAATTTCAACTACTTCCTCTTCTGCAGATGCAGCTTGTGGTTGTCCTTCTGGTGCAGCAACCTTTGGTTTTGGTTTTCCGTTTGGAACGATTTTTGCAAGAGGAGTCATCTCTTCTAGTTTTTCCATCGCAGCTGCAAGTGAAATTTTTTCAGACTTTGACATTGATTCAATCATTTTGTCAGCAAGAATTGTATTTCTAAGAATAGTGTCAATCATCATCTTTGCAAAATGATCTGCCTTCTTTCTGTAATCTTTAACCCATTGTGGGTCTCCGAATTTTTCAATTGGGAATATTTGATAAATAATATCTACGACTTCTCCTGTCACAACTTCGACTGTAACACTTAGCTCGACTTCTTCGTATCCTGCTGCATCTGGATCCTCCATGTTTTGTTCTTTCCATTTGTATGTAGCATAGATTCTGTCAGCATAGGTATCCATCTCAAAGGTCTTTTTCATGCCATCATGAACAGACTTTATTTCGGCAGGATCTTCGAGTTTAATTGGTAATCTATACAAACCTAATTTGTAACCATGTAAAGGATATACACCACGTTTTGCAGTGGGTGACTCCATTGTGTAAACGCGATCCTTAAGCAATAATGACATTTGATTTCTCTAACTACGAATTGTTTAAAAACCTTATCTAGTCCCCGTCATCCGGACATGTTAATTCGCGTAATTCTGTGTATTTTTTTTCCATTGTTTCTGCATGAACCAAAACAGCAGATAGATCAAATGAGTTCTTTGGGAAAAACCATCGGATAACAACCCAATGGCCTATTCCATCCATATCATGGATCATTCCTTTGTCAGCTTCTACGTTTAGTTTTTCATCAATAGAGTGCTCTTTGATGGTAAGGCCTCTTTTTGTTCTGTCCTCTAAGACCAGATCAAGTTCGCTTTCTTTAATGTAATAGAAACTACCTTTTTTTAAAATAGGTAAGTCCAGCCCAGAATTATTTTTCGACTGGGTTTCCAATCATGTTACCCCATTCAGTCCATGAACCATCATAGTTTCTAACTCTAGGATAACCTAGCAGATACTTTAAGACAAACCAAGAATGTGAGGAACGCTCACCAATTCTACAATAACAAATTACGTCTTTATCTGAAGTAACACCTTTTGGTTCATAGTTTTGTTTTAGCTCTGCTACAGATTTGAATGTCCCATCTGCATCATTAACTGCAGTTGCCCATGGTATGTTATTTGCTCTAGGAATATGTCCACCACGCTGTGCATGCTCCATTGGATATTCTGGAGGAGCAGTAATCTCACCTGTAAACTCTTTTGGAGAACGAACATCAACCATTACAGTGTCGTGTCTGTCTAGTGCACGTCGAACATCATATAGGTATGCACGCAAGCCTTCATCAGGGGGACTAGCAGTGTATTTTGTGTTAGTAATTTGTGGTTCTTCAGTGGTGTATTGTTTATTTTCTAATTCCCATTTTTTGCGTCCGCCATTCATAATTTTGATATTCTCATGTCCATAATACTTGAATACCCAAAACACAAAAGCTGCAAACCAATTATTAAAATCACCATAAAGAATGACTTCAGAGTCTGGAGTGATTCCATTTTTTGACATTAATTCTTCAAATTTTTTCTTATCGATAATATCTCTAGTAAGAGGATCATTGATGTCTCTCTTCCACCAAATTAAACTTGCACCTTTAATGTGACCTTTTCTATATCCATTTTCAGGATCATAATCAACTTCTACTAAACGTCTTTTTTCATTTGGAGGATTATTTGATACCCATTCTGTATCAACTAAAACTTCAGGATGTGCGTAACTCATATCAAGTTTAATTGAAAATCTGCTTAATTAATTGTTTTTCCCAATTTACAATCCCAAAACTATCATTTTTAAGTAAATGCAAATGATACACACTTGGTTGAAATTAAACAAAGTTGCAGTTGTTAGTAAATTCGGCTCAAAGGAGTCTGAAGATGCTGCAACCAGGGTATCAAAAAAATTCCTTTCAAAAAAATCAACAGTGTTTACTATTGCGCCAGTAAAACTAGAAGGCACAAAACAAGTGGACACCATAGAGGAGTTAAAAAAAGAGAAACTTGACCTTGTTGTAACATTAGGCGGAGACGGAACTACGTTGAGGGCCTTTAGACAACTACGAAACGAAGTTCCTGTTTTGACCATTAATGTAGGTGGGAATAGGGGCATTCTATCAGAGATTACGATTGATGAATTAGACACTGCAATAAACCAGATGCTTGCAGGAAAGATAATTCTAGAAAAAAGAACCAGAGTAGTTGCTTCCTGTGCTGGAAAGGAATTTCCACCGGCTCTAAATGAGATTTACATCAATAGAACAAACTTGACCAAGACTGCAGAATTTGAGATAAAATTCCAAAACGACACCGTAAAACAGAAGATGGATGGAGTAATAATTGCAACACCCAGTGGTTCAACTGGACATTCGTTTTCACTTGGAGGACCAATTCTACATGAAAGCCTTGATGTACTAATCATCACACCTGTTGCCCCAGTGTACAGACTAGAATCAATTGTAGTTCCAGATGAAAAGGTAGAGATCATTTGTTCTCATGATTGCAATGTTGTAATGGATGCACAAGTTGTAAAATCTGCAGGTTTTGGTGAACCAATAACCATTAAAAAGTATAATAAACACGCAGTCTTTGTTAGACTAAAAAAGCGTGGATTAAGGCAAATGAGTAAACTTGGATTTTAAAATTGTAGACGCCAGCGCGTTTTACGCCGGCATTCCATTTGGCACGCTAGATGCATGTCATACCACTACATTGGTGTATGATGAAATTAAACACATAAAACAAAATCAAGATGCTTTAGGAACTCTGTTAGAGACAGGTAGATTACAGATTAGAGATCCTGAAAAAAATACATTAGACTTTATTCTAAAAAAAGCAAAAGAGACAGGAGATCTTCAGCAGTTATCTAAACAAGACATCTCTGTTCTAGCATTATGTTATGAATTGAAAGGAGAGTTAATCACAGATGATTATGCAATTTCAAATGTTTCTGAAAATCTTGGTGTGAAGGTTTCCCCAATTATGACTTCGGGAATAAAAGATGTGGGAAAATGGATTCATTATTGTTCAGGATGTGAAAAGAGTTTTCAGAAGGGAGTAGAGTGTCCACAGTGTGGTAATCCATTGAAGAGAAAGCTAATCAAGGGCAAGTCGCCTTCCATTCCAGTCAACGAATGAGCCATCATATACTTTGACTTTATCATAACCGGCAATTCTTAATTGATAAAATAGGCTCGATGCCCTATGTCCATGCATGCAATAACAAACGATTTCATTATCATTTGGAATTTGTCTTTCTTGGAATAGTTTTTCGAGAGTTGCTTTATCAGAGAACATCTTACCGTTTGTTCCTATCCCATCAGTAAATGGAATCAATATGGCATTTGGTAAATGTCCACCCATGAATTCTTGAGTGGATCTAGCATCCAACAATACAATCTTTTCCAAATTTTTCAAGATGTTATCGGCATCAATTTGTAAATGATGGTTTACCTTTGAAGAAAATTTTGAAGGAGTTACATTGTATAACTTTCTTGTAAGCTCAATACCAAATTGTGTAAGAGTGTTAATTCCATGATCCAAAATTTTGGTTTTTTCATGACCAAAGTATAGAAATGTCCAAGCTATTCTTGCAACAGAAGGATCCATGTATTCTCCACACAGTACAACTGTTTTTGATTCATCAATTCCTAATGAGCTAAAAATTTCTACAATGTTTTTTTCATCTGCAACAAGGTGTGAACCATTTTGATCAAATCTGATTACCTGCTCGATTGTCAGTGACTGTGAGTTGGGTATATGACCATACGTGAAAGAGACTTTTGGTCGGGTATCAAGAATAATTAGTTCAGAATCATCAATGTGATCTTTTAGCCATTCTGGTGAAACTAGCACATGGTAAAAAAATTTGATAATTATTTAATACTATGTTAAGAGTCGTGTAAGGTTTTTTGATTTGAAGATTTGATATGATTACTTTGAGTTTCTAACATTTTTTTAATCTTCTTTGCTCTTGAATCACCCAATCCTTCAACCTTTGAGAGATCTGCTGTTGTTGCATTAAAGACTCTAAGCGGAGTTCCAAATTTTTCAAGCATTCTTATTGCAAGTTTCTCTCCAACACCAGGTAAGCTGCACAAAGCAGAAAGTTGTTGTCTCTGGGTATCATTTGATTTTTTTATTTTTTTAAGAAATGGTCCCTTTGTTGCATCTTTTCGAGAACACATTGAGATAAGTAATTTCACCGTATGAGTTGCACTAGGAGTAGGGATAATTGGAATTTTAAAATCTAGTGCGACACTAGATACTGCACCATAAAATATCAGTGGATTATCAGTTATTTCATCAATCTCATCAAGATTTCCCTCCATGAGAATCACTGGAAACTGGAAATGCTCTTTTAGTCGGCTGCATTGATCAAATAATCTACCATCAAAGACAGATGATAGTAAATCATGAAGGCTTTTTCTCTCTACAACTGTTTCTGGTGCAACGATATAATCACCAATGGGTAAGGTTTTGATTTCAGTGTTGATTCCCACTTGTTTTAACAGATCAGGAATACCACTTTTGCGTTCTCGCTCATCAACTACAATGCGTAAATTGGATAGATTCACAAAATTGGTTTTGGTTAATTTGTTAATATCTTATTTGGAGTCTTGAGGTTTACTTGAAGGTTGAGGCTTTGTACCGGATTGACCGCCCTTCATCATTTCAGTAATCTTTGCTTCCTGTTCTTTTAGACTTTCTTCAATTCTAGTTCTTTGTTTAGCTAGTACAGTAGTCCTAGTGTTTGCAAGCTCTTTTTTCTCTTCTAGCTCTGCAATCAAATCCTTTTTGACTGATTTTATAAGAATTGAGCCTGCATGTTTGTAAACAGTGTCATCATCACTTACTTTTTTTAATTCTTCTAGGGCCTTGTCTGTTTCAGCAATTTCCATGTCTAATTGTTGTTTTTGTGCCATGATTGATTGCAAATTTTGTTGAGATTGTTGCATCTTCATTAATTGTTCTTGTAACCATGGAGGCATTTGTTGACCTGAAGACATCTTAACATCTACATTCCATGTTTTCTTATATCTTTACCGATTCAATAGTGTTGTAGCTTGCCTGAATCAATCTAAGTGTGGAGTTAAGATTTGCACGCAAATGTGGAAGGTGGTCTGATTCTATAAGAATTGAAATTTCTTTATTTAACTTCATTTCTGTTTTTGTAGGATTTTCAGGATAAAACTTGTTATCGATATCTATTGCATCAAAGATTGCTTTTGTTTTTTCTTTGGCATTAACAGTAATTTTTGCATTAAAGTTTGACATCGTATGCTGTTCCAGCAATTTTAAAACCACATTTCTGGCATTTCCAGATTCCAACGGCTTCTCTGCCAAGCTTTTTTGAACCACAGTCAGGACATGTTCTTTTTTCTTTAAGCATCAAGTGAACTTGGGTGTATTGTTTTCTTGGCTTGATTCCATATCGAGCACCTAACCCTTTCATTGATTTCTTTTTGGCCATTTTATTGACTGCCTTGTTTTGCTTGTTTAAGAGTTTCCCTTATTTTTTTACCGATTGAGACAGATAATTCTCCACATTTTATGAGCTCCTCATGCCTAAATCCATCATGACCTCCCTTTTGGAGTGCACAGATATTTCCATCAGAATCAGTAGTAATTGTGATTCTAGCATCCATGCAATCCCATTCATCAGCGTTTGGGTCAACTACGATATAATCACCAATTTTAGCCATAGTAACTGAAACTGGAATAGTAGTTATCGGTACATCAGATTCAGCCCCTTCTACAAGTTTTGGGGAATCATTTTGCATCTCCCATTTTGGGGTCTTACTAGATAATAATGCAGCAGTTGTTGCATAAGAGCATGCATCAAAGAGATTGCCGGCATAATCGATTACACTGTTATCGGCAAATACGCCAACTACGGATTTATCTT
The DNA here is from genome assembly GCA_003352285.1 of Thermoproteota archaeon. NCBI lineage: Archaea > Thermoproteati > Thermoproteota > Thermoproteota archaeon. The sequence goes on along the minus strand of QQVN01000003.1, from coordinate 43,219 downwards.
TCTCAATAACTAGTTGAGACAAATCAATCATGTGGCTTTCTCTAATTCCTCTATCTACAACTCTTGCAAGTTCAATTACATCTTCATTTGGTGGACCTGTTTCAACAGATGGGTGTGCCACTGGTAAAACTTCAGCAGTACAAATGAAAATTCCTTTGTCTCCCATATCAGGAAAAGGTCTATCGGGTTGAATCTTTACACCAGAAATAACTTCGGTATCACCTAATCTTACTCTTGCAGAACCGTTTGCTTTTGGAATCGCTCCTATTTCGATATCTAGTGGTCGAACTTCTTCAAGTGAACGTCCATCAATTCTTTTTCCTTGTTCAAGTAATTCCAAAATAGATTTCTTTTTTAGATCATCAATGATAGAAGTATGTCCCATTATTCATTTCCCCCAGCAAAATATTTGTCAGTTAAAGCTTTTTTCTGAATTTCGTAAACTAGTTTGCAACCATCGATTCCAGTTTGAACACATTTTTTGTATTCTTCTGGAGTTAATACACCATCAAGTTGTAAAAGAGTAATTTTTTCTAGATTTGGCATATAGCCTACTGGCATATCTGCTTGACCTGCTTGATCCTCTTCATTATTTACATCTAAAACTATAGTATCAGCAACCTTTCCAGCTGCACACGCTGAAACCATATCTCGCATTGGAATTCCTGCATCTGCTAATGCAACAGATGCTGCATCTAATGCTGCACAGCGTGAACCTCCATCAGCTTGTAATACTTCAATGAATACATCAACTGCAGTTCTTGGGAATTTATCCAACATTACTGCAGGCTCTAGTGCCTCTTTGATGACTTTGGAAATTTCAATTTCTCTTCTAGAAGGTGCAGGGTTTTTTCTCTCAGTGACAGAGAATGGCTGCATGTGATATCTGCATCTTAAAATTCCTGTATCAGTATTTGACATGTGTTTTGGATGTACATCTCTTGGTCCATAAACGCCAGCCAAAATTTTGTTGTCTCCAAATTCAATGTAGGCAGAACCATTGGCATTTTTTAAAACACCGGCCTTTATCATAATTCTTCTTGGCTCGTTAATCTTTCTTCCATCACAACGAATGCCATTTTCATCTAATAGTACTACTTCAGTATCTCTTCCACCCATAATTATTCACCTTTTGATTCTAGCATTGATTTCACTTTATCAGTGAGATTTGCAATATGTGCTTGTTCGTCCACCATTCGAATTGCTTTTTTGGCCTTTAATAACCCATTGGGATCATCACAGGTTACTACAACCCAACCATTTTGTCCAATTGTAATAGTAGCACCAGTAGCCATCTCTATTGTTTGAATCATGGTACCTCTTTTTCCAATTAATCTTGGGACTTTGCTTGCAGAGATTGCAATCAGTTCTCCTGATTCAATTTTTCCAAGTTCTCTGTCTGCAATTGTAATTAATGGATCACGTGTTCTATCAAAATTTGCAATTCTAGCAGCAACAAGATCACCCTTGTCAAGTCTAGAAGTTAATTCATCTGCATGTGCAGAAAAGTCTCTGCCAAAAACATCCTGGGCTGGCAAAAATCCCACATAACAGGAGTTGATATCAAGCTCCCATGATAATGATGTATGAGAAATTACTTTGCCAATTACCAGATCATTGATCTTTGGAAGATACATTCCGGTAAGTGGTATGACTCTAACAGTGTCATCATAGATTTCAGAAATTCCTATTGTTGTTGCTACAATATTTTTTCCCTCTAGTGTGACATTTTGATCTGGTCGATATGGTCCTGAAGTGATTACATCGCCAGGAATAACATATTTTCGCTTTGTATTTTCCATTATAATTGAACCTCTACTGTAGCAGTACCCTTTGTAATTGAGCCTAATCTATCTATCACGTTGGGCCTTGCTGCCGCCGGTATTTCAAGTATTGCTTTGAGTGAACCATTTGCAAGCCAATCTTCTTTTTTCAAACTACCAACTGACTTTAAGACAGAATATGATTGAGCTGCATATTGGGCAGGGACAATAATTTCTAATTTCAAATTTTCAGATTTTAATGGAATGACACTACGTAATTTTTCTACAATATCTTTGATCTGCTCATCAGAATTTTTTTGAGGATCTATAGAGATTCTGGCATCCTTCATTGCTTGTTCAATTCTAAGTGGAGGATGAGGAAGATGCGAGCGAGGATCAACGTATGTTTTTGCAATATGCTCAACAATTTGTTTGCGTTTTTCTTCAATCATCTTTCTGCGCTGATCAGTGGTAAGATTTAGTTCTCCTTTTGTGAGGATTTTTTCTGCTATTATGGCAGTATCTTCAGTTTTGAAAGCTTTGAGCAATTTTTCAGTGGATGGTTTTGTACCTTTTCCAGAATCAGTGTAAATTTCATCAGATACTAATACCGATGAGATATCCTTCTTTTTTCCAAGCTTAAAATCTAGTGCAGGATCCGGCTTTACCAGAATTTCAAACTTTTCGCCCTCAAATGAGTACCTTACAACAGTTACGTCTACCATCGTGTATCTGAATATGCATAGTCGGTATTTATCTATACATAAAACTAGCTAGATTTTTATTTGGACTTTGAAGTTTTTGAGTAAGATTTGCCTTCTTTAGAAGTTATTAGTAAAGATAAAGAAAAGATATCAATCAAGCTTACAGATGTTCCTCTTCAATATGCAAATGCATTAAGACGTATTTGCCTAAATGGAGTTCCAGTTTTTGCCATAGATACAGTTGACATTGTTGAAAACACCTCAGTTCTTGCTGATGAGGGTCTTGCTCACAGACTAGGACTAATTCCATTAAAAACTGACTTGAACGAATTTAAAAACTTGGCAGAGCTTGACCTAAATGATTCTACCAATAGGGTAATGTTGGTTTTAGATTCAGGAGATTCTACTGAGACTAGAACGGTACTCTCTGGCGAAATGTCATCTGAAGATAATTTTGTAAAACCAATCTCAGATAAGATCCCAATCGTAGAGTTGGCTCCTGGTCAAAAGATAAAGGTTGAGGCTTATGCTAGACTTGGAAGAGGAATTGAACATGCAAAGTGGAACTCTTCAAATGTATCAGTTTTAACTGAGACAAACAAGGAAAATGAGAGAATCCTAACAGTAGAGTCTACTGGCGCCTTGGCACCTGAACAAATAGTACTTGCTGGTGTTGAGGAGTTATCTCACAGATTATCAGAGTTCAAAGGCATAGTTGAACAGCTCAAAGCATAGTAAAACAAGCATATCTATTATATTTGGGCAGAAAAACGCATTATCACATGTCAAACATAGTTGTACGTCAAATGGCTAAAGAGCTCAAAAAGGCTTCAGTAGAACACGAGGCCCCAATCTGGAAGAAATTAGCTGAATTGGCACTAAAACCAACTGTTGCAAGAAGAAACATCAATGTCAATAAGATCGATAAATTAACCAAAGACAATGATGTTGTAGTAGTTCCAGGAAAGGTTCTAGGAACTGGAAACATGTCTCATAAAATCACACTTTGCTCATTTTCAATATCAAATGCTGCAGCAACAAAGATTCTAGAATCAGGCGGAAAGATTCTGAATTTTGAAAACATGATAAAGCAATATCCAACTGGAAAAGGAGTGACCATGCTTGGCTGATCAAGTAGTAAAGACAGACAGACCAATTGTGGTTGATGCAACAAATCACATTGCTGGAAGATTAGCATCAAATGTTGCAAAGCTTCTACTGCAGGGAAACAGGGTATCAATTGTAAATTGTGAAAATATCATGATTAGTGGTAGCAGGAGCAACATCATCAAAGAGTATAGAGACTTTCTAAAGATTGCAAGTATTTTACATCCAAAACATGGTCCATTCCATCCAAGACGTCCAGACACCATAATTACAAGAATGATTAGAGGAATGCTTCCAAGAAAAAAAACATCAGGATTAGAGGCTCACAAGAGATTACGTACATACATTGGAACTCCTAAAGAGTTAGGCTCATTTGAGAAGATAAAATTTGAAAAAGCAATGATTACTAGAGCATCGGCAAACTATACAACCATGGCAAATCTCGGAAGAACTATTGGGTGGACTGAATGACCGTACCAAAAACTGAAATTTATTTTGCAACTAGAAAGACATCCAGTGCTCATGTTCATATCACAAAAGGTGTAGGACGAGTTAGAGTCAACAACATTCCAGTTGAAATGATCCCACAAGAGACAGCAAGAGAAGCTATTCTTGCACCACTAGAGATTGCAGGAGATTTGAGAAAAAAGGTTGACATTTCAGTTAGAGTTAGAGGCGGAGGATACATGGGACAAGCAAGTGCAACTGCAACAGGAATTTCAAGAGCATTAACCGGATGGACAAAATCAAAGAAAGAACCAAAAGATCATCCACTTCCAAAATCAACTCGTGAAGATCTTAGAAAACGAATTGCAGATTTTGACAAGTATCTAATTAGTGGAGATGCCAGAATGAAGGAACCAAAGAAATTCGGTGGACCTGGCGCTAGAAGAAGAAAACAGAAATCTTATCGTTAGAAGTGAAAGCAATAATCTTAGCTGGTGGCAAAGGTACAAGGGGAAAACCCTATACAGATTATTTCCCAAAGGCAATGACACCAATTAATGCAAAACCCCTGATTGAATATATTGTGAAATATCTTGATTCACACAAATTCATCAGCGAGATAATCATAGTTTCAGATTATAACGGATTAGGCGGACAGATTCAAAATTATTTGGGAGAGCTAAAGACTCACTCAAAATTATCGTTTGTTCAGGACTCCCAATCAGGAACTGGGGGAGACTTGCTGCATGTGTCATCAAAGATAAAGGAATCAGAATTCATTTTGTGGTTTGTAGACAATCTTTGTGCAATAAATCTCAAAGATATGTGGGAGCGGTTTAAGAGAAAAAAGAGTCTTGCCTGCATCGCTACAAGAAGCAGTAGAAAAGAAGAGACAGGATTTGCCAAAGTAGAAGATGGGATTATTCAGGAATTTGTGGAAAAGCCGATGATGAATCTTCAGATGCCAGAGTGTCTTGGAGTCTATATTATCTCAAAATCAATTCTAAGGAAGATCAAGGAAAAATCAAAGAAAAAGGATGTTAATCTTTCATTTGATATTTTACAAGAATTATCTAGAGAGGGAAAGGTTAGCTCTTTTGATATTGGAAAAAGTTTGTGGGTAGATGTTGAATCACCAGTATTTGTTGAAAGAAATCAAAAGATGATTAACAATATCATAAAACAGATGAAAGTCTAGAGTTCTTCTCATATTCAGATATTTTATCCTCGTATTGAAGGGTCAATGCAATATCATCTAATCCTTCTAAGAGTATCTTTTTCTTGTAGGAATCAATATCAAATGATATCTTTTGAGAATTTGTAGTAATTAGTTGATTTTGAAGATCAACTTGAATCGGTGATGTCTCATTCATTAATTTTTCAACAATTTTTTGCTCCAATTGAATTGGTAAAATACCATTTTTGAAACAGTTGCTATAAAAGATATCAGCAAATGAAGGGGCAATAATTACAGAAAAACCAAAATCCTGCAAAGCCCATACTGCGTGTTCCCTGCTTGAACCACAGCCAAAGTTATCCCCAGTAACCAAAATTTTTGAGCCTTGGTATTTTTTCTCATTTAACACAAATGTATCAATTGGTTTTTCATCCTGTGAGAACCTCCAGTTGTAAAAGACATATTTTCCAAAACCAGATTTTTGAACCAACTTGAGAAATTGTTTTGGAATAATTTGATCAGTATCGACATTTACTTTGTCAAGAGGAGTTACAATGCTTGAAATCTTTTCAAATGGTTTCATTTCAGAGCTAGCTCCCTAACATCTACAAAGTGACCAGAAATTGCTGCAGCTGCTGCCATAACAGGACTCACAAGATGAGTTCTTCCCCCAACACCTTGCCTACCTTCAAAGTTTCGATTTGAAGTACTAGCGCATCTTTCACCCGGTGATAAGATATCAGGATTCATTCCAAGACACATGCTACATCCTGACTCTCGCCATTCAAAATTTGCATCAATGAATATCTTATCTAATCCCATCTTTTCTGCTTGGATTTTGACCATTTGGGAACCGGGGACAACCATTGCCCTTACATTTGGGGATACCTTTTGCCCCTTTACTACTTTTGATGCCTCAATCAGATCCTCGAGTCTGGCATTTGTACATGAACCGATAAAGACCCTATCAATTTTGATATCAGTTATTGGAGTTCCAGCTTCCAAATCCATGTATTCAAGTGCTTTTTGTGCACCCTTTTCTTGATTGGAATCTCCTTTTGCAAACTCTTCTGGATATGGAACGTTCTCAGTTACATCACATGTCATTCCCGGATTTGTTCCCCAGCTTACTTGAGGTGCAATATCATCAATGTTTAGTGTGAAACTTTTTGCAAATTTTGCATTAGTATCAGTCTTTAGGTTTTCTCTCCAATCATCAACTAGATCTTCATAATTTTTTGGAGTATATTTTCTTCCCCTCAAATAATCAAATGTCTTCTCATCTGGTGCAATTAATCCCGCACGGGCACCTGCCTCAATTGACATATTACAAACAGTCATTCTTTGCTCCATTGACAAGTCTTTGATTCCTTCTCCCCTATACTCTATCACAGTTCCAGTGCCACCACCAGTTCCAATATTTTTAATGATTGAAAGAATGATGTCTTTTGCAGTTACAGCAAATGGATTTTTTCTTTTTCCCCTTACTGTGATCTCAAATGGTTTTGGCTTTTCTAGCCATAGAGTTTGGGAGGCAAATACATGCTCCACTTCGCTGGTACCTATTCCAAAAGCTAGTGCGCCAAATGCACCTTGTGTGGATGTATGACTATCGCCACAAACAATCGTAGTACCAGGTAGTGTGATTCCCAACTGAGGTCCAATTACATGTACAATCCCTTGTTCTGGACTGTTAATATCAAAAAGATGAATTCCAAAGTCTTTGCAGTTTTTTTCCAAAGTTTTAATCTGAATTGATGATGTCTGATCAACTATTGGAAGAGAGCGGTTGTTTGTTGGAACATTATGATCCATCGTAGCTATGGTAAGATCAGGTCTTCGAACCTTTCGATTATTCATTCGTAAACCATCAAAGGCTTGAGGTGATGTCACCTCATGAATCATGTGTCTGTCTATGTAGATTAGAGTGGGACCAGAATCTTTTTCCACAACAATGTGAGAATCCCAGATTTTTTCAAATAATGTCTGTGCCATGATATTCAGATTATGGAGTATACTTGAAGAGGCCACCTGCCTCAATTATCTTCCCAATTAGTTCTGAGAAAGGTTTCATTTGATACACTTTGTTTTTTGTGATATTTTTAATCTCGTTCTTTGCAGTGTTAATTTCAAGCTCATCCCCGTCTGAGATATCCTTGTAGGTTTCCTCAGAAATTTCAATTGGGAGTAAAAATGCGCCATCAACTGCATTCCTATAAAAAATTCTGGCAAAGGTTGGAGCCAATACTGCCTTTATTCCAGAGTGAGATAATGCTATGGGGGCGTGTTCTCTGCTAGAGCCGCAACCAAAATTCTTTCCGGCAACAATGAAATCACCTTCCTTAACCTTTGAGTGAAAATCAGGATCTATTCCCTCCATTGCGTGTGTTGCAAGCTCTGCATAATCATGAATCTTAAGATAAGTACCTGGAATTATTACATCGGTGTCTATGTTGTCTCGTTCATATTTTATTGCGTTGCCTTTCATTTCAAATCCCTCGGATCAGTAATCTTTCCAGTAACTGCAGATGCTGCTGCAACCATAGGAGATGATAGATACGTTTGAGAATCCACATGCCCCATTCTTCCAGGAAAGTTTCGATTTGTAGTGCTAATGCAGATTTCATCTTTTGCTAATACTCCCATATGTGCTCCACAGCATGCTCCGCATGTTGGTGGTCCAACAGTTGCGCCGGCATCAAGAAATATTTTGATTAATCCTTTTTCCATTGCACGCTTGTAAATCGATATTGCAGCTGGTAAAATTTCTGTTCTAATTTTTACTGTTCTTCCTTTGAGTATTTTTGCTGCAGCTTCCAAATCCTCCATCTTTGCACCAGTACATGAACCGATGTATGCTTTGTCAAGATCAACTGAAGGTGCTTCCCTTACAACACAGATGTTTTCTGGTGAGAAAGGTTTTGCTACGATTGGCTCCATCTCAGAACCCTCATACTCGTATGTTTCTGCATACTCTGCGTCATCATCACCCATTACAGGTGAGTAATTTGTTGCACCACGTTGTGCTAGATAATCATAGACTTTTTGATCTGGTTCGATAATTCCGTTTTTAGCACCACCCTCTGTTGTCATATTTGTTAGAGTTAATCGCTCTTCAACTGACATCTCTGAGATTCCGGTACCACCAAACTGCATGGTACGATATGCTCCACCATCTGTTCCTATATCGCCAATTATTTTGAGAATTAGATCTTTTGCCATCACATGATCAGGTAGCTTTCCGTTTAGCTTAAAGTAAACAGTCTCTGGAACCTTAAACCATATTTTTCCATGTAACAGGACATAAGCTACATCAGTGTGTCCCAGTCCGCATGCAAATGCACCTAATGCTCCAGTGGTGTTTGTATGAGAGTCACCTCCAACATATACCTCGCCTGGTAAAACCATTGCTTCTTCATGGGATAAAGTGTGGCAAATTCCATACTGACCCATACCGTATTTGAAATGGCGTTCAATTCCATAATTTTTTGTAAAGTTTGATAATTTGACAATATTTTCTGCAGAGACCTTTTCAGCAGAAGGAACAAAATGATCTTCCGCAACCCAGACATTTTTTGGATTCCATAGCTTGTCTACATTAATCCCTTGTTTCTTTAATTTATCAAATACCTTGATCACCCCAGGACCAGATACGTCATGTACCATTACTTTATCCACATTAGCAAAGACTACATCGTCTGGTGCCAATCTTTCCTTTCCAGATGCCCTAGCTAGAATTTTTTCTGTAATATTCACGTTCAAAAAAGCTTAATCTACAGATTAAAAGCTTTTCAGAATCTATTAGAGCGTAACATATGAAATCGCTCATATGTGACGCATCTACGCAAAATCATCCCAAAATTTTTGGAGGCATTGGCTTTTTTCTTGGAAAGGAGTACGTCTAAACTTTACATTGTTTTTTCCACATTGGTACTGCTGATCCCAGAAAAGTTCCCCCAGCCATAATAGGTGATTTTACCAAGATATCATATTGGCTTGGGCAAGAGACATGCAGGTGTACAAAGATGTCGTATCCTCTCTTCTTGAAAAGTCAATTCTCGATATTGATATCAAGTCCCTATCAAAGATAGAGCGGGCATTAAAGGATAGTAACCTCTCATTTGATGACTCACTTGATAACCCAGATGCAGTAAATGCAATACTAAAGCAGGTCTTGGGTGAGAAATACCAAAGACTGGTTCAAGCAGTAAACAGTGAGCTAAGCCTTGTGCCAAAAATGGAGTTATTTGATAGATTCATCACTATTTTAAACAAGTAATTGGGGCGTGCAAAAGGCACCCACCCAAAATGAAAACTTTGGCTATTTGCCCAAGTATGCTAGTATACTAGTATGAGGGTATTATCTAGCTGTGTTTTCAGATTAGACATATGGTACTCTAGTCGTTAGCACCATGATTAAAATTACATCTCCAAAAGAAAAATATCGATAACCTTTGTTTCCAATTCCAGAAAATTATCCAGAAGGCATAGGCAAGATAGCAATAGCATTGGTTGGTGGTTTACTTTTAGTGGGTGTACTAATTGGATTCTTTACAAAATAACTGTCTAACATAAGCACGTATCAGATTCAAATCATAGAATAACTTATGAACAAGGATTATCTCAGAAAATCTGAGGAATCTTTACGAAGTATCTTGTTTTTTTAATTGTATCTGGAATTCTCTTCTCTTCATTTTCTTTATCTCAAAATGCCTTTGGTGGAGGATGGTGGCCATGCTGTATCGACGTGGCATTTGAAAAGACAGAGTACAGCCCCGGTGAAACAATCAAAATTCCAATAAATGCAACAGAGGACTTGGAAAACTATTCCCAGCCAATTACCGTAAAAATATCTGATGTGACAGACGGGCCCGATTATGCCAAAGTTCTCTTTGAGGAGCAAAAGACATTACAAGATGGCAAGACACTCTTTGAATACACCCTTCCAAAAAATCCTGACAGGTACAGGTATCTTGTCTTAATTGATACTCCCTCTCAAGATATCTCAAAGTTTATCTTTACAAAAAAAGATGCAAGCAAGATTGTGATTTCTGATATCAAAGTGCTAAACACAACGCTAAAGCAGGGAGAGCCAGTACAATTTGAAGCAAAGGTAGTCGACGGTGTTGGAAGGCCTGCTCACTATCTAAGAATTATGGCAACAAGTTACATACCTCATCAGCTCTGCGATACTCAAACCGCAGGTGATGCGGGAGCTTCCCTTGATGTATCTCCGTTATACTCCTTGCAGCCAGACTATTGGTCTGCAGGAATAGTCAAAGGAAACATGCCAATCCAAAATACTGCACGGCCCGGTACATATGATGTTTCATTGCATGCTGGCGGAGAATTTGAAGGATATCAGAATGAGCAAAAATCATTTCAAATAACAATAGAGCAATCCCCCATGCCAAAGAAGACTCCATACTCTGTTCTAACACCCTTTAAAGTCAAATTCAAGCCTGAATTATTTATGACAGAGCAGCCAATTGACTTTGCAGGTCACACTGCATACAATGGATGCGGCAATATCATTCCAAATGTTCCAATCAAAGCTGAAATCAAAAGATATGATCTTAAACACGGCCAATGGATGGAGACACTAGACACAAAAGAAACAGTATCAAATGAGAACGGAGAGTATAGTTTTCATTTTGAGCCAATCGGTCTAAGAGCTGGATACTATACAATACACGTTACGCCAAGCTATAATGGTTTGGAACAAACGGTAGGTACGGAAGCACCTTACAACATCAAAAATTTTACAATAACTGAACAAGGAAAAGAGTTTACCGTTACAGTTGATGGGGCTTACTTTATCCCACAAAATGTAACTTTTGATAAGCAAAAAAAGACTCTGTCAATAGAGCTTGATACTTCTGAACCATATAGGCGAGTAGACTTTGGCATACCCAATGAGCTACTAGATGGAGACTTTACTGTTCTTGTAAACGGAGTGGAGCGAGACGGCAACATACGAAAGACAGAAGGATACACTCATTTTTCTCCATGGCCTGGTGAGGATGATCATACAAAAATTGAAGTGATTGGCACCAGTGCAATACCTGAATTTGAGGGAATCGCACTGTTGCTTTTGGGTGCTGCAATTATACCAATAGTGATTCTTGCCAGAAAATCCGGACCTTTAGGGACAAGAGCTTAGAATAACTTATGAAGCTCCCACTTGGAGCTTTAATGGATGAAGTATTTTGTAATGGTTTTGTTATTGATTGGATTTATTCTTCCCATATTTGCCCAAGATAATGCTCCGCCACCTGCCGAATGCAAAAGTGGTCCAAAACCAGACGGTGAGGGATGGGTCTTTGTCGATTGCAAATGGAAACAATATGCAGATGTTCCAGTGGAAAATTGCATGAAAGGAAAAGCCCCTGCAAACAACTATGCATGGAATGCCCAAGATTGCGTGTGGGAATGGAGTCCACTAAGAAACGAAAATGCAAGTGGCCCCATAGAAGAGATTCCAACTGATTCAGAGCAGCGTGAACCACTTGCCAAAGGAGAGACATTGGGGGACTCGCTTGGATGGTGGACGCTTGCAGGCTCTATAGTAATTGTCGGATTGTTTGTAATTATTCTAGCTAGGAGGAAGAAATGAAGTTACAGTACATAGCAATCATTGCAGGATTAGCATTCTTGTTGCCGATTCATGATGCCTATGCAGACTCTGCAAAGGAAATTTGCGAGAAAAAATTTGGAAATTGGGTTGCATCGACTCTGGAATGTGAGGAACCAAGCTATGAGAATGAAGAGGAATTCCAGAATTACTGCAAGCAGTTCAATGGCGTATACCTAGAATGTAGTAGCTGCAGAGGAATGTCAGATGGCAATGCAGACAGGGTGTGCACTTCACAGTGCTATCAGGTCTGTGACTTTTCCCAAGGAAAAACACACAAAATGGCAGTCTCTGCAGGGTATGCCCAAGATGCACCAGAAGAGGGACAACTAATCATCAGGGCATATGATGAGCTGACAAACCAGACTGCAACTGATGTCATTTTACGCTTACAGATTAGCAAAGACGGAGACCTCTTGGCAAGAAACATTTACGATGTGCCAGACGGAACACTAGAGATTATCATACAGCCAATATTTGGATGTCCAGAGGATGAGCTATGGAAATGTACCACGTACTATGGTACAACTGCATCAATTGCTGCTGGAATTATTCTGCCAGAATATGACACTCCAAAAATAAAAGGCCCAGTCTTTCTTTCAGGAAAGCATGAGCTGATAGTTACCATAGAGGAGGCAAGAATTGATGCAAGTCTGGTGGAGCAAGTCAGCTTTACAATTCCAATACTGGCAGAGTCTTCTCATCCGTGCTTTAATGCAGAAATACAGAGCATAGTTCCATGCAACCCAGACCAGACAGATCTCTTCTACAAGTACAAGGGGGAAACATGGATGGAGCAAAAAAAGCAAGAGATGATAGATTCGCTAAACCAAAACAGGTTCCATGAGTGGGTTGATGAGACAAAAGATCATTCGCACTTTGATGTCTATTTGTATTATTCACAAAAAGAAGACATTACAAAATTGCATGGATCTCTTCCCCCATTAAAGCAGATAAAAAACGGCGCTGCACTCTCTGAGATACAGTGCCGTGATGGATATCATGCAGTGCCAAGACTAGACAGAATGATGATAGCATGCGTCTATCCTGATACTGTGATTGAGCTAATCAACAGGGGATGGGCAGCATTGCGCCTTGGTGGACCTGCAACTGATAATCTTCCAAGGGATTTGTGTGGAATATACGATGGCAAGTGGATATCAGAATCAAAAGAGTGTATCAATCTTGAGGATCCACTGCAGTGCTCCCTGATGGGTGGTGCATACAATGAGTGTGCATCTGCATGCAGAAACGATCCTGCATATCCAGATGTTGCATGCGATGATGTATGCGTTGAGGTCTGTCACATTACTCAATCTACGCTTGAAGATATCATGAATAATCCCGTAGTTGATGCATTCTATGCCCAATATGGTGAAATGAATTCTTCTGTAAGCGGCGATCGTGTGTCATATCATGCAGGAGACGATGATGGGTTTTCTGCAAGGTTGAGTCTTTACTTTGATAAAAGATACAATCTGCAACACATCGAGTTTCACTGCTATGAGGACAAACAGCATCGATACGAGATAGCTCAAGAGGACATCCTGAATCATTTGCAGAATTACCATTGTGAGACTTTTGGAAAGAAATGAAACTACAGTACAAATTAGCAATCATTGGAACCGCAATTTTGTTTGCATGGTTTGTCATTCCGTTTCCATGGTCATTACTTGCAAATATGACTGAAAATAGCTGCGCATCAGTTCATGTCAGTAAACTATCAGAGTATGATATCAGCAGAATGCAGGAGGTACCAATTCTTATCAGCTCAGAGCAGCTTACACAATCCAGAATAATTCACGACTTGGTGGTGCAGGCAGAAAAAACTACTCCTCCAAAAAATGACAGGGGATATGCTGAGCTTTCACTGGACGAGGTAGTATCCATTCACAAACTATTCAGAGACGAGATTGCAAATCAAAAGGGAAACCCAGACGACTATGTAGAGCCTACCCCACCAGTCTATCAAAAGAAAATGGAGCAGCAAAACATGACTGACTATATTTATTCTGTAAAAATAATGCCAAAGTTATCCTATGAGGACAACACATATGTCATAAACGGAATCTTTTCGTTTCCACCAGAGACAATACAGTACGTAAATGTGCAGCTTGACAACTATGAATATTCCAATACCATGTTAATTGAGATGGATGATGATGCACTAAGTCATTATCCAAAGATTCGTGATGCATTAAACCAGATAGGAACCAGAGATGACAGCGTTAACATATCAAAAGGAGCAGATGAGAATGCTTGGAATGATGCAAGAAAATGGTATGACGAACAAATTATTCAGAATGGGACTCGCAGTTCCTATTTTGAGTACAATGATAACACCTACACCGTAGGATTTGCCATTTGTTGATAAATATGAAGACTAGATACAAAATTCTAGCAGTAATTGCATCGTTTGTTGCATTCTACTTTTCACTAATCCCCGGCTATGAGATGTGCAGGGATGCAGGTTCAGACTGTTCTGTTTTCCAATTTCTGATTAATCTCACGCGTCCAGTTATTTGGTCTGGATATCTTGGCATTGAGGGAATTTCAGAATGGAGTGGAACCGCACAGGGAATCACCCAGGAACCAGATATTTCCATGCTTTTGCAAGACAATGTTTCATTTTTGCTTAGCATGATAGTGCTGCCAGCTGGAATTATTTCTGCAATTGTGGCATGGGATAAAAGATGAAGACTAGTATAATAGCAATCATTCTTGGAGGAATCATTGCAGGGGCAGTAATTTTTGCACTGATAATGCCAACACAGAACCACCACTATACACTTGAAATCAAGGGAATGAAGGACCAGTACTACATCGGTGAAGAATATTTTTTCTTTTACACCATTTCGGGATTTGGGGACATTTGCGGCTCTTGGGTTGCGACATTTCCTGATCAAAACGGCACTACAATGTACAGGGGCGAAGCAGTGGACTGTACTGAAAAGGTAGCAGACAAAATCTCATATGATTCAAGAAAGGATGGCAGGGGGCTGGGTTCGCTTGTTCCAACGATTCCGGGAACATACAATGTCACAGTTACAGTTGAGGAGATCAAGGAACCTGTAGTTCATTTCTTTGAGGTGATTCTAAGGGAGGAGCAAGTGCAAAGCATTGAAAAGGATTCTGTAAAGATTACAGAGAGTCTTGACATTGTTCCAGAAAAGACAGATACATTGCAAAAAGAATCTGGATTTGCACTCAAGGTCACAGGTACACAGCAGGTAAGAGGCGGCACAACACATGAGATTAACGTACTAGTGACAAGGGATGGCAGTCCTGTGAATAACGCACAGATAAGAATTACAATTGAGGATTATGGAGAGGACATATTACGAGAATTCAAGGGAAGAACAGACCCCAATGGAAGGTTTGTCTTCTCATGGGAGGTCCCAAGATTTGATGACATAAAGACTCTTCTCGCATACATTGATGCAACTGATGATGTCTCAGCAAAGACAATTCTCTTCAAGTTCTCAGTGTATTGCTTACCCGGGGAATCAGGATGTAAGATTGATGGAAATTAACGGTAAGAAAATCCAGTAAAAGGATTTGCAGAAAAATCATTTCCATTTTTGGCAGACGAAAAATAAATCCAATGGATGATTTTTCATCTCATGTCATCACACATATGCAAAAACTGTGGAAAGGAGATCATCGCATGTACTGGAAAGGAAGAATGCGTAAGTGATTTTTGCTCATGGGAGTGTGATGAAACGTTCAGATTCTCAAAGAAATCTAGCTAGAATTGTGATAGTCAATCATTGCCTGGCAGTGCTCTGTCATGAACGTATCCAGTCCTTCTAGCTTTTCCTGCCACTGTGATACGGTCTTTGCAACACATGACTCTACGGGGGATTCGTCTCCAAGTGAATCAGCTGCATTATTCATCACATCTAGTGTGAATTCCTTGTTTGTCTTTATGTGATCTTTAGTTGCAAGAATTCCAGTATGTCCCGAAACCAGAACATCAAAGTCATAATCTTGCAGCTTGTCATGCATTGAAACATACAGGTCAATGTCTGGTGTTACGCCAAATGCACGATACGGCGCAGCAGCTGGTCGCAGCAGATCAACTATCATTGCAACGTTTTGCTCAGGCAGAATAATCAGAATGTCACCATCAGAATGAAAATTTCCCAAGTGATGCAGCTCAATTGTCTTGTCTCCAATGTTTAGAGTTTCTAGCTCACCTGAAAACGTAACAGTTGGTACTGGTCTGTTTGGATCATTTGCTACCTTGAGTACATCGGCGGTTCCTTTGTGTGAGATGTAGGTTATGTCTGGAGGAAATATCTGCCCTGCAGCACCGGTATGATCCTGATGATGATGCGAGTAAATCATGTGAGTGATGGGTTCTGTAGTAACTTCAGATACAGCATCAAGGTATTTTTCACCAATTGGCTGCGGGGCATCAACTACTATTACTCCCTCGCCAGTTACTACAAACATTGTCTGGTAACCACTAGATACCAACCAGTAGACGCCATCAGCAATCTCATCAACAAAGTATCCCTTCTCAGGATCAACTCCAGGGGCTTGCCACGTGTATCGTAGGGCATCAAATGTTACACCTTTTTTGTCAAGATGCTCATTGATTGTTTTCCACATGTTATTCACTGATGCATCAAGCTTTGGCACCTCGGCCTCAACTTGGGAATAAAGCTCTTCTGATATCATTTCTTTTTTTGCATCAAGGTCATCATATAGCTCAAAGACTTTTTGCTGAGATTCATAGATGCTCTTTCGCATGGATTCTGCAAACATCACACCTACATACGTTCCATTCTCAAAGCTGGACTCGTAGTTTTTGATTACATTGCTAATTGCGTTGAACTTTACAGAAAATGACTTTTCAGCCTGCGCCAGAATGTCTTCTGGTGATTGCTCTGGAGAGGGATTTGCAATCTGGTTTTTAATCATGTTAATTTGTGAATCAATGCTTGATAATCCCATCTTGCCTAGAGTGGAAAACCGCATTGCAATCTGCATGTCAGTCTTTAATTCATCATCAAGTGAGGAATACTGTTGGTATAGTGCGGCTAGTAGTGCCCTGCCATCCTGTAAAATTTTTAGAGCCTGATCCAGTGGAAGATTACCATTGTATCGTCCATTGTAGAGTTCTTTGCTAACCTTTGATATCTTGTTTTGAGCTTCCTGATACTTTGTGTCAAGCTCAAACTCTGTTAGTGTTGCATCAAGGCACTCACCTGTGTGTTTTACTGCAATGTGCTTTGCATTAATCATGCACATATTACCATATGTTAGGCCATCAACACCACAAACCGGAGCATATTCCAGTGTGCATGCACGGTTTGGCATCATCTCTTGGAATCCTCTCTCCTTTAGAGAATCAACAGAGGAATCTCTGACACAAGATGGTGAGCCATTTGAAGACTTGAATAAAAGAGTCAGACCTTCTGCGCATATTACATCACTAGCTGCAATTCCGGCATGCCCCTGCTGTAGGGGCCTAAGATATGGCTGAATCTCTCCATCCATGATGCAGACCTTTCCAGGATAGGCACCAGGACCACACCTGTCATTTAAAACGCAAATCTCACCTAATGAAGTAAAACCTGGTGCGCATACTCCATTGTATGGTATGTGTCTGTTTGGTTTTTTATCCTCAATTATTTCTAAAAGGGAATATTTCTTTGAGGATGCATCAGCGGGTGGATTTTTGATATCTGTAATCAATATGCGAAGCTCATATTGATTTCCAGGCTCAAAAGTGAATCCTTCAATTTTATCATAGAACATCTTCCACTCTGAATCATCCGAATATCTAACCTGCATGCATTTTTGCTTTGCAACACCGACACAGTCTACCTGCTCGGGGGCTACATGAATGGTGATTATTTCCTCTGCATAAGATAAAGAAAGAAAAGATATGCTAAAAATTCCAATTATGGCAAATGCCAGAGGGTAAAGCATTCTAGCTTGTTGGTTTTTGATACTTTTACAGTTTTCTGAATAAAAAAAGGAGTTCATGATTGCAGGCTTATGGTCCGGCAATCAAGAATGCACCAATTCCCATTCCGATGACGACGCCAATTCCCATACATATGAGATCAAAGGCTACGACCTTCTTGAACGGGGCATGCACCATTTTGTTCCAGGTGCTTTCTTTTGTGTTTGTTTCCATGGAGTACCTATCAATGAGTGATACATAGGAATGCGTAAGCTGAGAAGCTTACTTTTCCAGATTCTATAATGTGTTATCCTACAGATTTTGAGATTCAGTGCAGTAAAGGTGCCAAAGTTACTGTTTCAGTAACATTTTGTGCTTAGAATGGAGAAATCAATAATTGCAGAAGGATAAAAAGTACATCTGTTTTTTAATATTCATGACTCTAACCGTACTCACAGTAAAGACCGAAAGGAGAGATTCTGTCTTTGATCTGTATCAAGTAGTTATAGAATCTATAAAGAAAAAGGATTTGACGCTTCAAGATGGTGATGTACTAGTAATTTCAAGTAAATTTGTTTCAAATGCCCAAGGCAGAATCATTGATATCAACAAGGTAAAACCTTCAAAACATGGAGTTGAGGTTTCAGAAAAATTTCAGATCCAACCAAAAGTTTCAGAGATAATTCTTAGAGAATCTGACTATATCTTTGGTGGAATTGCAGGATTTGTAATAACCTCTGCAGATAACATCATGGCACCAAATGCTGGAATAGATAAATCAAATGCAAAGAAAGGTAAAATAATTCTCTATCCAAACAGCCCCTACAAAATTGCAGAAGAGTTACGGCGCAAGATATTTTTGAATTTGTTGATTCATGTTGGAGTGATACTAGTAGATAGTAGATTAATGCCAGCCCGTGTCGGGACAACCGGAGTTGCCATTGCATGTGCAGGAATTGAGCCAGTAACGGACATGAGGGCTCAAAAAGATCTGGATGGAAATCCTCTAAAGGTTACATTTCAAGCAGTGGTTGACAATCTAGCATCAATTGCAAATCATCAGATGGGAGAGGGCGGAGAGTCAAGGCCTATTGCCATTGTTAGAAATTCTAATGCAAAGCTTACGGATAGACGCATAGACCCAAACGAAGTTGCCATTTCACATGACCAATGCGTGTATGTCAGAGGTCTTCGAAACTCTAATTGACTGGAAATTTGGGATTCAAAGTCAAACTGTTTTAAATATGGGATTTTTTACGGAAAATTAATGGAATATCTTACAAAATATCCCAAAACTGTATCATTTCTAGATGGAATAAAAGAGAGCATACAGGTAGACAAAGAGGGAGTAGAACAGCTCCACATTGTAGTAAAAAAGAGCTTTAATGATTTGATGAAAATTTTTACTGCAGAAGGATTTACCAAAGTAAAATTTGAACACAAACAACCATCACAGATAGGAAATGGTTTGAATCTAAAGCTCAAAAAGCCATGGGAAATGCATGTAAGATTTGTAGAGCTAAAGAAAGGATTGATTGCAATTCATGCAGAAGTAGAAGTTTCCAGAGATTACCTGCAACATTTGTTTTCTCAGAGAACGCCAGTAATTTACGAAGTTGAAGAGATGCTAAAGCGTCATAATGTTGATTATAAAATTTGGAATGCAAGAATCAGAAAGTATGTCTCAACTGTTTTTGAGAACTATAAAGTAAAACTAGCAACTCCAAGCATTCCAGTATTTGCATGGAAGCCAATGTTGTTTATGATTGGCACAGTAGGAATATTCTATCTTTGGAAGTACCTAAATACAATTTAGAATATTAGGTATAAAATTTCCATCTTTCATATACCAATTTTGTCAAGATTTTTAATTGAGATGCATGCTCATATCATAATGTCACTTGATCATCAATGCTACTATTGTGAGCAGATTTTTGAATCAAAAGAAGCATTATATGATCATCTAGAAGTTCATGCAGAAACTGAGAGTGAACAAATAGAAAAAAAGAAAAAAACAAAGTAGAACCTTTAATTAGAAATTTTTAGCTTTAGAAATTATGTCTGATGAATTTTTATATGCACATTTACGATATTATGGAATATCACCTTGGGAGGTAGAAGTAGTATTCGGATATCTTAATTCAAGATTTAATGTAACACAAGAAGAGATAGAACAGGACGATGAAAATTTTGTCAGCATGTTTGAGATAAACATTCCATTGGCTTTTTCTGAGGAGTTTTTTAATTGGTTTGATTTTAGAAGATGGGAGAAAGTAAAAGCATTATTCAAAGAGATGAAGCGACGGAGAGGAAGTGGAAATGCATTAAAAATTATCATAAACTTTGCAGGAAGGCCAGATATTCAGTTTATTTTGGATGCAAACGATAGAGAATGGTACAACAATGCAGTAGAAAAGATTGATTTTGTAATTGAGTTACTTCCATATCACTTAGATCCCGAAAAATTACCTCAAAATGTAAATAAAATTTCATATTCATTTGATGAAGCAGCAAAGCGTTGGAGACTAAATCAAGCAATTGTTAAAGACAAAAAATTTGTTTTCCAGAATAATGGCTGGAAGATGGTTACTTGATGTCTTTTTCTAAAGGCTTTAGCATGGAATGAAGTTCTTTGTACTTTGTTTCTAAAAATTCCAAAGACTCTACAAGCTTTTTTGATTTTCCGTACTTGAATCTGATCAATTCACGATGATGCCAAAAGTTTTTGCCATCCTCAATTGCTATAGTTGTAAAATAGTCAGTTCCTTTCAGTGAATCAGGTAATTTCATATCATGAGGAAATAGGTAATCAACAATAAACCATTCATCTCCATCAGGATAATCAGAACCGGTTTCCACATCAAAGAAGATGTGTAGTATTTCAAATTGCATCAGACCGTCATCAGGTATTTCAGGATGCTTGATGTTAGATTTTTTAAAATCAAGATTAACCAGTTGGGGTTCAAAAAAACCCTTGATTATTGATTTTCGAAATATCTTATTTGCATCAGTAATGTTCAATGATAACTCTGTCTTTTGGGAAACTTGCTAATAATTCATTGGGTAAATGAGACCCTATACCTCTAGGGAATCAAGCAGGTTGGTAACATCAGTAGTTGGCTTGCCATTGCGTGAGATAATCTGATCTGATGGCGGATTTTCAACATAATTTGGAATCTTATCTTCGATTCTACCACTATATGGGGTGATTAACTCGTTTTTGTAAAAAATCCCTATAGGAATTTTATTTCCCCATTCAAGGGATTTTATCAAAGCCTGACTAAGCTTTTCATTTAATTCTGCTTCTGAGGAATAATGAACGACTGGTTCGTATCCAGTATCTTCAAGCTTGTAAATTCTAGAGTGTCGCTCCTGTGCTTCTTTGATGTCTGCTCCAGAATACCAATCCCTTGTATTGATATCATTGTACGTCGGACAGGGTTGAAGAACATCTAAAAATGCTAATCCTTTGTGTTTCACTGCTGCAATGATTAGGTCCTTGAGATGCCTTACATCGTATGAATATCCTCTTGCAACAAAGGTAAAACCACTAGCAACTGCCAGCCCAATTGGATTAACATTGTAATTTGTATTAGGTGTTGGTAATGATTTTGTCTTCTCACCTAGTTTTAGAGTAGGAGATGCTTGTCCTTTTGTTAATCCATAGACACCATTATCAAATATTATGTATGTCATGTCGATGTTTCTTCGTCCAGCTGCAACAAAATGTCCTGCACCAATACCTAGTCCGTCACCGTCACCACCTGCAGCAAGAACAGTCATTCCAGGATTTGCAAGCTTTGCGCCTTGTGCAAATGTAAGTACACGACCATGCAAAGTATGAATCCCGTAAACATTGACAAAGTGCGATGTCTTTCCTGAGCAACCGATTCCAGAAAATAGTGCTGCTTTGTGTCGTGGTATTCCCATCTCGGCAAGTGCCATTTGAATTGCATTTACAATTCCAAAGTCACCACAGCCTGGACACCAGTCATTGTGGACATCTGTCTTGTAATCAGCGAGTTTAAGCGCCATGCATTAAGATCTCCCTTTTTTCTGCAGTTCCATTGATGATTTTTTTAAGTGAATCATATACTTCTGTGCTAGTCATTGCTCTGCCAGTATACTTTAGGATGTAATTATCAGGATCTCTGTGCAAATGTTGAGCAAACAATTTTCCTAGTTGTGCAGTATGGTTTGCCTCAACATCAATAATCTTTTTTGCCTTTTCTAATAGAAAATCAACATAATCAGTTGGGAAAGGATTTAGCAATTTAATCTGGACAAATCCTACATTGATGTTTTCTTGTTTTAGCATGTCAATTGCATCAAGAATAGGTCCTTTAGCTGAGCCCCAGCTTATCACAGTATGCTCATGAACACCAAAGGATACTGCTTGTTCCTCATCAGGTATCTCTTTGAGAATTTTTTCATACTTGTTTAGACGCTTATCCATCATTTTTCTTCTCATAATTGGATCTTCTGTGATGTGGCCATACTCATCGCTCTCATCACCTGTGTTCCAAAAGACACCACCCTCAAGACCAAGTTTTGATCTTGGAGATATTCCATCTGGTGTTAGCTCAAACCTTTTGTAATCATCAGTCTTTATTTCGTTTAGTAACTTTCCGCGATTTATCTCAATTTTTTCTGAATCAAATCGAGGACATGTAATAACAGAACTTGCCAAAAACTTGTCCATCAGATGAATTACAGGAAGCTGGTAAATGTCTGCATAGTTGAAGCATCTTGCAGTATCATAAAAGCTCTCTTCAATATCACCAGATGCATAAACAATTTTGGGAAATTCTCCATGTCCTGCATTAATCGTAAACAAGAGATCATCTTGGCCATGTCTTGTAGGAAGACCTGTGGATGGTCCACTTCTCTGATACGAAGTCACTACTATTGGTACCTCGTTAATTCCAGACCATCCCATCATTTCTGCCATCAGTGAGAATCCAGGACCCGATGTACATGTTGCAGAACGAGTACCAGTCACTGCACCACCTAACGTCATTCCAATTGCACAAATTTCATCTTCACTTTGCACAACAAGAGTAGAGCCTGGTCTGTCACCAGATACTTCAAGCAATTCATTTGATTCTAAATATACACTCTCATCAGATGCCGGTGTAATCGGATAGTATGGTTGGAATCTGCATCCACACACCATCTTTCCAATTGCTGTTCCTTGATAACCTTGAACAAGCATTGTATGTGGTTGTTTAGGGACTTTTGGTAAGGAATAATCAAATCCAGTAAATGTAGTACCTTGATTGTATGCATAGTTTGCAGCCTGAACATTTATCTCTGCAACCTTTGGTTTTTTTGCAAAGATTGATTCAATTGATTCAATAAGATATTGAGTCTCCATCTTGAGGAGCCCCAACGACAAAGACACGCCAATTACATTGTACATTCTAATCAAACCCTTTAGTTTTGGATTCTGTGTTTCTTCAGCAAGTTTTGATAAAATGCTCTTAAAGGAAATCGGATACAGATTTACACCTCGTTCTTTTGCTGTTTCCAAAATTCCTGGAATTGTAAATGGTTTGTTTTTTGATTTTAGGGACTCGTGTAACCTGTTCTTAAATGGGGAATCCAGAGTATGTACATCATCAGTTGTTAATGCATCAAGATCTGAATCATATATGATCGCGCCACCCTTCATTACTTCGTCGGCATGACGAAAAATTGTCTCTGCATCATAAGAGACCATCAAGGTCACATCATTGACATTTGAATGAATTTTTTTGTTGGCAATTCTGACAGTGAAATAGCTGTGCTCACCTTTGATGTTTGAATAAAATTCTCTTTTTCCAAAGACTTGGTATCCTAATTGTGCACAAACTCGTGAGAAAACATTTGCTGCAGATTCTACACCACTACCTTGCGGTCCACCAATTAACCAAGAAATATCAGTAGTCACGAAAAGATTTTCTTTTTATTAGATATTAATAATATGGTTAAAAAAATGAACTAACCGCCTGTTGCTGCATCAAACAATGCACATTCACATTTGTCACGTTCTCCACAAAAAGGGCAAACGCACTGACATTTTTCAATTGAATTGCCGCATTCTACACAGATTGCAAACTCTTCTTTGTCAGAAACCACTAATTTCCATATAGCGGAATCTTATAAATGGTTTAAGGTGAGGTATGTGCATGAGTAAGAACCGTGTGTTTTTAACCAGAAGGCTGCATGAATTTGCCTTAAAGGAATTACGTAAAAGATATTCAATCAAGGTGCATTCAGGTAAAATTCCCATACCAAGGGAAAAACTGATAAAAAAAATTGCCAATGTTGATGGACTGATATGTTTTCCATATGACAAGATTGACAAAGAAGTAATTGATGCTGCAAAAAATTTGCGTGCAATCAGTACGTACAGTGTAGGTTATGATCATATTGATATCAATTATGCCAAAAAAAGAGGAATACGAATAGGATACACTCCAGATGTATTAACTGATGCAACTGCAGACTTGGCAATTGCATTGATGGTAGATCTACTGCGCAGAGTCACAGAAGGAGACAGAATAATTCGCAGAGGAGATTGGAAAGTAATCTATGGGGCATATGACTATGTGGGAGTAGACATTTCAAAAAAGACACTTGGGATTGTTGGTCTTGGGAGAATTGGACGTGTTGTTTCACAAAGAGCTAAAGCATTTGGAATGAATGTCTTGTATTACAATAGAAATAGACTATCAAAATCAGTAGAACAAAAACTAGGAGTAAAATATTCAACGTTAAATTCATTGTTTAGTAAATCAGATGTAGTCTCATTACACGTACCGCATAATCCTCAAACAAATGAGATGGTGAATCTACCGTTATTGAAAAAAATGAAAAAAGAATCCTACATTATTAATACAGCAAGAGGAAAGATAATCAAAGAATCAGATCTTATCTTTGCATTAAAGAAAAAAATTATTGCAGGTGCTGCATTAGATGTATTTACAAATGAGCCAATTGATTCCAAAAATCCATTGTTAAAACTTGAAAACGTTGTACTAGCACCACATATTGGAAGCTCAACTGTAGAGACAAGAGCAAAGATGGCTGAAATTACTGTTGAGAATCTAAATCGTGGAATTGCAGGAAAAAAGCCTATCTACTCTGTAAAGTAAATCATTTCTGTGCCATATTTTTGAGAAAGGGCATCATAGAGTTTTTTTCTGTCTTGCTTTAGATTCATCTTTTCATCATACATCTTTGTAAAAAATACGCCAAGAATTCGTTCACCTTTCTCATCATAGAATCGAACGCTAAAGCTAGTTCTTTCTGGTTTTTCCTCTCTGACAAACTGTGCTGATCTTACCAGTGTATCATTTAGATGCATATGACAAGGCCCATCATTCTCGCCAATTGTAATCCATTGATCTTTCTGTCTAATTCCAAGTGAATTACTTCGAATTTCTGCAGTTGCACCATTGCTTTTTACAACAAAGAGAATATCATCGATTGATAGTAAATCGGACAGAATTTCCTTTAGCATGGAATTAGTTAATGCAGAAATATTTCAGTATTTGTTAGATTAATCGTCTTTGTCCTTCTTGTCTTTCTTCTTGTCGTCATCATCGTCCTTCTTGTCTTTCTTCTTGTCGTCATCATCGTCCTTCTTGTCGTCCTTGTCGTCATCTGATTCTTCTTCTGATTCATCATCAGTTTCAGATTCATCAACATCATGTTTCATGGCTTTTTGGGCATGCTTCCAGGCTTTTTCATAGTGATGAATTCCCTTATCGAATTTTTCGTCCGCTATATCTTCATCTCCTTTTGCTAATTCTTCTAATGCTTTCTCAATTTCTTTATCTGATTTCTTGTCTCCGGCAAATGCCTGTGCATCATCAATTGCATTTAGTGCAAATCCTCTATCAATCTCTACAATAGTATCGATGATATCTTGAATCATTGAAAGGAACTCGGGTGATTCAGAGTCTTTCTTATCATCTGTAACTTTCATCAAACTCTTTACTGCCTTTTCTTCCTCGTGAATAGCCTTGTGTCCATGTTTTGAGGTTAATGTATTCTCGTCAATCCAATTTTTATCATCTAGACTCTTTTCGATTCTTTCAATTGCCTTTTCTAATTCCTTTTTAGTATTCTTTGATTCTGCGTCATTAATTTTATCTTCTAATTCATCAATGAGATTTGATTTTTGGTCTTGCACTGAGACTTCTGTGACAACATCATCTGCTGGGTTAAGCGGATCTGTTCCATTAGTAATTTCATCACCGTCATTTACTCCACCACTATCTGTGTCAGGGTTCAGCGGGTCTGTACTGTGTGTGTTAATTTCTTCATTGTCAGTAAGGCCATCATTATCAGTATCAGTGTTTAATGGATCTGTTGCATGTATGTTTATTTCATCACCATCGGATAACCCATCTCCGTCAGTGTCTGGAGATAAAGGATTTGTATTGTGAGTATTTACCTCATCACCGTCATTTAGTCCATCTCCATCGCTGTCTGGGTTAGTTGGGTCGGTTCCAGCTGCTATTTCTTCTTCATCAGTTAGACCATCGCCATCAGTATCAATTGACTGAACCGTAATTGTAACAGTTGCAGTATCTTCTAGTCCTCCATCATCCTGAATAGCATAGGTGAACGTTTCAGTTCCAAAGAATCCGGATGATGGTGAATACGCTAATGAAGCTCCCGAATTACTAACAATTCCACCATTGTCAGTTGGTCCAACTGTAGTAATCGTTAGTCCTGGAATGTTTTCATCATCATCATTTGCTATTACATCCAGGAGGTTTGCAATGCTATCTTGATCTACTGTAAAGTAATCATCATTTGCAGTAGGTGCTAGGTTTGCAAGTGTCACGGTTACTAGGAATGAATCATTATCAACATTGCCAGTGCTGTCTGTTGCAGAACAATCTACAGTTGTCACTCCTACTGTGAAGGTATCACCTGATGCAGGAGAACAAACTGGAGTAACTGCTCCATCAAAGAGATCAGTTGCAGTTGGAGTAAATGTAACTGGAACTCCTGCAGGATCAGTTGTTTCAACTACAATATCTGCTGGAACTATAAGGAATGGTGCTGTAGTGTCTTGAACAATTACATTAAAGCTGGTAGTTGCTTGGTTTCCAGCATTGTCTTCAGCCGTACATGTTACCAATGTGGTTGTTGGTGTTGGTGGCAAATATGGGAATAAAGTAACTTCAGATGTTGCATCACATGTTACAGGAATTGTTCCATCTTGTGGATCAGTTGCAGTTGGGGCCTCAAAGGTTGTAGTTGCACCACCTGGTCCAGATACTTCCTCGGTTCTATCAGATATCAAAGTTGTAATGATTGGTTCTTCATTATCAATTACAGTTACAGTGAAAGACGCTGATGCAGTATTTCCTGAATTATCCGTTGCATCAAATGAGTTAGTTGTTGTTCCTAGTGGGAACGGCGCACCTGATGGGAGACCCGCAGTTTGTGTTATTGTTGGAGATATACCAGAATTATCAGTAGCCGTTACACTGTATGTTACTACCGCACTTGATTGGCCTGGATCAACATTGACAGTGATGTCAGAGGGTACAATAATGACTGGAGGTTCGTCATCAACAACTGTAACGGTGGTTGTTGCTTGAGAGGTATTTCCGCTTGAATCAGTTGCTGTGAATGTTACTGTTGTAGAACCAATAGGATATTGATTATCCACAGGTCTGTTATCTACAATTGTTGGGACATCACCTGAATTATCAGTAGCTGTTGCATCAGGAAGTAAGAAGGTTGCAAATGCTCCTCCAGCATCGGTGTTTAACGTGACACTAGCAGGAGCAGTAATGATTGGGGGCTCATTATCAATTACAGTTACAGTGAAGGAGTCAGCGGAGCCAACATTTCCTGCAGCATCAGTAGCTTGGAAAGTATTAGTTGTAAGCCCTATTGGGAAAGGACCTGGAGATGCAAGACCATTTAATTGTGTAATTGTTGCAGGTTCATTACTAGTCACTGTGTAAGCAAATGTTGCAGTTGCTAGACCGGCATCTGTGTTAACTGTCACATCTGCAGGAAGTGTCAAGACAGGTGGCGTATTATCTATAGTTACTTGTGAACCGTCAGTTGTCAGAGAGACATCTGGTGAGGTATTGCCTGCAAGGTCTACAATGTCGGAGATAACAAACGGAACTACACCGTCAACATCAGTTCCAGATACTGCCTTACTTGCAGTAAAAGAGACTCC
Source organism: Thermoproteota archaeon (assembly GCA_003352285.1). NCBI lineage: Archaea > Thermoproteati > Thermoproteota > Thermoproteota archaeon. The sequence goes on along the minus strand of QQVN01000003.1, from coordinate 15,263 downwards.
ATCACCTGCAGTTGCAGCCGGTGATCCAGAGATTGTAACTGTAGGTGTTAGAATTTGTTCATTTGATGTAAAGCTGAGAGTTATAGTGTCACCAGTTTTTGCAAGTGAAGTGTCAAATGCATTGTCAGATTCTATGTGAATTGGGTCTATTATGGCCGCAGTTGTATCATCAGTAATACCATCAACTGTGATGGAGACTGTTGCAGTGTTAGTCAATATAGGTAATCCGTTATCTTCTACTGTGTAAGTGAAAGTATCAATTACCTGATCTCCATTATTTAGTGACTGTATTGCAGGAGCTAAAGTTGGATCATATGAAAATGAACCATCTGGATTAACATTAATGATAGCGCCTTCAGCAGATACGCCATCAAAGGAGATAACTGTCAGTGGTCCTTCAACATCAGAGTCATTTGTTAGCACTCCCGGTGCTGCAACGTTAAGAATTGTATCCTCATCGGTTGCATTAGAGTCATCAACTGCTGTTGGTGGGAAGTTTACGGAAAGTAATTCAGAGCTTACATCATTACCAGCATCAGGATCAAATGAGTCAGATGCAGTGATAGTTGCAGTGTTGGTTATAGAACCGGCAGAGTTTACAGTCGCAGTGATTTCTAGCTGTTGTCCTTCACCAAATGTCAAGTCAATGCCAGACCATACTCCTGTGATTTCATTGTAAGTGCCTTCAGTTGGTACTGCGGAAACAAATGTCAATTCGGGTGGAAGAAGATCAGTTACTATTATTCCAGTAGCGTCATTTGGTCCAATGAGATTTTGTAATTGTAGAGTAAATGTTACAGTGTCACCAATTAGTGGTGTAGAGTTATCAACGGATTTTATTATTTCAAGATCTGCCGTCTTTACTGTAGATGTAAAGGTCACTATGGCTTCATCGTCTTCATTTACAATTGGCGGAGTTCCATTGTTTGGAGTAGAATCAGAATCATTTTCATCGGAAGCTGTTACCTGAGCATAGTTTGTAATAGAGCCGGCAGAGTTTACAGTCGCAGTGATTACAAGATTTTGGCCTTCAGAGTTTGATAAATCAAGACCACTCCATACTCCAGTGATTTCATCGTAAGTGCCTTCAGTTGGTACAGCAGAGACAAATGTCAATTCGGGTGGAAGAAGATCAGTCACTACTACTCCAGTAGTAGCATCCGGTCCATTGTTGATAATTTGTAGTGTAAATACGATATTCTCATCAACAAATGGTGTCAGATTATCTACGGATTTGAATAGTTCAAGGTCTGCAGTTTGCACTGTTGCAGTCACTGTTGCAGAATCAGAGTCATTTGCAGTATCAGGATCAAATGAGTCAGATGCAGTGATAGTTGCAGTGTTGGTTATAGAACCGGCAGAGTTTACAGTCGCAGTGATTTCTAGCTGTTGTCCTTCACCAAATGTCAAGTCAATGCCAGACCATACTCCTGTGATTTCATTGTAAGTGCCTTCAGTTGGTACTGCGGAAACAAATGTCAATTCGGGTGGAAGAAGATCAGTTACTATTATTCCAGTAGCGTCATTTGGTCCAATGAGATTTTGTAATTGTAGAGTAAATGTTACAGTGTCACCAACAAATGCAGTTGGAGTATCAACTGTTTTGATTATTTCAAGATCAGATGTTGGTATATCATCATTTTGTATTGTTCCGACTCCTTGTGTATCTGCAAATGCAAGATTTTGTGCTGGATTATCAAGATTTAGCAAATTAACAAAGAAGGATTCATCTGGTTCAACGTCTGTATCACCGTTTACTGTAACTGGAATTGTTGCAGTCGTCTCACCAGGATTTATTGTGATTGTTCCAGAGTTAGAGGCATAGTCATTGTTTGCTACTGTTGCTGAATCATCAGCAGTTTCAAATAGAATGTCTATTGGAATTATAGAGGTATCGTTTATTGTAACTGTAAAGATAAAGTCAGAAGATCCCGAATCGCCTTCTAACTGAGATACATCGGTAATTGTTGCAGCGCAGGGATTATTCTGAACAGTTCCTGAACCGGTAATTTCCAGAAGAGAGTTTAGGACAATAGCACCGCAGTGATTAACAAATAACGCATTATTTGTAAATGAACCACCAGAGACAGCATCAATATCAACTAGGTTGAAATTATTAAATGGATCAGTAGATGCTCCTGAATATGTTACAGAGCTAGTAGAATCAATATCGATTATCCCTGTATTATCAAATCGATCATCACCAGAGGAGCCAGAACCAGAATCAATCAACAGAGTACCGCCTTGTCTAACTAGAATACTTCCATCGTTTTGGAAGCTACCAGTATTACCGGTTAGCTGCAGGGTGCCAGCATTTCTAATTGTGTGATCAGCCGGGTGTACCAATGGTTGCGTATCTCCACTGAGAATTATCGATGAGGAGAAACCAGTTGGAATAGTTATTCTGCTGGTTCCAACAGATGGAGTAGTAGTTAGCGTTGCATCATTATCAAAGTCAATTGTTGCGCTTCGTAAATCAATTTGACCGTCGTTGTGTAAGTTATTGGCTATGTTTAGCTGAACGCCTTGAACGGTAAGAACTGCATTTTCATTTATTGTAACATCTTGAAATGTTATTGCACCGATTACTGTCAGGGTAGGTGAAGTGCCAGACATTAATGGGGTACTGTTTTGAAACGTACCACCACTTAGGGTGACATCACCGTCTATGATTTCAAAGGTTCCATTGTCTAAGAATAATTCGTTTCCACCATTACTCCAAGTTATGGTACTGCCTACATCTTGTGTCCTGAGTAATCCATTGTTGGTAAATGTGGGAGAACCAGGAGTTCCATCACCTGGATTGATTATTAGAGTACCGCCTTGTCTAACTAGAATACTTCCATCGTTTTGGAAGCTGCCAGTGCCAGACATTAGCTGCAGGGTGCCAGCATTTCTAATTGTGTGATCAGCCGGGTGTACCAATGGTTGCGTATCTCCACTGAGAATTATCGATGAGGAGAAACCAGTTGGAATAGTTATTCTGCTGGTTCCAACAGATGGAGTAGTAGTTAGCGTTGCATCATTATCAAAGTCAATTGTTGCGCTTCGTAAATCAATTTGACCGTCGTTGTGTAAGTTATTGGCTATGTTTAGCTGAACGCCTTGAACGGTTACTGTGCCAGCATTTTGTAATGTACCTATAGTTGTTCCACCAGTAATTAGAACATTAAATGGACTAGGAATAATTGCAGTATCACCAGAGCCAGGAACAGAACCGACATCCCAAACTGTAGGATCATTCCAATCTCCGGTCTTTATAGCAGTAAATGTTGGAATGCTAACTGCAAACGAAAATGTTGTAGAGTCAACAGGAGTTGTTGTAAAAGCATATCCTGGTGCATATCCAGGATCAAGATCTGCAGATACTAACCACTCATAGTTACCGTCTGGAAGAATGTTAAGTGGTTCAACAGATACTAAACTTAATGAAACAAGTTGAATTGGAACGCCAGGATTTGTAACATCCTCCAGGTTTGGAGTGTACTCTATTGTTCTAGTCTCAGTAGGATTATCCCAGATTAAATCAGGTTTTCCCTCGGTAACTGTTGATGCGTCAGCAGGCGCAGTTAGATTTGGAATGCATAGATTCTCAGTTACAGGAGTAGATGCAGTAATGGTGCCAGAAGAGATTATTTCAGCACCACAGTTGTTGTTAAATGTAGAACCAATTGTTGTGGTTCCAAGGTTCTCAAAAATTCCATTATTATGAATTGTACCTCCAGAGGTAGTAAAAGTGGCTCCGTTAGAAATTCTTAATGTTACTCCAGATGGAACAGTAATTTCATCAATAATTCCACCTTTAAATTTCGGACCAGGTAATGTGTACGATGTATTAATTACACATGCTTGTTGTGTAGGTAACCATTGGATTGAACCTGAATCAAGTTGAAGACAGGTAGAAGAATCTATGATGGTAACTGAATCACCATATGCTACTTGAGAAGATGAAAATCCAAATAAGACAACACTAAAGATTAATGTAAAAAGTAATCCCTTACCAGATATCAATATGAAAGGTAAAATTATACACTATTTAAAATTCGATCCCAAAATTGGAAGTTGAAGATCTAAGAAATTTCTTAGTTTTTGCTTAGATTTTGCTTAGATTTGAAAAACAATAAGAAGGTAGAGTTGCCATAAAGGCAAAACCACCTAACCTTATTAGATAGGACCAGACAAGTTGCCAAAAATACAACTTCCCTGCCACTATATCATAGAATAATTGTAAAGTAAAAGATAGCGAAGAATTGTTTGTGTATTTTTTACACATGAAATTTTCAAAATTACAGCTGAATCAAATCATCAGCATTGCCCTTGATACAGTCAGTACCAACTGGTTTTAGCTCTGAAAAATTAATTGTTCCTTTCGGAATCTTTCCTTCATTTTGTAATATCTGAATTTTTCCAGACACTGCGCCTTTGTGCCTGTTGCATGTGACTCCGACCATGTATTCCCCATCTTCAACCAATACAGATATGACAAACTCTGGGGGATTTAGACAGTTTCGTCCCTCTTCCTTTATGGAGCACTTGTCAGGAAACATGATACCATTTCTGATTTTATATGATATTAAGCTTGGTTGATAATGTCCTCAAATCTCCAAAAGGAGCTCTTTTGTTTTGTAGAGCTCTTCAATAGTCCTTTTTCCTGTAATTGCTTTACAACAAGGGCTGAATATGCAGGAGCGCCAGTAGCACCTGGGGAATTATAATTTACAATATGAAAAGAATTCTTTCCATAAAGTTCCAAGATATCCTTTTCAAATTCTCCTTTCTCAGAAATAATTGGTGTTCGAATACCTGCAGTGCCATGTTCTGTAAAGTATTCTGGTTTTACTTTTGGAATAAACTCCTGAACTCGATGCACCATAGCAGTCTTTGAGATAGAGCTCAAAAACTCCTTTGATATAAGAGTCAAAAAGTCAGGATTTAACAATAATTTTTTGACATTTCCCGAGATGATCTCTTTTACTTTGTCAATTGTCTCTCCGATATCACCTGTATACCCAAGGTATGTCTCAGGTGTTGCAACAGGAACTGCGTTTGGTCCAATCTCAGTTGTTCCATTTGAGCGCTTTATCCAGTGCGGATCCAAGAAAGGAAATTCAGAAAATCTAGCTACAGTGTAGATATTTGTCTGAACAAGATTAGAATAGTTTGAATCAGCAATCCAGTATTCTCCTCGAAAATGCAGATCATCATATTCTGTTGCTAGGCCAAACTTTTTTGCAATATCAAGTGAATTTCCCCCAGCACAGTTAATTGTCAATGTAGCATCAAGAGTTGTTGCATCTGAAAATGTAAGAATGGAATCATTTCCGACTGTTACTGACTCGAGTTTTTTACCAAAAAGAAACTGTGTTCCATTTTTTTCTGATTCCTTTTTGAGCTCCTTTGTAAACAAGCCATAATCAGTGGAAACATCCCTTGAGCAGTATAATCCAGAATAGGCCCTGAGGTTTGGTTCTTTTTTCTCTAGTTCTTTATCATCTAAAAGTTGAGTCTGCTCTTCAGGTATTCCGTTTTTTGCAGACCATTTGAGATATTTCTCAAGAGTGTGGTGTTGGGATTCATTTAACGCAACTTCAATTGTTCCGACTTCATGCCATGGGAGATCTTTTTTCTTTGCCATGGTAGCCCACAAATCATGAGATATCAGTGATGTTAGTGCAGATTTTTTTCGCTTTACAGGATCAAGATAAAACGGAGAATGGACAACGCCGGTATTTCTGCTGCTAGTATGTCTTGCAACATTTTTCTCCTTTTCAATAACGCAAACTCTGATGTCATAAAGTAATGAAATCCAGTAGGATATTGCAGTGCCAAGTATGCCTCCTCCGATAATAGCAACATCAAATTTTTCCAATGGTATGAGAGTAACTTACAAGCAATTAATTGATTTTGAAAATGGCGCCGGGAGGGAGATTTGAACTCCCGTTCCCTTGCGAGAACGCGCTTTATGGTTATCAATTTCCAGGCGCGCGCCCTACCAGGCTAGGCGACCCCGGCACTGTCATTGAGACAGATTATTTCATTATATAATAGGTTGGCAAGGATTTGATTTGCACTATTTGTGGATATGAACAGTTATTGATTTTGAAATTTTGTTTTGTTCGGAATCTCTGCCTTCTGATATAATTTTGTACAAGCCCTCAAGTGCTGCATCTCCATCGTTTTTTATCTGATCCCAAGTGATGGTCACCTCGTCTTTGGGTTCTAATGTAGATACCACTTGTGCAGCAGTTGGAGAGTACAGTTCAATGGTATCTAGTTGTGTGATTTTTAATCCATATGATGCATCAGAAAATGTAATTGGCACAGTGCCAGAATTTACAATCCTAATCTTAATGTCTTCGCCTTTTTTAAAATCAGTCTTTTCTGTTACTATTGACAATGAAGGACCATCAACAAAGACTAGTTGATTTTCATTTTTTAATTCTGCAAAGAATAAGCCAAATACTACTGCAGCAAAGACTCCTACACTTGTTGCAATGACTAGTCCTTTTGGAAGCAAGTAAAAAATTCTATTCTGATTCAGTTTTTATTTGTTGGTTAGGCTTTGAGTGCCATCTCTTTGGATACGTACCTGGAGCCATAATGATTCGTTTTGTCTGAAACGCATATCCCTTTGTTCCATCTTTGATTTCGTGTGCACTGTATAATGATTCAGCCAAGGCAACTGCTTCTCCTTTGAGTGTATACACCCCAACAAAGTCACCCTTTTTTAGATCAGGGGATACCTGCAAGATTCCAGGAATTGCAAGTTGTGCTCCATGACACAGTGCATCAACTGCGGAATCACGAATAACTACTGATTTAATTTCACTTAGTGCATCCTCAATTGGCCTGATCATCTTGATTAGCTTTGAATCATCCTTTTTTTCTTCCCATAATGCAAATGCGTTAGCAAGCTCATGTAGTGTAATCAATCCTGATTCTTCTGTAAACTGATCAACTCTAGTTCTTCGAAGCTCAATCATTGATGCGCCTGGACCTAAAATTTCTCCAATGTCGTAAAATAATTTTCGAATATAAGTTCCAGCCTCGCACAGTACACGTACTAGAATTAATCTCTCTTTTTGCTCAAGCAAGTCTAGCTCATAGATGTGCCTTGTTCTTGTTCTTCTCAATACAGATGAACGTTGTGGAGGTTTTTGAAAAATTTCTCCCCTAAACATTGATAGAATATCATTTAGCTTGTCCTTTGATGGTAACGAGTGGAGTCGTCCCAATGCATGATACTCCTTTGGTCCAAACAACAAAACACCCAGTGCTTTTGTTGCCTCACCTAATCCAAGTGGCAATACTCCGGACACCATAGGGTCTAGTGTTCCACTATGCCCAATCTTTGGAATCTTTAGAATTCTTTTAGTCCATGCGACTGTTTCGTGACTAGTGGGACCTGGTGGTTTGTCTAAGAGTATCAGTCCATAATTGAGTAACTGCTCTATTGAACGCTTGTCATAGTATGTACCGTATTCATTATCAGTTAGGTCTTGATCAATCTCTAGTAAATTTTCTAGTTGTTTTAGTGTCATAGTAACTCACGTACAGTTGATTTTGCAATCTCTATTACTTGTTGCGCATTTAGATTATCAGTGTTAATCACAGTATCAAATACCGAGGTATCAGAACCAAAGTCAAAATCATATAGTTTTTTGTAGAGAATTTTGTTTTTATCGTATCTTTTCCGAGTCACTTCAAAAGCCTCCTTTCTTTCCATGTTGTCTCTGTTTTGCATTCTTTTTGCACTGTTCTCATGAGAACCTGCAAGCCAGATTTTGATTCCATCATCAACAAGCCAAGGCAGAGTATAGCTTGTTATCACCTTACCGCCTTCATAGAATAGTTTCTTTAAGCGCTCATCTACTTTTTTATCAAAATCATAGTTTTGTTCCCTTTGTGATAGGAACTTCATTCCTTCTGGCCTGTCCCACCAATCATCACCATCTGCAACAAATCCTTGCTCCTTTGCAATCTCCTTTAGAACATCACCACCGCTAAGATATTTCAGATCAAACTCTTGTGAAAGGGCTAAAGCAACTGTAGTTTTACCAACTGCTGGAGGACCAGAGATGATAACAGATTTGGTCAATCGAGACCCATCGATGTTTTAGTAACTTTCATGATTATGCCACTAAACGCAATAGATGACAAAAAGTACCAAGCCCAAAAGTAAATCGCGTTTTCTTTAGGACATACATGTTCAGAGTCAACTGCTTGAGCTGCAGTGCATGTTAGTTGGAAAAAGTCACCTGGAATCACATTGAGTGGAATTGGCGATAGTGCAACAGTGTAGGAGAATAATGGAGGCAATACAAAGTAAAATATCAAAATTAATGGGACAAATGTAATCATCATTGGTCGCATGTTCATCTGCATCATCTCCATGTTCATCTTGTTCATGTATGCAGATTTTTTGTTAAGCTCTGCTTGTTTTGCAGTATCTTTTGCCCTAAATGCAGCCATTCGTTCTTTTTGCCAAGCACGTGTCTCTTTCATGATTCGTTTTAGTTTTACTTGGTCTACCAATTTTTTGCGTACTCCAGCATTAAAGAGATTAAGCAATAATGCAAATCCCAAAATTCCAAACATTGATGGGATTATTCCTTTTACAATTGGATCTGCGCTGCCTAATGGGCCCTGATGAATTCCAAAGAGATCACCTTGTAGAAAGATTGATTCAAGAAATAGCAGTATGTTAAATTCCATTTTTACAGACCTATTGCATTAATTACGGTTTCAGCAGCTTCTTCAATCTTTCCCTCACGGTTTAACACGGTCATCATCGGTGAGCCAGATAAAACACTACATGCAGATACCATGGATTCCTGCACAGAAAGTTCCTTTTTAATTGCATCAATTGAAATTATATCCCGATTTCTGGTATCATCCTTCATTCTTCTGTTGTAAATTTCCTCAGGTCTTGCTGATACTGTGATAAAATTTGATGGCTTGATAATCTTCATCACATAATCAGGCAGTCCGGGATAAAATCCAGCTGGAGTGACAATAAACGCATGAGTATCAATAATGACCAAATCTTCATGCATTGCTGCAATCTTTTCGCCAGCAATTCTTTGGAGTTTTTGTTGTTCTTCAGTAGTTAGTTTTCTCAAATCATCTCTGTCTTTGCATCCATTCTTCTTGGCTTCTTCTAGCATAACAGTTCCAAAGCTAACAACTTTGACGCTCTTGTTTTTTCCATTAAGAATTTCTACTATCTTTGATACCAAAGTAGTCTTGCCGACACCAGGAATGCCAACCATTACGACTTTTTTACTTTCTACCAAGCAACGCACCAAGCCGTGGCATTACAACTTCGACCTGTTCCTTTACAAGTTGATTATAGTAGTTGATCAGAATATCTACCATCAGTAAGATTCCAATTCCAGAACCAAATACGCCAAGAACATCAGAGATTCCAGCCAATGCTCCAAGTATCATTGAACCAATAATTGTTACAGAAGGAATGTATCGATTAAGTAGTGCCTCAACGGGTTTATTTGATCTTCTAAATCCAGGTACCTGTACATCTGCATCTAGCAAGTTTTGAGCAGCACTCTTTGGAGACAGACCACCAAGCTCTACCCATAATCTTCCAAATACTACAACAATTCCAATCATAAACAAGACATAGCCTACGGCTCTCATAGGATCAAGTGCTGCAACATCTAGTCCTCTTGGTGGTGTAACATAGTATAGTATTCCTCCGATTGGAGTAGACGGACTGGTAGGATCAAATTGCGCTAAAATATTCATAAAGAAATTATTATTCCGCGGATTAAAGTTGGCCCAAAACATCTGACCAATAAAGACCGCGTTTGCTGTAAGTGCAGATGCTAAAATTACAGGAATGTTTGATACGTACATTAGTTTGATTGGGTACACTGCTGAGAATCCCCTGTACTTTGTAGACACGATTGGAATCTCTACCTTCATGCCCTGTGTGTATACAAGGATTAACAGCACCGCTGCCGTCAAGAGTATTCCAAATATGCTAGGAAGCTGATTTGACCGGAAAAATACGTTTGACAAGTCACCAAACATTATTGATTGTCCAATGTATGGAAGAATTCCTACCGTTCCTCCATCACCAGCAGGCAATGGGCTAAAGAGGCTCCATAGAATTTGTTGAGCAACACCTGCCATAATGAATAGACTAATTCCACTACCAAGACCCCATCCCTTTTGAATCAGCTCATCAAGAAACATGATGATTACTGACGCAGCCATCAGTTGTCCTACTATAATATACAGTACACTAGGATCAGAAATTCCTGGGCCATATACGGCCATTCCATATACCGCAGACTCTACGACGATTACAATGTATGTTACAATCTTTGTTGCAGTCTGAAATACACCACGTTCTTCAGGCTTTTTGAAATCAAATTTGAGAATTTCAGAACCCCTCAAGAGCTGCATCAATAGTCCGGCTGTGACTATCGGCCCTATTCCAAGCTCAACTAATGTTCCCTGTTGGGATGCAAAAATAACTCTTGCAAATGCAAGAAAATCAAATTCTGGAGTCGTTGCTCCAAACAATGGGGTTTGTCCCATTATCATGTAAATTAAAAGTGCAAGACCACACCAAAGGAGTCTTGTTGGTAAAGGTAGTTTCTTTTTTGGTTTTGGTACTTGGGGCAGATACGGTTCTGCAACCATTACCATTTTTCGTATAAACGCAGTAGCTGAACCCTCAGCCATTATCTGCTAACACCTCGCCTCCTGCTTGTTTGACTTTCTCTTCAGCAGATGCAGTAAAACGATTTATCTTGACAGTGTAAGCAGATGTAATCTTACCTCCGCCTAGTAGCTTGTCAAATCCATTTCCTTGTAGATCTATTACTTTTTTCTCCCCTTCTTGTTTTCCATATCTTGTAAATAGATCATCGAGATCACGGACGCTAGCCCATTTTCTTGTTATAGTTGGGTGAGGTGGAACAGTAGAATCATGACCAAAGTGATCTGGGTCTGTCTTGAGCATTCCGCTGTAATGATGTTTGAGTTGTCCTGAGACACCTAGTCCTCCTTTGTGTCCACTTGCACGGTGTTGTCCGACTTGACCCCAACCGTGGTTTCTAGAGCCTCTAAATTTTCTAGTCTTTCGTAAGCGAGTAGCCATGTTACATCATATTCCTCACAATTGTAGCAAGTTCGTTGTTTTGTCCCAAAACTCCTTTTTGGCCAGACATGCGCTTTGTACTTTTCTTAAATCCATGTCTTGGTGGTGCCAAGGCAAACCAAGGTTTTAGGGGTTTTAGTTTAGTTAATGATGTCTTGCCTTCAGCCAAAGATGTTGCAAGCTCATCAATTGATTTGAAGCCAATCTCTCCCAAGTCCTCAGATGTTATCTTTTTGTAGCCGGACTTTCTAGCTTTTTTGTCTAGCAACTCCTTAGCTAAGCCTGTATCAACTTCTTGCCAAGAAACATAATGCTTTACTTTGTTTAACATACCCAAGGTATTTTCTTTAGCTGGAATGATAGTAGCGCGGTATCTCTTTTCTAATTTGAGTAGTTTGAGTGTGTGCTCTGCCCAATATGGAACATCGACTTGACCTTTGATTCTAACAACAAGATATGCTTTTGCCATTTCTCATCATCCGTGACTGAATGTTTGTCTTAGACATTCAAGTAGTGCTTTAGAAGTGGAGTTCATTGTTGTAGTGGAACCATATGCTGTGGTCCATGCATCTTTGAGTCCTGCCAATTCTAATAGTCGTTTAATTTTACCACCTGCAACAAGACCTAGTCCACGTGGTGCAGGTAAAATTTCAATTGTAACACTTCCACCTTTTCCTCTTACTTTGAATGGAACAGAATGTTTTTGATCACATCTGCATTCCCAACTACCACATCCCAATTTGATTGGACTGACATTAAGATATGCTTGGTTGTTTGCTTTTTCAATTGCAATTCTCATCTGTTTTGATTTTCCTTGACCAACACCTAGCCAACCGTTTCCGTTTCCTGCTGCAACAATTGCTTTGAATCTTGTTGATTGGCCGTTTGATGTCATCTTTTGAATAATTCCAACATCTACGACTTCGGTTTTCAAATCTGGAAGTAATTTTTTGATAATACCAGCTTCTTGAATTCTATCACCGCTTTCAATTATTTCTTCTAGTGAAGTGATTTGTCCTGATGCAACTTTTTGTCCAAGTATGGTCTTTGGTACCCAAACCTCTTCTTCTTCTCGTGGACGTCTTCTACGTTCACCGCGGTCTGAATCTTTTTTCTCTTGAATTTGACTCATCTTATTTTACCTCAGAATCTATTTGTGATTTGAATTGATTAACGTCATTTTTTACAGTAAGGTGTTGTCCTGTGATTCTCTCCTCTGGTGGAAATGATTCAGGATCAGCTGGGATTTCCAAACCAGCATCAACTACTCCTTTGAGTACTGCTGCCATTCTTTGAGTATAACGTCTAGTACCGGTGTAAAGTATTGCAGACTTGGAACCTTTTCCTACTGCTTTTTTTCCTGCAAGATATCCAGTTAGATATGCTGCTGGAATGTTTTTGCGTGAGCCTTTCCAGCCTTTTTTTAATAGATAATGTGAATGTGCTGATGCAATGACCTTATCACCAGTCATCTCTGGCGTGTGAATTTGGACTTGGGTATTCTCATTAGTAATCTGAACAGTGATGAAAGGACGCTTTCCCATCAACATGGTTTTACGCTTTCGGTAGTTAGTCTTCTCTTCCCGTAGTCTTCTCAATATTTGCGAATAGGCCATCTATAAGGCAAAAACTTGAATCTGCTCTTATAAACGTAAAGTGATACGGCTTCGTAGGTTTTTATCGTGTGCGATGTTTTTTCACGGATCAAGGCAAGATTGTAACTCTATCTTTGGATTTTATTTTTTTGACCAAAAATTCGCACTTGATCATACACTCCAAACGCAATCAAAACGTAGCTAAAATAAAATAAAATCTCAATTGGGTGTCCCGTATAGTATGTGTCATCCATCTGCGAATACATGAAGATTGTATCAGCAATAAACAGAGACAAAATCCCAAAGCATACCATTGTCCACATGAAATTGACCCTACCAGAGAAGAACAGAGAGATGCCCAAGATCGCAGGAACTATCAGAATCGAATCCAAGATTGGATACAGAATTGCATAAAATGTATCAAGAGAGTTTAGGTAAATTGAAGAGTCAATTGTTTGGTATAACCCAAAGAACAGGATTACTGCTGAAATAGAGATTGCAATTGACAAAGAACGTTTTGTGATTCCTTTTCGGACTGGCGAGATGTATGCCAACATAAACACAAAAAGAAATGGGTATCCAAGTGAATAGAACACATCAGCTAGAGATGGAAAAGGATCAACCTGTAATACAAGCTCGTAAAAAATCCACACTACTTCAGCAACTAGCCATAATAATGATGCAATAAGTAAAGAGATCCATGCTATTCCATGCATTCCATCATGGCCTAATTTTATCAGAGTAAATGCACTAACTGTGACTAGAAGTAATACTACTGGAACATAAACAATGTTTCCAACAAGTATGGCAGTGTACATGTCAAGAAAATTTGCAATCGTGTTTATCGATACAAGTAGTGCAAGTAATGCAGCTAGTAACCACTGAGATTGAAAAGTTTCAAGATTAGTTTTTTGCAATCGGCTTGTAATACGATTCTACATTATTAAAATGTGAGATATGTTTAAAGCAGTTACATAATAATTTGATATATGGAAAACCACACCGTAAAAAGAGCCCTCGTAGCAGTCATTATTGAAAGAACGTTAAATGAATTTGGAAAAGCAGAGTATAAAGAAGTTGAAAACAGATTGGAGTCAGAATATGGGATTTATTTTACGGATTGTTTAGAGAATCCAGAATATTTCAAAAGAATAATTCAGGACATTTACGGAAATGCACACAAACAAATTCTTGAAAAAATAAATGATTACCTGGGTGATCTCAGAGAACAAAAAGATTATTCTGATTTTATTAAAATTTTAGAACATACAAACTAATTATTTTATCAAAGAAATTAAAAGTGCTTTTTGAGAATGCAGACGATTTTCTGCTTCTTGCCAAACAACTGATTGAGGACCATCAATTACTGATTCGGTAACTTCTACGCCTCGCTTTGCTGGCAGGCAATGCATAAAGATTGCATCCTTCTTTGCTTTTTTCATCAAGGAAGAATTGACCTGATATTTTGGTAGGAATTTTTTAACGCGTTTTTTATCTAAATTATGAATTGAAGTAAAGGTATCAGTCATTACTACATCTGCATTAATCACAGCATCATCAGGATTAGTTGTTAATTCAACTTGAGTTTTACTTTTTGATTTTTTTACCACTGCAGAATCAGGTTGGAACTCTTTTGGTGTTGCAACAGAGATGTTAATTCCACTTAGCGCACATCCATAAAGGAGTGAATTGCATACGTTATTGCCATCTCCAATCCAAGCAATCTTTAATCCAGAAAGTTTCTTTTTCTTTTCTTTGATTGTCATAAGATCAGCCAATATCTGACATGGATGAAATGAGTTTGATAATCCATTAATCACTGGAACTGTGGCATTTTTTGCAAGATCTTCCAGTAGGTCATCCTCAAAGACTCGAGCCATTATAGCATCAACATATGCAGAGAGGGTTTTTGCAGTATCCTGTACAGATTCACCCCGAGAAATTTGCATGTCATTTGGTGACAGATTCAACGTATTTCCACCCAACTGAAACATTCCTACCTCAAAGCTTACTCGTGTACGAGTGGAAGGTTTTTGGAATATCATTGCAAGTGTTTTGTTTTGTAGTGGTTTTGCTTTGTTGTTTTTTTGTTTTTTTAATTTTATTGCAAGATCAATAATTTGTGAAAGCTCTTTGCTTGATAATTCATCCAGTGTGAGAAAATCTTTTGTTTTTAATTTCATTTCTTAAATCTACCAAATAGAGAACGTTTCTTTTTAGATTTATCTGCATCGTCTTGTTTCTTTGGTTCCTCACCAGGTTTTGGTCTTCCATCTTCAATCCATTTACGAATCTTTGAGGAAAGCTCTTTTGCTTGAGCATCACTCTCAGGGGGAGGTTCATCATACATGTCTGCATACTTGTTGATATCCTTAGTATCAATTCCTTCGAAGGGATCATCACTCTCTAATTCTGGTTTTGGTTCTGGTTTTGGTTCTGGTTTTGGTTCTGGTTTTGGTTCTGGTTTTGGTTCTGGTTTTGGTTCTGGTTTTGGTTCTGGTTTTGGTTCTGGTTTTGGTTCTGGTTTTGGTTCTGGT